>JBEIFW010000038.1:0-22296 GCA_040382215.1 Acidimicrobiales bacterium
CCCCCCGACTCCGTTCTGGACTGGCGGCACAGTACATGAACCGCCCTTCGAGAGCCACCGGCGTAAACGTGACTCGAACGACTGCTGGTCCGGGGCGGTACCGCCCCGGACCCGCAGCCACAACCGACGGGCTCAGCCCTGGCCGGTGTCGATCTTCGAGTTCTTCACCAGGTAGACCCCGGAGTAGCCCTCGCGGATCACGTTGTACTTCGCGCCGTCCCACTGGGTGGCGGTGACGGTCGAGTTGCAGACCGCCTTGTAGGTGCTGTCCGTGTCGGCGCAGTTGATCGGCGTGCCGGCGAAGGCGTGACGGTTCTTCGTCGCCTTCATGGCGGTGAGGAACGCCTCACCGCTCAGCTTCGCCGGATCGCCGTTCGCCAGGTCGTTCGCCACGGCGTGCATGAGCATGAGCCCGAGGAAGCCCTGAGTCGCGAAGCCCTTGGTGAACTCTTCACCGGCGCCGTACTGCTTCATCTTGTTCACGTAGACCGTGGCCTGGTCCTTCAGGAGACCCGCCGGAAGGTCCTGCGGGGTGGTGATCGGGGTGGCACCCACGAAGTAGATGCCCTTCGCCGAATCCCCGGCCTCCTTGATCTTGTTCAGGTCGATGCACGCACCGGACAAGACCAACGGGGTCTTGCTGGGCGTCCAGCCGAGCTTCGTCGCAGTGTTCACGAAGGTCCAGCAATCGGCACCCTGTGCCGAGTACACGATCACGTCCGGCTTGAAGTCGAGAACCTGCTGCACCTGCGGGGTCACGTCAGGCGTCGCAGGCTTGATCGGCACGCCGATGTCCTCGAGGCCCGGGATCTTGCCCTTCACCGCAGCGTCGCCGTCGGTCTTGCCCGACAGGATGCGCAGCGGCTTCTTCTCGAGGTCGTGGTAGCAGAACACCCCAGGCGGCGTGTCCGACCACGGCACCGCCACGCGCTTGCCCTTCAGGTTGCTGGTGGCGAGTTCGATGAGGCCGGTGTGGACGCCGAGGCAGCCACCGCCGCCACCGATGGCGAAGACTCCCTCGCCGGTGAAGTCGGCGACGGTGATCGGGGTACCGACGAGGACCGGGATCTTGGCCTGCTGGTAGATCGGGAAGTGGTTACCGAAGAAGTTCAGCGTCGAGTAGACGGCGAACGGCTTCTTCGCAGCCAGCTCGTTCGCGCACTTGGTCGAATCCGCCGGGTTGATCGCCATCTTGCACACTTCGAGCTTCACAGCTAGACCGGGCTTGCCCGCATTGAAGTCGGCCCCGACACCGCAGAGTACTTTGGTGAGGAACACGACCGCAGCCTGTGCAGCCTTCGTGTACTCGGGGAAGGTGCCCGCTGGGTCACCCTCGGGGTTCTGAAGGCCGATCACGACCGAGTCGCCCGTCGCGACGAGCGGCTTCTTGGCGGCGCACTCGATGACCCACTTCTGCCAGCCCGCTCCGGTGCCGTTCTTCGCGTCGAGCGACGTGTCGATCGGGTCGGCGCACCAGCTCGACCCGCTTCCTCCGCCGGCCGCGGTCGTAGCGGCGCCGCCGGCCGTCGTCGTGGCGCCGGCCGTGGTGGCCCCGGCGGTGGTGGTGGCCCCGGCGGTGGTGGTGGCCCCGCCGCTGCTGCTGTCGTCGCCGCACGCAGCGACGGCGAGTCCGGCGACCGCCACCACGGCTGCGAGCTTCAACGCTCCTGATTTCGTACGCACGTGGATGGTTCTCCCCCTTGTGGATGCGTGTCCCCGCCCGACGGCCCTGACCGTTTGCGAGGCACGGCGAGCTAACCACAGGTCGTTGACGAAACGTCAGACTGTGCTCGGCATTTCCCGCATCCAGGTGGTCGGCCGGCGGGTCCGGTAAACAGGAGGCATCGTTCAGGCCCGAGGAGGACGGATGGACAGCCAGCGCGTCGGATCGTTGTTGTCGCTCGACGGTCAGGTGGCCGTGGTAACCGGCTCCGCCACCGGCATCGGCGAGGGGATCGCGTCGTTGCTCGCCGCCGCCGGCGCGCTCGTCGTCGTGGCGGACGTCGACGCAGACGGAGCACGGCGCACGGCGGACGCCCTGCGCGACGCCGGGGGTCGGGCCGAGGCGCTCGCCGTCGACGTCACGGACCACCAGGCTGTCGCCGAAGCGGTCGGACAGATCGTCGACCGGCACGGCTCGCTCGACGTGCTGGTCAACAACGCCGGTTCGTACCTGACCGCCGGGCCGATCTACGACCTCGAGCCGGCGATGTGGCACAAGCTGGTGCGGGTCAACCTCGACAGCCTCTACCACTGCAGCCGTGCCGTCGTGCGCCGGTGGATCGACGCCGGCCGCGCCGGCCGCATCGTGAACATCGCGTCGGTCGACGGGATCATTCCCTGCATCGGTGTGAACTACGACGCGGCGAAGGCCGGTGCGATTCAGTTCACTCGATCCCTCGCCGTCGACGTCGCCCCGCACGGCATTCGGGTCAACGCCGTTGCGCCGGGCTACATCCAGGTGGAGACACTGGCGCGCATCGCCCGGGGCGAGTTGCCGGCGGTCCAGGGGACGCCGAGCGTGGCCACCGGGTTGAGCGGGCCGGCGATCAGGGCCCGCCTCGGTGCACTGGCCCGCCCCGGCGTTCCCGAGGACATCGCTCGCGCAGTGCTGTTCCTGGTGTCCGAAGCGTCGAGCTACGTCACCGGCCAGGTCCTCGCCGTCGACGGCGGCTGGAGCGGGATGTGACGTGGCCGAGCATCCCGACGATCACGTCGCCGACTTCGAGGACGTGAGCGGTTTCGTCCTTGTCCCCGAGCGAGAGTCCGAATTGCTCGTCCGGCAGAACGAGTGCACGTTCATGTGGACCACCCGGGCCGGCGAGCCGGTCGGCGTCGTCATGAACTACGTCTGGCATGACGGCCGCTTCTGGCTCACAGCGACCCGGCGCCGCAAGCGGATCGCAGCGATCGAGCGTGACCCTCGCGTTGCGGTGGCGATCTCCTCCCGTGGTACCGGGATCGGCACCAGCCAGTCGCTCACCTACAAGGGGCGGGCCGTGCTCCACGTCGACCCGGCCACCAAGGGGTGGTTCTACCCGGCGCTCGCTGCTGTGGTCCGTCCGGGCGCCCACGACCAGCAGGCGGCGTTCGCCCGGTTCCTGGACACTCCGGGGCGAGTCGTCATCGAGGTCGTGCCCAGCACTCGGATCGGCTTCGACTCTTCGTCGATGTTCCGAGGTTCGCCGGCCGGTCCGAGCCGTACCGAACTGGCCTGAGGTTCGTGCGGGAGGTCCCACCCCCCGCACGAACCTCGATCAGCTCTCCGGGCTCAGCCGCCCGTGTCGATCTGGGTGCCCTTCACCAGCCGGACCGGGTTCGGGAGCTGCTGGATCTCCTTGGCTGCTGTGCCGTCCCACTGCAGCACGTTCGCGCTCGCGTTGCAGACCGCGACGTAGGGCGCCGGCGCCTTGCTGCACGACAGCGGCGACCCGCCGTACGTGTAGTGCGTGTCGGTGGTCCTCACCAGTTCGGTGAACTTGGCACCGTCGAGCTTGTCCGCCCCACCTTGCGCCGACGCATGGTCGTTGAGCAGGTGGTACATGAGCATCAGGCCCTTGAAGCCGGCAGTTCCGAATCCCTTGGTCGAATCCTCCTTGGCGCCGTACTGCGCGGTCTTGTCGACGTAGAACTGCGACACGGTCTTCTGCAGGCCGGTCAAGGCTGCGATCTGCGTGGGATCGGCCCCGAAGGCACGAGTGCCGATGAAGTAGACACCCTTGGCCAGCGCTCCGGCTTCCTTCTGCTTCTGCAGGTCGAAGCAGGCACCGCTGAGCACCAACGGGATCTTCTCCGGCGTCCAGCCGAGCTTGCCCAGCGCGTTCACGAACGTCCAGCAATCAGCGCCCTGCGCCGAGTACATGATCACCTCGGGCTTGAAGTCGAGTACCTGCTGCGCCTGCGGCGTCACGTCCGGCACGCCGGGCTTGATGGCCACCCCGACCTGCTCAAGGCCGGGCACCGAGTTGAACTCGGCCGCTTCGGCCTTGGTCTTCCCGCTCAGCACATTGAGCGGCTTCTTCTCCAGGTCGTGGTAGCACACCACGCCCGGGGGCGTGTCCGCCCACGGCACGGCAACGCGCTTCTTTTTCAGACCCAGCGCCGCCCACTCGACCATCGCCGTATGGATCCCGACGCAGCCGCCGCCGTCACCGATGGCGAACACGCCCTGGCCGGTGAAGTCCGCGACCGTGATCGGGGTGCCCACGAACACGGGGATCTTCGCCGCCTGGTAGATGGGGAAGTGGTTCCCGAAGAAGTTCAGGCTGGAGAACACTGCGAACGGCTTCTTCGACGCGAGCTCGTTGGCGCACTTGGTCGAGTCGGCCGGGTTGATCGCCATCACGCAGACCTCGAGCTTGATGGGCCGGCCGGGCTTGCCCGTGGTCCAGTCGGCGCCGACACCGCCGAGCTCGTTGTTGATCCACTCCACGGCCGCCTTGGCCGTCTTCTGGTACTCGGGGAACGTCCCCGCCGGATCGCCCTCGGGGTTCTGGAACCCGATCACCACGGGATCCCCCGTGGCCTTGAGTGGCTTGGCCTTGGCGCATTCGATCACCCACGCCAGCCAACCTGCGCCCTTCCCCTCGTTTGCGTCGATCGCATCGTCCCGCTTGTTCGGGCAGAACCCGCCACCGCCGCCCCCGGCTGTGGTGGTAGCGCCTGTTGCGGTGGTCGAGCCCGCCGTCGTGGCCGCCGCGGTCGACGACGCCGTCGAGCCCGACGAGTCGTCGCCGCAGGCTGCGGCGGCCATGCCGAGCACGGCAAACGCCGCAACGGCACGGACGAGCCGTTTGCTGTTCATGTGGTCCCCCAAGTGATGGACCCGTGCTGCCCCCGCAGCACCGGGTGCCGACATCATCCCACGGGCGCGCAAGGGGCCACGCCCGAAGGCGTGGCCCCCTGACGGTCATCGAGGACCGAGCGATCGAATCAGGTTCAGCTGCCCGAACCGGTGTCGATCTTGGTGCCCTTCACCAGGTAGACACCGTTCACGTTGGCGCGCTTAGTGATGTACTTCGCGCCGTCCCACTGCGTGAGGTTCGTGAACGGCGAGCATGCAGCGCTGTAGGGCGCCGGAGCCCCGGCACAGTTCAAGGGTGTGCCGCCGAAGGCGTGCTCGAAGGTGGTGGCCAGCGAGTAGTCCACGAAGCCCTTCTGGGTGAGCTTGTCGAGCCCGCCGGCCTTCTCGGCCGAACGGCTCAGCAGCATCGCCGTGGTCAACGTGGAGTTGAACCCGTTGATGCCGAAGCCCTTCGTGGCGTCCTCCTTCTTGCCGTACTTGCCGATCTTGTCGGCGAGCACCTTGCCCTGGTACGCGAGGAACGGATCTGTCTGGGCGGCGCGGGCCTGGCTCGAGCCGAGGAAGTAGATCCCCTGCGCCAGGTCGCCGGCGTCCACCCGAGCTTGCCGAGGGTGTTGACGAAGTTCCAGCAGTCGGCGCTCTGCGCCGAGAAGATGATGCCGTCCGGCTTGAAGTCGAGGACCTGCTGCACCTGAGCGGTGATGTCCGGGGTGGCGGGCTTGATCGGCACGCCGATGTCCTCGAGGCCGGCGATCTTGCCCTTCACGGCCGGGTCACCGTCGACCTTGCCGGCGAGGATGCGCAGCGGCTTTTTCTCGAGATCGTGGTAGCAGACCACGCCCGGGGGCGTGTCGGCCCACGGCACGGCGATGCGCTTCTTGCCGAGGTCCTTGGTGATCGCGTCCACCAGCGCTGTGTGTTGGCCGACGCAGCCGGCACCGGTGGCGATGCCGATGGTGCCCGGCGTGGTGAAGTCCGGAACGGTCACGAGGCTCGCCGAGACCACCGGGATGTTCGCGGCCTGGAAGATCGGGATGTCGTTGCCGAAGAAGTTGATGTTGCGCAGCACGGCGAACGGCTTCTTGGCCGCCAGCTCGTTCGCGCACTTCGTCACGTCGGCCGGGTTGATCGCCGTGGCGCAGAACTCGATCTTCAGCGGACGGCCGGGCTTGCCGGTCTTGTAGTCCGCACCGATGCCGCCGAGCTCCTGGTTGAGGAACTCGATCGCCGCCTTCGAGGCGCTCTGCCACTCGGGGAAGGTGCCGGCGGGGTCGCCCTCGGGCGTGATCGCGGCGAGCACGATCGGATCACCGGCGGCCTTCAGCGGCTTCTTCTCGGCACACTGCAGGACCCATTTGACCGCCCCGGCGTTGGTGCCGTTCACCTTGTCGATCGAGGTGTCGATCGGGTCGGCGCACCAGGTGCTCCCCGACCCGCCACCGGCAGCGGTCGTGGTCGCGCCACCGGCCGCCGTCGTGGTGGACGCAGCAGCGGTGGTGGACGCGGCAGCCGTGGTGGATGCGGCGGCGGTCGTGGACGCTCCGCTGCTCGACGAATCGTCACCGCAGGCAGCAGCGACGAGGCCGAGGGCGGCGACCAGCGCGACGGCGCCGTGGAGCCGTACGGATCTCCTCATGGTTCCCCCTTATCGACGCGGGCCCCCCCGGGCGCCGCGCCTCTTCGTTCTAACAGGGTCTCGAAGCGCTCACCACTCCACATCGGGCCCGAACACGGCCGACTGGTTTCCCATCGAATGCCCGCCATCGGCTACGAGCAACTGTCCCGTGATGCTGCGCGCCGCCGGCGAGCACAGGAACAGGATGTGGGCGGCGACCTCGTCGGGGTGCTGCAGCCGGCCGATCGGCGTGTCCCGCACGACCTGAGCGGTGTAGGCCGCCGTGTCCTCGGCGATGTTCGCGACCTCGTCCTCCCGGAAGCCCTCGGTGTCGACGGGCCCCGGGGCGAGGGCGTTGACCGTGATCCCGTCGCGGGCCAGGTGCAGCGCCATCGTCCGCGTGAGGGACACCACGCCGCTGCGTGCGGCGCCGGAGTGGGCGAACAGGACGGCGCCGCGATCCATGACTTGGTTGTGCACGATGTTCACAACGGAGCGTCCGCCGGCCGTGCGCATCACCGGCACGATCCGGCTGCACATGTTCCACGTACCGTTCAGGTTGAGATCCACCACCGAGCGCCACCCCTTGTCGGTGATCTCGGAGGGCCGGGCCGGGAACTGGCCTCCGGCGTTGTTGACGAGATGGTCCACGCGCCCGAACGCGCCGACGACCGACTCCCGGAGCGCATCCACCTGGTCGAGGTCGCGGATCGACATCGGCACGGCCAGGCACGAGACCCCGATCGCTTCGATCTCCGCGCGGGTCCGCTCGAGGCGAGCCTCATCGCGGGCGGCGATCACGACCTCGGCACCGAGGCGGGCGAACGCCAGCGCCGTGCGGCGCCCGATCCCCCGCCCGCCACCTGTCACGAGCACCACCTGGCCTGCGAACAGACCGGGCGCAAAGGTCGACAACGGATCAGGGTCCATGGCCGGATCGTGCCATCCGGGCCGTCGATGTCCGCAGTCCACCCGGAGCACCGACCGTACAGTTGCGACCATGTCGACCGGCCCGAACCCCTTCGAGGCGGGTGACGGTGTCCGGCCGGCGGCGTTGACCGGCAGGGACGCGGAGCTGACGGAGGTGATCCGACACCTGCTTGCGCTGGCCGACGGCGTGGCGATGCCGCCGCTGTTGGTGACGGCGCGCCACGGCATGGGCAAGACCGTGTTCCTCAACGAGGTCGCCCGCCAGGTCCGCAGCCACGGGTGGAGCCCGGTGGTCGTACCGCTCGGCGCCGGGGGCGAGCTGATGCTCGAGGTGGCGCGCGGCCTGGCGGCCACCGCCCTCCACCGCGCCCGGCGCGCCGGGCGCTCCCCCGCACCGCAACTGGCCGAGGCCCGCGCCGTGGCCATCGCTGCGGGCGCCGACCTTCCGCTCGACACCCCGCCAGCCGATCTCGGAGCTGGCGGGGTGTCCGCGGTGCTGGCTCGCGCGCTCCGGGCCGCCGGTCGCGCGGCCGTCGAAGATGACCTGCGCGGCGGACCGGTCGTCCTGATCGACGACGCCCACCATGCGCCTGCCGACGACCGGAGCGCCGTACTCGAGGCCGTGGCGAGCGCCGGCCGGGAACCATCGCGGGCGACAGTCGTGCTCTGTGGCTTGCCGGGCACGATCCCACGGGGGACGGTCTGTTCCGAGGTCGGCCTTGCGCGCCTCGATGCGGCGGCCGTGGTCGATGCCGTGCGCCGACCCTGCGAGGCCGCCGGCGTCACGATCGACGAGGCGGCGCTGCGGGCGATCGCCCGACGATGTGCCGGCGTGCCGTGGTTCGTGCAGGCGATGGCGGGCGCGGCATGGCCGGTTCCGACCGCACCGGCCCGGATCACCGCCAACGACGTACTCGGCTCCGTCGTGGCTGCCGAGCATGCGCTCGCGACCCGCTTCTTCGGCCCCGTGCTCGACGCGCTCGACGCAGACGAGACCCGGATCGTGCGCGGGGTCGCCGACCTCGGCGAACAGGCCACCTTCCCGGCGGTCGCGCACCTGCTCGGCGATCCCGACTGGTTCACGCCCGAGCGGTCGGCGCTGGCCCCCCGCTGCGGCACGCTGGTGCGCCGCGGCGTGCTCTACCCGGACGGCGAACGACTCTGCCTCGCCCTGCCGCTGCTCGACCGCTACCTGCGGAGCCGGTGAGCGACGCGCCGACGGGCCGGCCGACCGTGGGAGGATCCAGCGGCATGAGCACCGACGAACTGTTGCAGCGCCTCCTCGACGAGCGCGAGATCCAGGCTCTGGCCGTGCGGTACGCGTGGAGCCTCGACACCCGTGATTGGGACGGGTTGCGAACGGTGTTCACCGACGACGCAACCGCCGTGCTCGGCGGCGTCGAGTGTGACGGCCCGGACGCGATCGTGGCGCGATGCAGCGGGGCGCTATCGCCCCTCGACGCAAGCCACCACCTCAACGGGTGCCACGAGGTCACGCTCCTCGACGAGGGTCAGGCTCGCCACCGGTGCTACTTCACAGCCCAACACGTCATCGAGGGTGCCGAGGGAGGGCCCCACTGGATCGTCGCCGGGACCTACCACGACGACGTCGTGCGGACCTCGGCCGGCTGGCGGATACGGCGCCGAGTACTGACGGTGTCCTGGACGGAAGGAAACCCGGCCCTCACCCGCCGTCGCTGACGGAAACCTCCGCTGCACTGCGCGCGCCGACGGGGACCCTTCGTAAGCTTTGGGGCCTATGGTGGCTCTCCCCGATCGCTGGATAACCGACACGGCGACGAGTTCGCGGTTCCCCCACTACACGCGGGCCAACGCCGACGAGGTCGGACCGGCCCCGTTCACCCCGTTGGGTTGGAGCCTCGGATGGGTGCGGGGCGTGATCCCCGGTGTGGCCGAAGGATTCGTCGACTACGGAGTCGTCGACCACTCCGAGTTCGTCCTCGATCCCCCGGAGGTCTTCGGGAACTGGGGCGGCTACTTCTACAACCAACTCTCGCTGCCCCGCGTCATGGGTGTTCGCATGCCGGGGGCGTCGCCTGACCTGATCGACAACGCCTACTTCGGCAGCCGTCCAGGCGTACCCCCCTACGAACCGGATCCGGCCGACGATTCACCGGTGCATGCCGGGCGTCTTGGCGAATCGATGGCGTTCGTGATGTCTGCCAAGCCGTACCGTCGGCACAACGACGCCGTCCTCGCCGCGCAGCAGGCGCGGCGAGCCCGCCCCGACCTCGACGGGGTGGCCGATCACGGACTGCTGTGGCGGATCCGGGAGATGATCTCGATCGTCTCGGAGGTCTGGGTCCCGTACTGCGAGGTGTGCCTCGGTTCGTCCCTCGGCGCTGGGGCCGTGCAGGCCATGTGCGGCGCGCTCGGTAGATCCGACGACGCCGTTCGCGTGCTGTCGGCGGTGGGCGGCGTAGCCTCGGCCGAGCTGTCGCTTGCGATGTGGGACCTTTCCCGGACGATCCGCAACTCGGCGGAGCTCCAGGGAACCTTCGACGCCGGGGTCCCCGGACTGCTCGAACGCCTGGGAACCAGCACCGAGGCGACGGAGTTTCGGCGTGGCGTCGAGGAACTCCTGGCACGGTTCGGTCATCGGGGTCCGAACGAGTGGGACCTCGGCGCGGCGAGCTGGGGCACCGATCCGACCCTCCCGCTCGGCATGCTCGATCACCTCCGCCGCCAGGACGACGCCCGCTCGCCCCGTGCGGCTGCCACCACCGCAGCGGCCGAACGGGTCCGCCTGCTCGGCGAGCTCTCCGCCGCACTCGCCGGCGACCCCGACGCCCAGGGCACGCTCCAGGCCGGCGCCGCTTCCGCTGCGGCGTGGCTTGCGATGCGTGAGCAGGGCAAGGACGCCGTGATCACCGTGCTCCACGAGGCACGTCTGTGTCTGCGCGAGCTCGGCCGGCGCCGGGCAGCCACCGGGCAGCTCGACCATGCCGAGCAGGTCTTCCAGCTGCTCGCCGACGAACTCGACGATTTCGTCGCCAACGGGAACGGGATGCTCGACACGCTGCGCGCCCGGGAAGCCGTGTTCGTGCAGCTCGCCGGTCTCGAACCGCCCTACATCATCTCGCACGGGACGCCCGTGCCCCCGCTGTCGGCATGGCCGCATCGCGGCGCCGCCCATGCCGGCGCGCCCACCGTGGCCGCCGGGGAGGTCCTGCAGGGGAGCGCAGCATCGCCGGGCACCGTCACCGGCCGGGCCCGGGTGGTGCTCGACCCCGGTTCGATCGACGACCTCGAGCCGGGAGACGTGATGATCGCCCCGACCACCGATCCGTCGTGGACCCCGCTGTTCCTCGCCGTTGCCGGCGTGGTGAGCGAGGTCGGGGCGGTGGCGAGCCATGCGGCGATTGCGAGCCGAGAGCTCGGGATCCCCTGCGCCGTCTCGGTGCTCGACGCCACCCGCCGCATCCCCGACGGTGCGATCGTCACCCTCGACGGGGCCGCAGGCACCGTCACGGTCGTGTCCGTTCCCTGATCGAAGTCTTCGGAATCACGAACAACTGATCCACCCGCGACCGATCGGTCGAGACAACGGAAGGTCTGTTACGGGCCGATGCAACAACCGTTCCTGCGGCGCTCGAGGCGCCCAGCAACGCATCGCTCCGGATGACGTGGCCACTCCGTCACCGTCGGAGGTCGCCACGAACCTAAGTTGCCGACGCTCATGCTTTCCTCGACCGCTCTCCCGGTGCCCTGGTACTTCGATCCGTCCGTGTGGATGCGCGAGCGGGTTGCGCTGTTCGAGGCGGGGCCGGAATACGTCGGGCACACGCAGTCGGCTCCCGAACCCGGCGACCGCTCGGTGTCGCCCGTCGACGGCCCGGGCTGGCTGATCGTCAACGACGGTGGCCACCACCGGCTCGTGTCGAACGTCTGCCGTCACCGACAGGCCACCATCGTCGACCGCTGCGGCAACGGGCGATCGCTGGTGTGTCCGCTGCACCGCTGGTCGTACGACCTCGACGGCTCGTTGCGTTCTGCGCCCCGCTTCGCCGAGCTTCCGTCGCTCGGGCTGCCCACCCGGCCGCTCCAGGACCATCACGGCCTGTTGTTCGCCGGGCCCCGCGACGTCGCTCGCGACCTTGCCCCCCTAGGCATCGACCACCTGTTCACGGCCGAGGACTGGGTCCGCCAGCACGTCGAGATCGAACGGTACGAGGCGAACTGGAAGACGTTCGTCGAGGTCTACCTCGAGGACCTCCACGTGGTCCCGTTCCACCCTGGGCTACGGGGTTTCACCGACTGCGAGCTGCTGCAGTGGACGACGGCGCCGTGGGGCAGCGTGCAATGGGTGGGCGTGACCGCCGGGCTCCGGCGCCCGGGCTCGCCTGCCTACCGACGCTGGCACGAACACGTGGCCCGGCACAGCGAGCCGGGTGAACTCGCCTACTCCGCCGTCTGGGCGACGTACTACCCGAACGTCACCGTGGGGTGGTACCCCCACACGATGGTGGTCTCCACCGTCGTACCCGACGGCGCGGAACGGTTCACCAACGTCGTCGAGTTCTTCTACCCGCGCGACCTCCTCGCGATCGACCCAGGTTTCGCGCCCGCCCAGCAGGCCGCCTACGGGGAGACCGCCGACGAGGACCGGGCGATCATCGAACGGATGCAGGCGGGCCGCGCAGCACTCCGACGGGAAGGCCGAGACGAGCGCGGCCCCTACCAGTCACCGCTCGAGGACGGCCTCGTGCACTTCCATGCGTTCGTACGTGAGCAGCTCGGCGCAGACGTCGACGCCGGTCACGCCACGGCGACGTTGCGCCGTCTTCTGCGCTCCTGCTCGTAGGAGGCGGCCCGCGGGTACCAGGACCGCAGGAACAGCGGCGCCTGGAACGGCCGCCAGTCGCCCTCGGGTTGCGCCAGGCGATCGGCGATCGCGTAGAGCACTGCGGGGTTCCACCCCATCCCATTGTGGGTTCCGGTCACCTCGATGTTCTCTCGGAACGGTCCGACGGTCTCCAGGCAGGTGTGCCAGGCGACGACGCCATCTCGCCGGCTGTAGATCGAGGTCGCCGGGACGTGCAACGGCGTCTTGCGGGACTCGGGGATCAGCATCGAACCCAAGTCGTCGGCGAAGGCGGGGCGCATCGCCTCCCACATCCGTTGCGCATTGGAGCGGTCCTGGTCCGGGCGCATCCGGAACGGGCTGCCGAGCGTGATCGCCTGGCGCACGGCGTCGGGATGCCGGCGCGCAAGTTCCCGGGCGTAGATGCCACCGAGGCTCCAGCCGACGATCGACACCGGCCGGCGATGCCGGTTGAAGACGTACTGGATGCGAGCGTCGAGACCGTCGAGGATCCGCTGCGTCGGTCCGACATTGCGGCCGAGGCTCCACCCATGGACCCAGTAGCCCTGACCGCGAAGGAACCAGCGCAGCGCGACCGTCGATCGATCGGTGGCCGTGAATCCGGGCAGTACGAGCACCGGGTGGCGATCGCCCCGACCGATCAGACGGAGTGCAGGTGAAGCCGCCACGAACGCCCCCGCCTCGTAGAGCGCCCGGCTCTCGCTCAGCGTGCGCCAACAGCCCGGAGCGGTGACCGGACGGAGGTCCTCGTCGGCGAGCACCTCGTCGGCCACGTCCCTGCCCTGATCGGAGTCGCCGTTCGTCATCGCCATGACCCTATGCGCGCCGGCGCCCTCGTCCACCTCGGAGCCTTCGCTAGGGTGCTGTCGTCCATGGATCGTCCGGTACGCGTCCGCTTCGCCCCGTCGCCGACCGGGTACTTCCACGTGGGCGGCGCCCGCACGGCGCTGTTCAACCGGATCGTCGCCACGCAGGCCGGTGGCACCTTCGTGCTGCGGATCGAGGACACCGACACCGAACGCAACCGCGACGAGTGGACCCAGGGGATCCTCGATGCCCTGCGGTGGATCGGCGCAGACTGGGACGAGGGGCCGTACTTCCAGAGCCAGCGCAGTGCGCTCTACGCCGAGGCAGCCGAGCGTCTGCACGCGATGGGGTCCGCCTACTACTGCGACTGCACCGCCGAGATCGTCGCTGCCCGGACGAGCACCAACCGAACACCTGGGTACGACGGCCACTGCCGCGACCGCCGTCTCGGGCGCGGGCCCGGACGGGCGCTGCGGTTCCGCACCCCGGACACCGGCACGACCACCGTCGTCGATCTGGTGCGAGGGAACCCGACGTTCGACAACGCGCTCATCGAAGATTTCGTGCTCGTCCGTGGCAATGACGCAGCGATGTTCATCCTCGCCAACGTCGTCGACGACCTCGACATGGGTATCACGCACGTGATCCGAGGCGAGGAGCACCTGCCGAACACCCCGAAGGCGTTGTTGCTGTGGGAGGCGCTCGGTGGCGGGGCGCCGCCGTTGTTCGCTCACGTCTCGGTGATGGTGAACGAAGCCCGCCAGAAGCTCTCCAAGCGGCGGGACAAGGTGGCCCTCGAGGACTACCGCCATGAGGGGTACCTGCGGGACGCCATGCGCAACTACCTGATGCTCCTCGGCTGGGCGCCCCCCGACGGCCGGGAGATCGTTCCGTGGGAAGACGTCTTGCGGGACTTCCGTCTCGAGGACGTGAACGCCTCCCCTGCCTTCTTCGACGTGAAGAAACTCGCCGCGTTCAACGGCGAGTACCTGCGGGCGCTCGACCCGGACGCCTTCGTCGAGGCCTGCGCGCCCTGGCTGATCGGACCGGCTGCGCCCTGGCCGCTCGCATCCTTCGATCCCGAGGCGTTCCGCGCCATGGCACCGCTCGTACAGACCCGGGTGCAGGTCCTCGGAGACGTCCCGGCGATGGTCGACTTCCTGTTCCTGGACGAGCCGGTCATCGACCAGGCGTCGTGGGAGAAAGCGATGAAGGACCCGGGCCGGTCCGTGCTCCTCGATGCCACCCACGCATACGAGGACTGCGCCTGGCAGGCCGACGTCCTCAAAGCGACGCTCGAAGCCGTCGGCGCTGCGCACGGCCAGAAGCTCGGCAAGGCCCAGGCGCCGGTGCGGGTCGCCGTGACCGGACGGTCGGTGGGGCCGCCGCTGTTCGAATCGCTCGAGGTGCTCGGCCGGTCGCGCACCCTCGCCCGCCTGCAGGCGGCATTCTCGCGAGCGTGACCACCGAACCGGACTCTGGAGATGCGCCGACGCTCCTGAGACCGGTGCGGACCCGTCCCGGATGGATCCGGCGCTTGGCTGCCGCCACTGCGCTCGTCCTCACGACCGGGGCCGTGTACTACGGGGTGACGATCGTTCGGGTGATCGCTGCCGCATCAGGCGACGGCGCCGCCACTGCCGACGCGATCGTCGTCCTCGGCGCTGCCCAGTACGACGGCCGACCCTCACCCGAGCTCGCAGCGCGACTCGACACGGTCGCCGAGCTGTGGTCGGCCGGCCGCGCCCGACTCGTGGTGGTCACCGGCGGGAAGAAGCCCGGCGACCGCTTCACCGAAGCCGCCACCTCGGCGACCTACCTCCAGCGTCGTGGCGTACCGGCCGAGGCGATCCTGCTCGAGGATCGAGGCCGCACCACATGGGAATCCCTGAACGGTGCCGCCCCTCTCCTTCGCTCGGTCGGCGCACGTCAGCTCATCGTCGTCTCGTCGTCGTACCACGTGCTGCGGAGCCGCTCGATGCTGGTGCAGCTCGGATTCGAGGCGAGCGGCACGGCCCCGGACCGGACCTACGACGGTGGATGGTGGCAACGGGTGGCCAAGGAAGCCGCCGGCGTCGCCGTGGGCGAGCTGATCGGCTTCGAACATCTGGAGCCCGTGAACCCATGAGGTACCGGTGCAGATAGGCTGAGCTGCACCGGCGTCGTCACAGGGACACGCCGGTCGAGGAAGGCAGTACGTTGGCAACTGGCACCGTGAAGTTCTTCAACAACGAGAAGGGCTACGGATTCATCGCACGGGAACAGGGGGCGGATGTGTTCGTGCATTACACCGCCATCCAGGGCAAGGGGTTCCGCACCCTTCAGGAAGGGCAGCGGGTCGAGTTCGAGGTCGTGCCGGGAAAGAAGGGCGAGCAGGCGCAGAACGTCCGTCCCCTCTGACGGGGAACGCAACGGGCTCGCCGTGCGAGCCGCCGGTGCAGCCCGCTATCCTCTCCACGCTCAGTGGGGAGTGGTGTAACTGGCAACACAGCAGATTCTGGTTCTGTTATTCAGGGTTCGATTCCTTGCTCCCCAGCAAACCAGCGACCGGCCGGCCCTCGGGCCGGCCTGTGCCGTTTCCACCTCTCGATCGTCGGGCCCCACCTGGCCGTGCGGGTGCGGTTGGGCGCTGCACGAACCGGCTGATAGCGTCTTGCTCCGCTGCTGCACGGCCCGTTCGTCTAGTGGCCTAGGACACCACCCTCTCAAGGTGGCGGCACGGGTTCGAATCCCGTACGGGCTGCAAGAAATCCTCCCCGGTCACGGTGATCAGCGATGGTCCGTAGAGCCATGGGGCATGATCTCGAGGTGACCGGCGTGCACCGTGGGATCGATCTGCTCACCGACGAGGCGATCGAGAATCCTCACCGCTTGTTCCACGGGCTTCGGCCGCACGGCGCCGTGCACTGGAGCGACCGGCACCGGGCCTGGCTCGTGATCGGCCATCCCGAACTCGACGCGGCGTTCCGCTCGACGGCGTTGTCGACGGAGCGGATGGGCTCGTTCACCGCCCGGCTGAGCGGGTCGCGCGCCGACGCGCTCCGCGACGCGATCGCACTGCTCGACGGCTGGATGCTGTTCCACGATGATCCCGAGCACGCCCGGCTGCGTGCGCCGTTCAATCGCCGGTTCACCCCGAAGACCGTCGCTGCGCTCGAAGCGGACGTCGCCGCCGTGTGCGACCGACTCCTCGACGACCTCGACCACCTCGAGGGCCCGGTCGACCTCGTCGAGCATTTCGCCCACCCGCTCCCGGCCGCAGTGATCGGACGCCTCTTCGGCGTTCCTGACGACCTGCGCGGCTGGCTGCGCGACTGGTCCGCCCGCTTCGGGGTCGTCGTGTTCGGCGCCACGAGGCGACCTGACTACGAGGAGGTGGCCCGCGCTGCTGGCGCAGAGTTCGTCGAGGTACTGGGTGGCCTGCTTCGCGCCCGGCGTGACGACCCTCACGACGACCTCGTCAGCGCACTGGCGGTGTCCACGGAACTCACCGACACCGAGGTCCTCGGCGCCTGCTCGCTCCTGCTGTTCGCCGGGCACGACACCACCGCCTCGGTGCTGTCCTCGGCGGCGATCGGCCTGCTCGAACACCCCGAGCAGCGGCGGCGGCTGGTGGAGGAACCGGGAGTGGTCGATCGCGCCGTCGAGGAGTTCCTCCGGTGGGAGGGCGCGGCGAAGGTGATGATGCGCGTCGTCGCCGAACCCACCGAACTCGGTGGGCGCGAACTCGCCACCGGCGACGCCGTGTTCCTCGGCATCCTGGCCGCGAACCGGGACCCCCGCGTGTTCGACGCACCCGACGAGCTCCGCCTCGACCGCTCCCCCAACCCGCACCTCGCATTCGGCCACGGTGGCCACTTCTGCCTCGGCGCGCCGCTCGCCCGGCTCGAACTGCGGCTTGCGCTCCCCCGGCTGTTCGCGCGATTCCCGCAGATGCGACTCGCGGCGCAACCGACGTGGAAGCCCACGATCGCCGACCGGTCGCCGAGCACCGTGCCGGTCGTCCTTCGCTGATCGCCGCGGGCCGGCCGTTGTCGGCCGCCCGGCCGGCGCCGTACCGAGTCGGCGGCGACGGGGGTCGCCGGGAGGAGACGCAGCTCGCGCTGCTCGCCGACGAGCTCGGCTTCGACGTCGTGTGGGCCGTCGAGCACCACTTCTAGAACTCTTCGTTCTGCCTCGACAACACCGAGTGGCTCGCCTCGATCGTCGCTCGCACCCGCAACGTCGACGTCGGGACGGCAGCGATCATCATGCCGTGGTGCTCCCGGAACTGCGCTCCTGGAACCGACCCTCGGCCGACCGAACACGCCGAGTGCGTTCATCTCGGCCCGTCGGTCCCATCGGTATACGACCCGGGGCTGCGTTCGGATCAGGTGACCGAGCCGCCATCGATGGGGATCAGGGCTCCGGTCACGTAGTCGGACGCGCACGACGCCAGGAACCCCACCACGCGGGCGCAGTCCTCGGGCGTCCCAAGCCGGCGGAGTGCAACGGACTTCGAAAGCCGTTCGACACCGATCTGCTCGAACATCACCGAGAGGCGTCCGGTCGAGATGTAGCCGGGCGCGATGCAGTTCACCGTGATGCCGTCCGGGCCGAGATCTTGGGCGAGGTAGCGCGAGTACATCACGATCGCAGCCTTCGCCGTGCCGTAGTGGGCATAGCCACCGTCCGCACTGGCCCGGCGCCCGGCCTGACTCGAGACCGTCACGATCTTCCCCGACCGCTGGCGCCGCATCACCGGTGCCACCGCCTCACAGGTGTTCACCGTCCCGTGGAGGTTGCGGCGCAACACCGCTTCGAACTCGTCGAGGTCCATCGTCGACGCCCTCGACCGCGCTGGCGTCCCCAGCCCGCCGCCGGCGTTGCAGACGACGACGTCGATCCGACCCCACGCCTCGACCACGCGGTCGATGGCGGCGCGCACCGCTGCGGCGTCGCCGACGTCGGCCTCGAGCTCCATCGCCCGGCGCCCGAGCGCCTGCACCTCGGCCGCAGTGGACTCCGCGGTCAGCTGCGCCGCCTCCCGCTCGTAGGCCTCGAACGATCGGAGATCGACGTCGAGCACGGCGACGTCGGCACCCATGCCCGCGAGGTGCAACGCGTAGGCCCGTCCGAGCCCACGCCCGCCGCCCGTCACGACAGCCACCTTGCCCTGGAGTTCCATGACCCCTTGCTACCGTCCGGTCGGATACCCGTGCGAGACGGGTGCCCAACGGGGAGGGGACATGACCGCTGCCGCACCCGACGCCGACCGTCGCGTCGCCGATGCCATCGTCAACGTGCTCGCCGAGGCCGGCGTCGCTGCGGTGCTCGGCATGCCCGGGGGCTACACCGGCTCGCTGTTCTCCGCCCTCCACGGGCATCCGACCATCCGAACGGTGCAGGTCCGCGAAGAGTCGATCGGCTCGGCGATGGCAGAGGCCTACGGTCGGCTCACCGGACGACCGCTCGTCGTCATGGGGCAGGGTGAGTGGATCGCCGGCAACGCCGGGCAGGGCTTCCTCGAAGCGTTGATGGGCAGCTCGCCGATCGTGATCCTGACGGATCTCAGCGACGGTGGGACCCTGTCCCATCACGGGCCCTACCAGTCCGGCACGGGCGACTACGGCGCGTGGGACGCCCGCTCGGCGCTCGCCGGAGTCACCAAGCGCGTGATGGTGAGCCACGATGCTGCCCAGGCCGTCCAGCACGTGCAGCTCGCGCTCAAACATGCGCTCACCGGCGAGCCCGGTCCGGTCGCGGTCGTGTTCCATTCGGCGTCGCTTCGCGGTGCCGTCGGCCCGTCGTCCAAACCACGGATCTATGCGACCGAGCGCTACCTGCCCCGCCGGTGGCGAGGCGTCGACCATGCCGCCGTCGCCGCTGCGGCAGCCGCGCTCGCCGACGCCGACCGCCCGGTGATCATCGCAGGCAACGGTGTGCGCGTCGGGCAGGCCACGGCCGAACTCGCGGCCTTCGCCCGTGCCCTCGGGATTCCCGTCGTCACCACGGCGAGCGGGAAGGGCACGTTCCCCGAGACCGATCCGCTGGCCGGTGGGGTGATGGGACCCTTCGGGTGGCCCTCCGCCAACGAACTCGTCGGCTCGGCCGACGTCGTGCTCGCCGTCGGCACGAAGCTTGGGCCCCACGACACCGCCGACGAGATCGTCGACCTGCTCGATCCGGCCCGCCAAGAGATGATCCAGATCGAGCTCGAGCCGCTCAACGCCGCCTGGACGTACCCCGTCGACCATGTCCTGCTCGGTGACGCAGCGGTGCTCGTGCCCGCTCTGCTCGATGCCGTCGTCGCCCATCCCGGTCGGCGAGCCCAGCACGGACCCGCCCGGGTCGCCGAGGCCCTCGCCCGCCTTGGCGAATGGGCCGCCGCCGAGTTCACGAGCGACGCGGTCCCGTTCGCGCCGCAGCGGGTGATCTCGGTCCTCCAGGAGGTCTACGGGCCCGAGGGCAACGTGAGCTGCGACGCCGGGGAGAACCGGCTGTTCATGATGCACTGGTACCGGTCGCAATCCCCTGACGGTGGCTACCTCCAGCCCGCCGCTGGCGGTGGCATGGGCTATGCCGTGCCAGCGGCGATGGCCGCCAAGCTGGCCCGGCCCGACCGGCCGTCGCTGGCCGTATGCGGCGACGGCGGATTCGCCATGTCGATGCACGCGCTCATGACGGCAGTGCAGGAACAACTGCCGATCGGGGTCCTCGTGCTCAACAACGGCGCCCTCGGCTGGGTGTTGCATGGCATGGGGGCCAAGGCCGTCGCTGCGTCGTTCGCCTCGTTCGACCACGCAGCCATCGCACGCGCCATCGGGTGCGACGGGATCGCGGTCAGCAGCACTGCCGAGCTGCGCGATGCGCTCAAGCTCGTGGAGGACCTGCGCCGCCCGCTCGTCATCGACGTCCCGACATCCCTGGCCACCTCGTTCCGCGACGTGACCCAGGACATCGCCCGCCAGCGCCGAGACACCGGCTACTGAGACGAGCGAGGCCTTCCGATGACCGAACCGACCAGCCCGACCAACCCGGCTGCGGTGGCGGCCCGTACCGCCGCTGTCGTCTCGGCGATGACGCTCGAAGAGAAGCTCGGCTGCCTCGACGGGGATATCGATGCCTGGCCCGGACTGTTCGAGATGATGGCGGGCGGCTACCACGCCCGGACCTTTCCGGCCGCCGCGGTTCCCCGGCTCGGCTTCGACGGCTTCGCCTTCTCCGACGGGCCGCGAGGGTGCGTCATCGGGTCCAAGACCTGTTTCCCGGTGTCGATGGCCCGGGGCGCGACCTGGGACGTCGACCTCGAACGCCGGATCGGTGAGGCGATCGGCATCGAGGCGCGCGCCGAAGGCGCCACGCTGTTCGGCGGCGTGTGCGTCAACCTGCTTCGCCACCCCGGCTGGGGCCGCGCCCAGGAGACCTACGGCGAGGAGCCCCACCACGTCGGCGAGATGGGACGTGCGCTCGCGCTCGGCGCGCAGGAACACCTCATGGCCTGTGTGAAGCACTTCGCGTGCAACTCCATGGAGAACGCCAGGTTCCGGGTCGACGTCGCCGCCGACGAGCGAGCGCTCCACGAGGTGTACCTGGCGCACTTCCGGCGCATCGTCACGAGCGGCGTCGCCGTCGTGATGAGCGCCTACAACTCGCTCAACGGCGCCTTCTGCGGCGAGAACGCCGAGATGCTCGACGGGATCCTGCGGGGCGAGTGGGGCTTCGAGGGGTTCACGATAAGCGACTTCATCTTCGGCCTGCGCGATCCCGTTGCCTCCGTGCTCGCCGGACTCGACGTGGAGATGCCGTTCCGCCAGCAGCGTGCTGGGCATCTCGCCGCCGCCGTCGCCGACGGCCGCCTGCCCGTGGCCGCCGTGGACGACGCCGTCGGTCGGATCGTGAGCACCGTGTTGCGATTCGCCGAGGTCCTGAGCCGACCCGTCGACACGACCGCCGTCGCCGGCCCGGCCCACCGGGCGCTGGCGCGGGAGGCAGCGACGTCCGCGATCACGTTGCTGCACAACGACGGTGTGCTCCCGATCGACGAAGCCATCGTCCACCGGGTTGCGGTGGTGGGCCGCCTGGCCGCCATCGCCAACCTGGGCGACCGCGGCTCGAGCGAGGTGCTCGTCGACACAGCCGTGACGATCCTCGACGGGCTGAGGCTCGCACTCGGGGCGGATCGTGTCGTCCATCACGACCACGACCCAGCCGTCGCAGCGGGTGCGGACGTGGCCGTCGTCGTCGTCGGCTCGACGTGGCGCGACGAGGGCGAGTTCATCGACGGCTCAGGCACGGCCGGGCTCATGGCAGACCACTTCCCGCCGATGACCGACGTCGATCGGGCTGCGATCGCTGCGGCGTCACGCCCGCCCACGACCACGAGCCGTCACGATGCCGGCTTCGGTGCCGGTGGAGACCGCCGCTCGATTCGGCTGTCGGCCGACGACGTGGCACTCGTGCATGCGGTGGCCACCGTCAACCCCCGCACGGTCGTGCTGGTCATGGGGGGCAGCGCCGTGCTTACGACCGGATGGCTCGACGCCGCCGCAGCGGTCGCCCTGGTGTGGTACCCGGGCATGGAGGGCGGGCACGCCGTCGCCGACGTCCTGCTCGGGCGGGCCAACCCGTCGGGCCGGCTGCCGTTCTCGATCCCGACCGACGAGGACCACCTGCCCCATTGGGAGCCCGACGCCGATACGGTCGTCTACGACTCCTGGCACGGCCATTGGAAGCTGACCCGGGACGGGAACCGGCCGGCGTTCCCGTTTGGGTTCGGGCTGTCCTACAGCACGTTCCTGCTCGAGCACGCCACGGCCGCAACGGACGGGATCGAAGTCACGGTGACCAACACCGGACCCCGGGACGGCACCACGGTCGTGCAGGTCTACGGGGGCCTGCCGGGATCGGCGTGGGAACGGCCGACCGAGCGACTCGTGGGCTTCGGCCGGGTCGCCGTGCCGGCGGGCGGGTCGGTCCAGGTCCGGATCCCGGTCGACTGGGACCAGCTCGCCGTCCGCCACGCAGGGAACTGGATCCACGAGCCAGGCCGCTACCGGCTCGCCGTGGCCCACCACGCCGGTGACCCGGCCGCCCCGGTCCTGTACGTCGATCGCTGACCCAGCCGAGCGGCGCGAGACTCCTCGCATGGCACCACCGACGTCGGCCGCCGAGGCCGCCGCCCGCATCACCCCCGAGGTGCGCGACACCTACGCCCGGGACGGTGTCGTGCTGCTGCGCCAGGCGCTCCACCCCGAGTGGTTGCTGCTGATCGAACTCGGCCTGAACCGCGTGCTTCGCGATCCCGGACAGGCC
>JBEIFW010000039.1:0-22260 GCA_040382215.1 Acidimicrobiales bacterium
GCCCAGGTGCCGGACACCATCACCCTCATCGACGATCGCACCGGCAAGAAGGTCACGGTTCCGATCACCGGGGGGGTGTTCCCCTCGTCCGCGATCCGTGAGCTCGATCCCGACCTGTACATGTACGACCCGGCCTATCTGTCGACGGCGGCCTGCCGCTCGGCGATCACCTTCATCGACGGCGACGCCGGGATCCTGCGGTACCGGGGCTACCCGATCGAACAGCTCGCCGAGCATTCGAGCTTCCTCGAGGTGGCCTACCTGCTGCTGAAGGGGGAACTCCCGAACGCCGAGCAGCTCGCCACCTGGACCCACGACGTCACGCACCACACGTTCATCCACGAGAACATGCGCAAGCGGTTCGTGGACGGGTTCCACTACGACGCCCACCCGGTCGGCATGTTCATCTCGGCCGTCGCGGCGCTCGGCACGTTCTACGAGGACGCGAAGGACATCTTCGACGCCGACGCCCGCGAAAAGCAGATCCTCCGGCTGATCGCCAAGGTGCCCACCCCTCGCCGCGATGTGCCACCGGTTCTCCGTCGGCCTGCCGTTCGTCTACCCGAACAATGCGCTGTCGTACCCGGCGAACTTCCTCAACATGATGTGGAAGGTCGGCGACTACGAGCTGCATCCCGACCTGGAGCGGGCGATGGACATCCTGTTCATCCTCCACGCCGACCACGAGCAGAACTGCGGCACCACGGCAATGCGCGTGATCGGCTCGTCGCAGGCCGACCCGTATTCCGCGGTCGCCGGTGCAGCTGCGGCGCTGTACGGCCCCCTGCACGGCGGGGCGAACGAGGCCGTGGTGCGCATGCTCGAAGAGATCGGCTCGTACGAGAACGTCCCGGCCTTCATCGAGGACGTGAAGGCCGGCAAGGGCAAGCTGATGGGCTTCGGGCACCGGGTGTACAAGAACTACGACCCCCGGGCCCGGATCATCAAGGACGCCGCCTACAAGGTGTTCGACGTCACCGGGAAGAACCCGCTGCTCGACATCGCGCTCAAGCTCGAGGAAGCAGCGCTCAACGACGACTACTTCAAGAGCCGGCGCCTGTACCCGAACGTCGACTTCTACTCCGGGCTGATCTACCAGGCGATGGGCTTCCCCACCGACATGTTCACGGTGCTGTTCGCCATCCCCCGCACGGCGGGCTGGTTGGCGCACTGGCAGGAACTGCTCGGCGACAAGGAGCAGAAGATCTCCCGGCCCCGCCAGTGGTACGTCGGCGAAGGCGAGCGCGACTACGTGCCGATGACGGCACGCTGATCCGCCGGGCGCTGCGGCGCCCGTTGCGGCCGGGCCCAGATCACGAGTGCGGCGATGCCGAGCGCGGAGAACACCTGCACCTCGGCCGACACCCAGATGGCCAGATGGAAGGCGATCGCCACGGCGATCGCCTTTCGTCGCGTCCGGGGCCACCACAAGCCGAGCCCGATGAACAGCTCGGTGGCGACGATCGCCTTGGCGGCCACGGTGTGGAACCCCGGATCGACGAGCAGCTCGACGACCGGACCCGGCAACGGGGAGGCCTCGACGAGGCCGCGGACCTGCACCACCCGCTGCCAGGTGACCGTGCCGGCGAACCAGTCGGCGTCGAGGAGCTTGGACACCCCCGAGCCCAGGTAGACGCAGGAAGCTTCGAACCGCAACAGCCACAACGGCCAGGCCGGACCGACCGCGTTGCGCCGATCGCACGGTCCGATCGCGAGCGCGGCGAGCACCAGCGAGAGATAGGCGCGGTTGTTGTGGAAGTGGGTGGTCGACACGAGCAGGTTGCCGGCGACGACGACGGCGGCCACCCGGGTGGCGGCCTGCGCACGCCAGCCGATGGTCATCGCGATGGCCGCACCGGCACCGAGCCACAGCACCACCAGGTACAGCGGGGTCGGGACCTCCGGTAGCCACGAGGCGTACGGGCGCCAGTAGGCGTCGCGGTAGGTGCGTCCCTCGAGGCTGTCGGCCAGGAAGGGCCACAGGTGCCACAGCGTGATCGGCCCGCACAGCACCCGGAGCCGGGCAAAGGCCCGGAACACGATGCGCCGTCCGAGCAGTTCGTCGAGCGTGCCGAGCCACGCCTCGACCCGCCGGCGCGGGCCGGGCGCCACGGTGCCGGGCACGGCCGTCACGAACGCGCCGGGCTGCTGAGGCGCACCTCGGGGCCGGGGCTCGCGTCGTTGCGCCAGGTGCGCACGACCGCGTCGAGGCGGCGGGTCTCGGTGTCGGCCGGGGTGTTCGCCGCCACCCAGGCCAGCGCATGCTCGAGGTCGTCGAGGACGGCGGCGAGGCCGGCATCGGCGTGCTGGCGCTGATCCGGATACGACAGGCCGCTGCCGCGCACCAGCGTCGCCCAGGTGTAGCCGCCCGGCCACGGCTCGCCCACCGACACCCAGCGGCCGTCGTCGAGCACGCGCACCACCTCGGCCTGCCATTCGGTGGACTCGGGGAACATCTGCCAGCCGAGCTCCCGCTGGGGGCTGTGGTACCCCCGCACGAGGAACCCGAGCTGGGCGACGACGACGACCGCCACGACGACCCTTCGGGCGAGCACACGGCGGCGGGGGTCCATCGCCACGCGAGGCTAGGGGCCGGGTCGCTAGCGTGCGGCGGCCACGCGGGTGTGGCGGAACTGGCAGACGCACTGGATTTAGGTTCCAGCGGTTCACACCGTGGGGGTTCGAGTCCCCCCGCCCGCACCGACGACACCGCCGCACCGGTCGCTGGCGGGCGCGGGTTCTTGGGGGACGGGGCGGCCGGGTCGTAGCGTCGGGGGATGCCGCACGCGCTGGGGGGCCTGCGGGTCCTCGACCTCACGACCGGTCCCGTCGGCGGGATCGCCACGATGGTGCTCGGCGATGTCGGCGCCGACGTGGTCAAGGTGGAACCGCCCGGCGGCGACCGGTTCAGGTCCCTCGCTGCGAGCCCGTTGTGGTTGCGGGGCAAGCGCAGCGTCGTGCTCGACCTGAATACCGACCGCGGCCGGGCCGACCTGCACCGCCTGGTCGCGACGGCCGACGTGCTCGTGGTGTCCGGACCGCCGTCGAGAGCCCGCCGTTGGGGCGTCGACGCCGAGGCCGCCGCACTGCTGCGCCCCGATCTGGTCCACTGCTCGATCACCGGCTGGGGATCCACCGGCCCGTTCGCCGGGCTTCCCGGCTACGACGGTGCGGTCGCAGCCCGCAGCGGGCGGATGCTCGCGTTCGAACGCCAGCTGCGTCGGGGCGGCCCGGTGTTCAGCGCGGTGCCGGTGTCGCACCACGTAGCCGCCATGGGCGCAGTGCAGGGCATCGCTGCGGCGTTGGTGGCCCGCGCCCGTCACGGAGGCCCGCAGCGGGTGGAGACGAGCTTGTTGCAGAGCTTGCTGCCGTTCGACCTCGTCGAGCTGCTGATCGTCGAGATGGCCGAACGCCAGGGGATCGAGGCGCCCAACATCACCGCCGCCGGCGGAGACCTGCCGACGCTCAACTACCACCCGGTGATGGCGGCCGACGGGGTGTGGATCCAGTGCGGCAACCTGCTCGAGCACCTGCTGCTCGCGTTCCTCGACGCCATCGACCTGCTCGGGGACCTGCTCGCCGACGACCGGTTCATCGATCCGCCTGCGCTATGGGGCCCCGAGGCCGTCGAGGTCGCCCGGGACAAGATCCTCACCCGGGTCCAGGAACGCACGGCTGCGGAGTGGATGGCGATCTTCCACGCCAACGGCAACGTCGCCGCCGAGCCGTTCCTCACCACCGCCGCCGGGCTCGACCACGCCGATCTGGTGGCCAACGGCGACGTCGTCACCGTCGAGGACCCCGCCCGGGGCCCGGTGCGGATGGCGGGCCGTCTGGCGGAGTTCACCGACACGCCGGCGGTGATCGATCGCCCGGCCCCGACGGTCGGCCAGCACAGCGCCGAGGTGCTGGCCGAGGCCGCGGCCGCAGTGGTCGATGTGCCCGCTTCGACCGTGCCGGGGTCGGGCTCGAGCCGGGGCGAACCGCTCGCAGGGATCACCGTCGTCGAGTTCGCGACGATCATCGCCGCCCCGCTGTCGACGAGCATGCTGGCCGACCTCGGCGCCCGGGTGATCCGCGTCGAGGTCCCCGAGGGCGACCCGTACCGGCATCTGGTCGCCGCCGGCACCGTCGCCGCGAAGACGACGGCCGGCAAGGAATCGATCTGCCTCGACCTGAAGACCCCCGAGGGCCGGGCGATCGCCCGGCAGCTGGTGGCCGGCGCCGATGTCCTGGTGCACAACTACCGGCCCGGGGTCGCCGAACGGCTCGGCCTCGGCGAGGCCGAGTTGCGCGCCGAGTACCCCCGGCTGATCTGGGTGTCGATCGCGGGCTACGGGCGCCACAGTCCGAGCGCCAACCGGCCCGCCACCCACCCGTGCGCCGGGGCGGCGATGGGCGGCGCTGCGTTCCAGTCCGGCGTCGCGCTCGACACCCCGTGCCCCACCCTCCCCGACGTGCGCGAGATCTCCCGGCAGCTCATCCGGGCCAACGAGTCGAACCCGGACCCGAACACCTCGGTCGTCGCGGCTGCGGCGACGCTGCTCGCGCTCGTGGCCCGGGAACGCCACGGAATCGGCCAGGCCGTGTACGTGAACATGCTCGCCGCCAACCTGTATGCGAACGCCGACGACGCCGTCGCCTACGCCGGCAAGGCCGCCCGCCGCCGGCCCGACCCGGCACTGCACGGTCTGGGCCCGGGGTACCGGCTCCACCGCACCGCCGGGGACGGTTGGCTGTTCCTGGCGGTGACCAGCGACGCGGAACGGGCCCGGGCCGCCGCCGTGCTCGGGGTCTCCCCCGACACGCTCACCGACACGGGCGCGGACTCGCTCGACGGTGCCGGCGAGGCCCTCGCGGCGGTGTTCGCCACCCGCAGCGCCGCCGAGTGGGAGGCGGCGTTCACCGCAGTTGGGGTGGCCGGCGTGCGCGCCGATGTCGCCACCCCCGGCAAGGCCTTCGCCCATGATCCGTTGTTCCTGGACAACGGGTTCACCCCCGAGTGCACCCACACCCGGTTCGGGACCCACCGCCGATGGGGGCCGATCGTGCGGGTCGGCGGCGGTCGTGCGGCGTACGGGCCCGGTGTGCTCGCCGGGGAGCACACCGACGCCGTGCTCGCCGAGCTGGGCTACGACGGCGCAACGATCGCCGACCTGCGCGCCCGGCGCATCGTTGCGTCCGAACCGGTCTCGTGACCGTCGAGCGCACGGGCGGGAAGCGCTGACCTAGGCTTTGGCCCTCGCATCGGGGGGTGCGCACATGGAACGACCGACCAGCGTCCAGGACGACCTCGTGCCGTGGCTCGGCCACGTGCTCGCCGACCACGGAGCCCTCGCCGGCGCCGAGCTCACCGTCATCGGGCAGGGTGAGGGCTTCGTCGGGCAGTTGGCCCGGGCCCGGTTGCAGTGGTCCGAGCAGGCGCCGGGGGCACCGGCGTCGGTGATCGTGAAGCTGCCCACGGCCGATCCGACCGGGCGCACGATGGGTCAGCTCATGGGGCTCTACGACCGGGAGCACCGCTTCTACGCCGAGCTCGCCGCCGAGGTGCCCGTGCGGGTCCCCCGGGCGTACGCGAATCTCGCCGATCCCGCAGCCGGCTGGTGGGCGCTCGTGCTCGAGGACCTCGCACCGATGCGGCCCGGCGATCAGGTGCTCGGCGCCGACGCTGCGACCGCACGGGTGGCCGTCGAACAGATCGCCCGGTTCCACGCCCACTTCTACCGCCGGTCGCTCGACGATCTCGAGTGGATGCCACCGTTGATCGGGCCGATGACGCAGATGGTCGTGCCGATGTTCGAGTCGTCGTGGCCGGCGTTCGTCGAGCAGTACGGCGCGAAGGTGCCCGAGCGGGCCCTGCGGTGGACCGAGGCGTTCGCCCCCAAGGTGCCGGCATGGATGGAGACCTATGCGTCGGTGCCGGTCACCGTCGTGCACGGCGACTACCGGCTCGACAACCTGTTCTTCGGCGCCGCCGGCGAGTTCGCCGTGATCGACTGGCAGATGCCGATGCGGGTGCCCGGCTCGAGCGACCTGGTGTACTTCCTGCTCACGAACCTGACGGCCGAACTGCGTCGGGCTCACGAGCGCGAGCTGATCGAGTCGTACATCGACACTTTGCGGCGCAACGGGGTCGGCGAAGACCTGCTCCCCGGCGAGATCGTGCGCCGCGGGTATCGCGAGGGTGCGTTGCTGTACGCGGTCATGTTCGTGTCGACCGTCGGCTACGAGCGGGCCAACCAGCGCGGCGAGGCGTTCTTCGACGCGCTCGTCGGTCGCACCTTCACTGCGGTCGACGATCTCGACGCCGGCACGCTTCTCGGGGTCTGAGCGGCTGACGGGCGCCCCTCGTCGTCAGACCGGCTCGAGCGGCCGGAACGGTCCGGGGGGCGTGGCGAGCTCGATGCGGTCCCCCGGTCGCACGGTGCCACCGGCGACCACGACGCCCATCACCCCGGCCCGACGCACCAGCTCGCCGGCCGGGCCCCGGGCGAGCACGGCGGCCTGCAGACCGGGGGCGATGCCGTCGAGCTGCGCGCACGGGTTGCGCAGCCCGGTCACGGCTACGAGCGCGTCGCCGAGGCCGAGCACCGTCCCCGTTGTCAGGCCGAGCAGGTCGATCCCCTTCGTCGTGACGTTCTCGCCGAGCACGCCCGGCGCCACCGGGAAGCCGCGGGCGGTCAGCTCGTCGAGCAGCTCGATCCCGAGCAGGTGCACCTGGCGCAGGTTCGGAAGGGTCGGATCGATCGCAACCCTCGATCGGTGCCGCACCGTTGCGCCGCAATGCGCATCCCCGGCCACGCCGAGCCCCGCCAGGAGGACGACCGCGTCGCGGGCGACCTTGGACAGCCGGTGGGCGCCGTCAGCATGGACGGCAACCACCGTGCTCATGCGCCGGTGACGAAGGCGCGCACGACTGCGAGCGCCCGCTCGGGTTCGTCGCGGTAGACGCCGTGACCGGCGGCCGCAAAGCGTTCGAAGCGGACCGACGGGCTGCGGCGCCGGCCGGCCACGATCTCCTCTGACAACTCGCTCGGGCAGATCGGGTCGTGTTCGCCGGCGAGCACGAGCACCGGGCAGGCGATCCGGGCGAGGTCGTCTCGCAGGTCCATCGCCCGGTGCGGCCCGTTGAAGAACCATTGCGACACGTCGTCGCGGCGCACGATCGCTTTGGATTCGAGCGGGTTGCCGGGCCGACGGGTGTAGTACGGGCCGCACACCCGCAGGTAGTGGGCAGCCTGTTCGGGGGTGGGGCCGGCCAGGAACGCCGCCGCCGCGGCGGCGGCTTCGTCGCCGCCGAGCCGGCGGAACACCTCGACGGAGCGGTCGGCGTCGAGTCGGGCCGCGGTGGAGCTGAGCACGATCCCGGCCGGGTGGTCGGGATGACGTGCGGCGTAGCGCTGGGCGACGAACCCGCCGAAGCTGTTGCCGAGCACCCAGGGCCGGGTCACCCCGAGCGCATCGCACAGCCGCACGACGTCGTCGGCCCACACGTCGAGATCCCATTCGTCGCGCGGCCGGTCGTCACTGCGCCCTTGGGAACGGTGGTCGTACACGATCACCTGGGCGAGGTTGCGCAGCTCGGTGAGCACACCGGTCTTGAACGACGAGTGGTCCATCCCCGGGCCGCCGTGGAGCAGCAGCACCGTCGGCCGTTCGACGAGCCGGTCGCCGTCGGGCACCCAGCCGAAGCCGTCGACGTCCACGAACAGCCGGACCCCACCGCCGATGTCGATGCGCACCGGCGCAGGCTAGGCGGGCGGTGCGACGCTCAGCCCGACCACCCCGTGGGCAGTGATGCGTTCGGCGACGAAGCCGCTCGCCTTGCAGTCCTCGACGAAGGCCTGCAGGTAGGCGATCCCCGCCTCGTCACGCCCGCGCGGGGTGCCGACGGCCTGCTGCACGGAGGAGAAACTGCCGGGCAGCACCCGGGAGCCGGGCAGCTTGGCGGCGTCGCCGAGCAGGCCCGGCCGCAGCCCGGCGAGGGCGTCGAGGCCCTCGTCGACGAACAGCTCGAACGATCCGGACAGCGTCGCCGGGCGGCGCAGCTCGGCGTGGCGCAGGTTGCGTTCCAGCCACAGGTCGTACGCGGCCCGGGGTGCGGACGCGATCCGCACGCCGGGGGCGTCGACCTCGGCGGCGTCCGTGAACGGCGAACCCGCCGGCACGAGGTACGTGCACTCGATCTCGCAGTAGGCGGCCGTGAACGCGATCGATTCGGCCCGGGCCGGTTCGGCGCCGATGTTGCCGATGTCCCAGACCCCGGCGGTGGCGTCGTCGGCGAGTTCGCCCGGGGAGCGGTAGCGCAGCAGGGTGAGCCCGACGCCGAGCCGGCGGGCGAGTTCGGCGGCCAGGTCGGGCGACACCCCGACCGGGTCGCCGGTGTCGGTGCGACCGGTGACGAGCAGGAAGTTGCTCAGGTTGATCGCGGCGCGCAACACCCCGGTGGGTGCGAGTGCGGCGACCGCAGCGGGCGACGGGTCGGCGATGGCCATGGCCGCCGACACTACGGGGGCAGCCCCTCTTGCGCTGCGGGCCGCGCCCGCCGGCTCAGCGGCGGTAGCCCGGATCCGACGGCCAGTTCGGCTGGAACAGGTGCCACTGCTCGGGAGATCGGCGGATCAACGCTTCGAGGCGGTGGGCCAGTTCCTGGGTGAGCGCCGTGACGTCGTTGCGGAGCGACTTGGTGCGCTCGAACAGGATCGGCGGCCCGGTGGGGCCGAAGTGCCCGTCGCGGGTGCCGGTGAAGTAGACCGCGGTCGGCAGCAGCGCCGCCCCGGTTCGCAACGCGAGCGTCGCCGGACCGGCCGGCAGGGTGGTCCGCTCGCCGAAGAATTCCACCTCGACGCCGCCGCCCTGCAGGTCTCGGTCGCACAGTAGGCAGACGATCTCGTTGGCCCGCAACGCCTTGAGCACCGCGGACCCGGCCTGTGGCCCGAGCGGGACGACATCCATCCCCAGCGAACGCCGCCACGACACGAACCATTCGAACAGCTCGGGCGGTTCGATCGGTTCGACCACGACGGTGAGCCGGTGGTTGCGCTGGGCCAGCCATCGCCCGGCCCATTCCCAGCCGCCGAGGTGCGGCAGGGCGAGGATCACCCCGTTGCCGGCGGCAAGGCCGTCGAGGACGTGGGTGTCGTAGCCGACGGTGTGCAGCCCGGCGTCGATCTCGGCGTCGGTGAGCGACGGCAGCCGGAAGCTCTCCACCCAGTACCGGGTGTAGGAGTCGAACGCCGCCTGCACCAGCAGCCACAGCTCGAAGCGGCCCAGGCGCGGCCCGAGCACCCGGCGCAGGTTCCGCTCGACGATCACCCGCCGGTTGCGCATCCCCTGGGAGAACAACAGGCCGAGCCACGCCGCCGAGGAATCGGTGAGCGTGCGCGGCAGCGTGCGCACGGCCGCCGACGCCAGTTTGAACGAGGCGAGCCCGAGATCGTCGAACAACGGGTCTCGTGCCCGGTCGGCGGGGGGTGCCACGGCTCAGGCGGCGCGGCGCCGACGGATCGCCGACCGCTGACTCGACCGGGCGGTGCGCCGGGTGGTGCGGCGCAGCCGGCGGGCCTCGATCCGCGCGGCGGTCACCGGGGCCACTGCCGCCTGCTTCCACACCTTCACGAACCGCTGCACCGCCGTGATCGACGTGAGCACGAGCATGAGCCACAGCACGGGGACCAGCAGCACCTCGACCAGCAACCCGACGCACAGCACGATGACCCGTTCGGCCCGTTCCATGAGACCGCCCTTCGCGTCCAGGCCGAGCGACTCGGCCTTGGCCCGCTGGTAGGAGATCAGCTGCGACACGACGAGCACGGCGACCGGGAGCATCGCGAGCGCACCGTCGTCGATGAGGTACCAGGCGACGCCGCCGAACAGCAATGCGTCGGTCACGCGGTCCGCGACGGAGTCGAAGAACGCACCACGGGGGCTCGAGGAGTTGGACGCCTTGGCGAGCGCCCCGTCGAGCAGGTCGGGTAGCGCGGCGAGCGCGACGAGGACCAGGCCGATGAACAGGTGACCCCGGGCGATCACCACGGCGGCGGCGACGGCGAACACCAGGCCGATCGCGGTGAGGTGATCGGGAGTGAGGCGGGTGCGCCGTAGCCGATCCCCCACGGGCTTGACCGCCCGTTCGATCGGGGCACGGAACCGTCCGTCGAACATCGGCGCCACGCTACACCGGCCCTTCCCGTCTCCGACGGGCATGCGTACGATGCGCCCCGTCGGGCTTCGCCCGCCGACGAAGGGGGGTTCGTCGTCATGGTCACCTTCTCCACCGCCCAGTTGCGGAACGTCGCGCTGGTCGGCCACAGCGGCGCCGGGAAGACCACCCTGGCCGAGGCGCTGCTCAAGCGGGCCGGGGCGATCACGCGCGCCGGCCGGGTCGAGGACGGCACCACCGTGTGCGACACCGAGCCCGAGGAGCACCGCCGGCACCTGTCGCTGTCGCTGGCGCTCGCGCCGTTCGAATGGACGAGCAAGGAGGCCGGACCCTGCCGGGTCACGCTGGTCGACACCCCGGGTTGGGCCGATTTCGCCGCCGAGGTCGACGCTGCGCTGCGGGTCGTCGACTGCGCAGTGTTCGTCGTCAGCGCCGTCGACGGCGTGGGTGCGGGCAGCGAGCGCGTCTGGCGGCGCTGCGAGGAGCTGGGCCTGCCCCGGCTGGTGTTCGTGAACAAGCTCGACAAAGAGCGCGCCGACTACGAAGGCACGCTCACCCAGCTCCGGGAGGCGTTCGGGCAGGGCATCGCCCCGCTGGAGCTGCCCCTCGGGCTCGAGTCGGCCTTCCGCGGCGTCGCCGACCTGCTGTCGGACACCGCCTTCGTGTACGCGCCGGACGGTACGCACCGCAGCGAGCCGATCCCCGATGAACTCGCCGATCTCGAACACGAGGTGCACGACGCGCTCGTCGAAGGCATCGTGGTCGCCGACGACGATCTGCTCGAGCGGTACCTGGGGGGCGAGGTGCCCTCCGTCCCCGAGCTCGAGCACGCGCTCGCCCACGGCGTGGTCGCCGGATCGGTGTTCCCGGTCGTGCTCGGCTCGGCCGCGACCGGGGTCGGCGTCGACCGGCTGGCCGACTTCTTGTGCGAAATCGCCCCGTCCCCGGCCGACCGGCCGCCGGTCGCGGTCACCGCCGGCCCGACCACGGTCGAGGTCGCCCCGAATGCATCGGGGCCGCCGCTCGCCTTCGTCTTCAAGACGGTGGCCGACCAATTCGTCGGTCAGTTGTCGCTGTTCAAGGTGCTGTCGGGCACGATCCGGGCCGACGAGGTGCTCGTCAACCCCGCTTCGGGCACCGCCGAGCGCCTCCACGGGCTGTTCCGGCTCCGCGGCAAGGAACAGCTGCCGGCCACCGAGCTCGTTGCGGGCGAACTGGCGGCGGTCGCCAAGCTCGCCGCCACCCGCACCGGCGACACCCTCGCTCCAAAGGGCACGCCGGTCACGGTGGCCCCGCTCCCGGCGCCCGCAGCGGTGTACGGGGTGGCGATCCGGGCCCGCACGCAGGCCGACGACGACAAGTTGTCGAGCGCGTTGCACCGGCTGCAGGCCGAGGACGTGGCCCTGCGCGTCGCGCGCAACGACGAGACCCATCAGATGGTGCTGCACGGCACCGGCGACATCCATCTCGCCGTGGCGCTCGAACGCCTGGCCCGCAAGTTCGGCGTGCACGTCGACGTCGAGGACCTGCGGGTGCCGTACCGGGAGACGATCCTCGGCCGGGCCGAGGCCGAGGGCAAGCACAAGAAGCAGAGCGGCGGGCACGGGCAGTACGGCGTGGCGTGGCTACGGGTCGAGCCGCTCGAGCGGGGACGAGGGTTCGAGTTCGTCGATTCGATCGTCGGCGGGGCGATCCCCCGCCAGTTCATCCCGGCGGTGCAACGTGGGGTCGAAGAGACGATGGCCGCGGGCGGGGTGCACGGGTTCCCGGTGGTCGACGTGCGCATCGAGTGCTTCGACGGCAAGTACCACAGCGTCGATTCCTCGGAGATGGCCTTCAAGCTGGCCGCCGCCAACGGCCTGCGCGACGCGCTCGCCCGGGCCGGGGTGGCGGTGCTCGAGCCGGTGTCACGGTTGCGGATCGTGGTGCCGTCCAGCCTGCAGGGCGACGTGATGGGCGACATCAACGCACGTCGGGGCCGGGTGCAGGGCTCGGAGGCGATCGGCAACGGCGAGCAGGAGATCACGGCGCTGGTGCCCACGGCCGAGACATTGCGCTACGCGATCGACCTGCGTTCGATGACCGGCGGCCGGGGCCGGTTCACGATCGCCCACGACCACTACGACGTGCTGCCGGCCCACCTCGTGGAGCGCGCAGCGGCGTCGCTGAAGGCGTCCCGGGCATGACCGGGTCGTCCCCGGCCGACCTTGCGGTCGCGTTCCGGTCCTTCCCCCGCCGGACCCGCGAAGCGCTCGACGAGGCCGACGACGAGGCCGGGGCCGCGGCCTTGGCCGCCGAGGTGGGCGCGGCGGTCGCGGCGGCCGCCGGCCGGCTCGGGGTTCGCCCGGGCGCAGACCTGGCCGCCACGTCAGCGGCGGTGGCGGAGCGGATCGTCGCCACCCGCGCCCAGGACTGGGACGAGGTCACGCTCGAGGACCTGCGCGAGCGGGCGACGGCAATCGCGGCGGTCATCCGCCGGATCGAAGCGCTGCGGACCCGGTAGACGCCGCCGGGCCGGGGGCCCCGGGTGGGGCCGGGCCGGATTCAGCGTGCGGGTTCGGCCCAGTCCTCCGGGTTGTCCTCGACGACGTGGTCGACCTCGCTGCCGTCGACCGCGTCGATGAGCACGAAGCCCCGCCGGCGGGGCGGTTCCTCGGCCGAGTAGCACAGCACCCGCCAGGTCGGCCGGCTGCGCAGGCCCCGCCAGGCGAGCTGCGCCGAGGCGTGCCCGATCGGCCAGCCCACGATCGCGCTCGCCCGCTCCAAGGCGCCTTTTTCGTCGATCCCGAGCCGCCACCCGGCCGCGATCGAGAACGCGCCGACGGCGGCGAGCACGATGGCGGCGAACAGGAAGCCGTCGTTGACGAGCGGGGCGTCGTCACCGGCCGCGAACCAGGCGGTGGCGCACAGCACGGCGATCGCGAGATAGAGCACGCCGGGCACCCGCCGGCGGCTGTTGTCGGGGAACCGGTAGGGACCCACGTGCCCGTGGGCGTCGAGGTCGGCGGGCAGCTCGTCGCGGACGTCGTCGCTGCCGGTGCTGCGGGGCCGGCCGACGGGCGGGTCGCTCGTGTCGCTCATCGGGCCGGAGCCTACGACCGGGTCGGCCACGCGGCCCGGAGCCGAGCGGCCGACGTGCCCAACGCCTCGGGAACGGTGCGGGTGTTCGCGACCGCAGTCATGAAGTTCGCGTCGCCGGTCCAGCGGGGCACGACGTGGACGTGGAGATGCTGCGCGATCGATCCGCCGGCGGGGCGGCCGAGGTTGATCCCGACGTTGACGCCCTCGGGCCGGTAGGCGGCCTTCAGCGCCCGCACCCCGTCGGTGACCGTGGACCACAGCTCGGCGGTCTCGGCGGCGTCGAGGTCCTCGAGTTCGGACACCTCCCGGTACGGGAGCACCAGGGTGTGCGCGGCCGCGTACGGGAACGCGTTGAGGATCGCGAAGCACCGCTCGCCGCGGTGCACCACATGGGTCTCGCTGTCGGGCAACCCCGACGCGAGGATCCGGGTGAACACCGAACCCGCCGGACGTTCTGCGTCGGGAACCGGTGGGATCGACGCCACGTATTCGGCCCGCCAGCCGTTCCAGAGGCGATCGAGCGGGCTGACGAACTGCACCGCTCAGCCCAACCGGGCCACGGCCACGTCCGCGGCGAGCCGTTCGACGAATACGTCGACGGGCACGCCGCGCTCTTCGCGCTCTGCACCGCGGGCGTTGACCCCGACGGTGCCGTCGCGCGCGTCGGCCTCACCGACGACGAGCACGTACGGCAGCTTCTGCATCTTGGCGGTGCGGACCCGCTTGCCGATGGAATCGTCGGCGGGGACCAGCTCGACGCGGTATCCCTCGGCGGCCAGCCGGTCGACGAGACGGCGGGCGTAGGCCTCGTGGTCGCTCGACACCGGCAGCACGGCGGCCTGCACCGGCGCCAGCCACGCCGGGAACGCGCCGGCGTAGTGCTCGACGAGCACCCCGAAGAACCGTTCGACGGACCCGAACAGCGCCCGGTGCAACATGATCGGGCGGTGCCGGGCGTTGTCGGCGCCGACGTACTCGAGGTCGAAACGCTCGGGCAGGTTGAAATCGCACTGGATCGTCGAGAGCTGCCAGGTCCGGCCGATCGCGTCCCGGACCTGGATGTCGATCTTCGGTCCGTAGAACGCCGCGTCGCCCTCTTTGACCGTGTAGGCGACGCCGTGGGACTCGAGCGCCGAGCGCAACGCAGCGGTCGCCCGGTCCCAGATCTCGTCGGATCCGACGTACTTGTCGGGATCCTTGGTCGACAGGTGGAAGGTGAAGTCCTCGAATCCGAACGCCCGCAGAACGCTCATCACGAAATCGAGCAGCGAGGCGATCTCGCCGGGCAGCTGCTCGGCGGTGCAGTAGAGATGGCTGTCGTCCTGGGTGAAGCCCCGGATCCGCAGCAGGCCGTGCAGCGTGCCGGCCCGCTCGTAGCGGTACACGGTGCCCAACTCGAACAGCCGCAGCGGCAACTCCCGGTACGACCGCTGCCGGGACCGGAAGATCAGGCAGTGCATCGGGCAGTTCATCGGCTTGGGGTAGTAGACGCCGTTGTCCATCTCCATCGGCGGGTACATGCCGTCGGCGTAGAAGTCGAGATGCCCGGAGGTCTGGAACAGCTTGCCGTTGGCCAGGTGCGGGGTGAACACGAACTGGTACCCGCCGCGCTCATGACGGGACCGGCTGTAGTCCTCCATCAGCTTGCGGACCGTGGCGCCCTTGGGGTGCCACACGACGAGACCGCCGCCGAGCTCCTGCGGGAACGACACGAGGTCGAGCTCCACGGCGAGCTTGCGGTGGTCCCGCTTCTCGGCCTCGGCGAGCTGGTGCAGATGGGCCTCGAGCGCCGCTTTCGACTCCCAGGCCGTGCCGTAGACCCGCTGCAGCATCGGACCCTTTTCGTTGCCCCGCCAGTAGGCGCCCGCGACCTTCTGCAACTTGAAGTGTCCGAGCTTCGCGGTGGACGGCACGTGCGGGCCGGTGCACAGGTCGAGGAACTCGGGCGTGTTGCGGTACACGCTGACCGGCCCACCGGCCTGCACCTCGCCGGCGTCGTAGGCGTCGGCCGAACCGGAGGTGACCTTGCGGATGATCTCCTGCTTGTACGGCTGGTCGGCGAACACGGCGAGCGCGTCCTGCGCGCTGAGCTCGCTGCGCTCGAAGGGCTGGTCGGCTTTCACGATGGCCCGCATCCGGTCCTCGATCGCAGCGAGGTCGGCCTCGGTGAAGGTCCGGCCGGCCGGCAGCTCGAAGTCGTAGTAGAAGCCGTGTTCGATCGCCGGGCCGATCGTGTACATCGCCCCGGGGAACAACTGGGTGACCGCCTGTGCCATGACGTGCGCCGTCGAGTGCCGCAGCACGTGGCGGCCCTCGTCGGAATCGGGGGTGACGATCGCGACGGCGGCGCCGTCGGCGAGCGGCCGGGTCAGATCGACCACCGTGCCGTCGACGCGGGCGGCGATCGCCGCTTTGGCGAGGCCCCGGCCGATCGACGCGGCCAGGTCGCCCGCGGTCGACCCTTCCGGCAGCGAGCGGGACGAGCCGTCAGGGAGCGTGATGGAGATCTCGGCCATAGCGGACGGTCACGTTACCGATCGGCCCCGCCCGGAGCGGGGCAGTTCTGCCCGGCGGGTCTCAGGCCCCCGGCGCGAACCGGCCGGCACCGACCTCGTCGCCGACGTGCGCGATGCGGGCGACATCCGATGGCGCCACCTCGGCCTTCTTGGTGGCGTACACGTCCCGGTAGGTCTGACCGGTGATCTCGCGGATCTCGAACATGACCTCGTCGATGTAGGCCCGAAGGTCGGCGCGGTCGCCGCGTTGGTAGCGCTTGGGCGGGATCGGGCGGCCGATCGTGATGTAGGCGTCCTTGCGGAGCTTGGGCAGCTTGGCGTCCGGCGGCTGGATCACGTCGGTGCCGACGATCCCGACGGGGTAGATCGGGCAACCGACCGTCACGGCGAGGCGGGCGGCGCCGGTGTGTCCCTTGTAGAGCAGGCCGTCCCGGCTACGGGTGCCCTCCGGGAAGATCCCGAACAGCTCGCCACGACGCAGCACCTCCTCGGCGGCGTCGAGCGCCGCAGTGGATTTCTCGCCGCCGGAGCGGTCGATGGGGATCATGCCCATCGCCGGGAACAGGAACTTCGTCTTCCACGAGTCCATGTACTCCGCCTTGCCGACGAAGCTGATCCGTCGGGGCAGGGTGAGCATCAAGAACCCGGAGTCCCAGAACGAGATGTGGTTCGGGGCGAGAATCGCCGGGCCGTCGGCAGGTAGCCGCTCGTAGCCGAAGAGATGGAAGCGCCACAGCCGGCGGGCCACCGGGCCGAGTGCGGCCCGACTGCGGTCCTGCAGCGCTCCTGCTCCCCGATGCTCCTCGGCCACCGCACCTCCTCCGACCTGCGGAGATGCTACGACGCAGGGCACCCCGGCGTCGTGATCCGGAATCGATGTTCTTGTGAATCCGTCGGCGGTCGTCGGTCACCCGAGCCGGACGCCCAGCAGGCCGGCGGCCGCGCCCACGTCGAGACCGCTGGCGGCCCCTCGGTCGATCGCAGCGATCGCGGCCGGGGTGTCGAGGTCGTCGTCGAGCGCGGCGCGCACCTCGGCCAGCACCCCGGCGCCGTCGGTGCCGGCAGCGTGCGCGGCCTGCCATGCGGTGAGCCGAGCGGCGTTGCGGGGCATCAGCCCGTCGTCCCACTCCCAGGACGTGCGGTAGTGGTGCTCGATGATCGCCAGGCGGATCGCCTCGGGCGCCCAGTCGCGGCGTAGCGCGTCGACGAACACCAGGTTGCCGAGGCTCTTGGACATCTTCTCGCCGTCCTTGCGAACCATCGCGACGTGCATCCAGTGGCGCACGAACGGCTGGCCGGTAGCCGCTTCGGACTGCGCCCGTTCGCATTCGTGGTGCGGGAAGATCAGGTCGGAGCCGCCGCCGTGGAGGTCGATCGTGGTGCCCAACTCGCGCAACGCGAGCGCAGAGCACTCGATGTGCCAACCCGGCCGGCCCGGGCCCCACAGCGTCTCCCACGCCGGTTCGTCCGACGCAGACGGCTGCCAGAGCACGAAGTCGAGCGGGTGGCGCTTGTGCGGGTCGGTGACGTTGCCGCCGCGCTCGGCCGCGTAGGCGAGCATGGTGGCCTCGTCGTAGTGGCTCACCTCCCCGAACCCGGGGACCGTGGTGACGTCGAAATAGACCGAACCACCCGCCGCGTAGGCGTGCCCGGCGTCGAGCACCATGCCGATGAAGCCGCGGATGTCCGAGATCGCCGACGAGGCGCGCGGCTCTGCGTACACGGGCAGCACGTCGAGCGCGACCATGTCGGCCTTGAACCGGGCCTCCTCGGCGGCGGCCAGGTCGAGGTAGTGCACGCCGAGCGAGCGGGCCTTGGCGAACAGCGGGTCGTCGACGTCGGTGACGTTGCGCACGCAACGGATCTCGTGGCCGAGGTCGATCAGGCGGCGTTGCAGCACGTCGTAGGTGACGAACACTGCGGCGTGCCCGAGGTGCGTGGCGTCGTACGGGGTGATCCCGCACGTGTACATGGTGACGAGCGGGCCCGGCTCGAAGGGCACCACCGCCCGGCGGCCCGTGTCGTACAGGCGCATGGTCATCGGTGGGTCCGGATCCCGGTGAGCTTGGGTGCCACCCGGGTGCGGTACCGCACGTTGAGCTGCAGCAGCACCGCGGTGAACGCTTCGATCGCAGTGGCGTTCGACAGCTCGCCCGCGTCGAGCGGGCGGCAGCCGGGGATCCGCTCGACGATCTCGAACACGATCGCCGTGGCGCTCGTGTCGTCGGAGCAGATCAGCACGTCGGACTCGATCGGGTCGCCGAGGTGGCCGAGCTCCTTGGCCGGCAGGTGGTGCAGCGCTGCGACCACCCGGGCCTGGGGGACGGCGGCCTGCACGTGGGCGGCCACCGAACCGCGAGGCGGCACGAGTGGCTGGAACTCGTGACCCACCTTCACGAGCGCGTTGGCCATCGAGATGACGACCTTGCCGGCGAGGTGTTCCGACACCGACGCCGCGGTCTGCGCTGCGGAATCCCACGGGGTGGCCAGCACCACGACGTGGGCCATCGCGGCGGCGGTGTTGTCGCCGCAGTCGAGTTTCAGGTCGAGGTCGGGCCAGCGCTCGACGACCTCGTCGCGAGCTTCCATGGCCCGGTACTTCGAGCGGCTGCCGAGCACCACCTCGTAGCCGACGGAGGCCAGACGGGCGCCGAGCGCAGTGCCGGCCGGGCCGGTACCACCGAGGATGCCGATGCGCATGGGCCCGCAGCCTTGCACAGGTACGGTGCGCTCCCATGGGTCTGCTCGACGGCAAACGACTGGTCATCACCGGGGTCCTCACCGACGCCTCCCTTGCGTTCTCGGTGGCCCGCCTCGCCCAGGAGCAGGGGGCCGAGGTGATCCTCACCGGCGCCGGGCGCGGCATGGGGCTCACCACCCGGACCGCCCGCAAGCTGCCCCGGCCTGCGCCGGTCTACGAGCTCGACGTCACCGTGCCCGAGCACCTCGAGGCCGTGCGCACCGCAGTCGCCGAGCAGTGGGATCGGGTCGACGGGGTGCTGCACGCGATCGGGTTCGCCCCGGCGGTGTGCCTGGGCGGGACGTTCATGGAGGCCACCTGGCCCGACGTGAGCATCGCGGTCCACGTGTCTGCCTACTCGCTCAAGGCACTCGCCGATGCGTTCGTGCCGTTGATGCCGTCGGGCTCGTCGTTGCTCGGCCTCGACTTCGACGCCACGGTCGCCTGGCCGGCCTACGACTGGATGGGCGTGGCGAAAGCGGCGCTCGAATCGACGAACCGGTACCTGGCCCGTGAACTCGGCGCCAAGGGGATCCGCTGCAACCTGGTGGCCGCCGGCCCGATCCGCACGATGGCGGCCAAGTCGATCCCCGGGTTCGCCGCGTTCGAGGACGCCTGGGTGTCCCGAGCCCCGCTCGGCTGGTCGATCGACGACCCCGAACCGGTTGCCCGCACGTGCGTGGCGATGCTGTCGGACTGGTTCCCGGCCACCACCGGCGAGATCGTCCACGTCGACGGCGGCTACCACGCGATCGGCGCCTGACCGCCCACCGGTCTGACGGGCCGGCCCTGCGTCGACCCGGCGTACCGGTCAGACCCGGCGGTCGTGGCCGGCCCAGAACGGGTTGCGCAGCTCCCGCTTGAGCACCTTGCCGGACCCGGTCTTGGGCAGCTCGTCGAGGAACGACACCGAGCGCGGCACCTTGTAGTTCGCGAGGTTGGCCTTGGCGTGGGCGACCACTGCGGCTTCGTCGAGCCCCGAGCCGGGACGGGGAACCACCACCGCGTGGACGCTCTCGCCCCACTCCTCGGACGGGATGCCGAACACGGCGGCCTCCACGACGTCGGGATGGGCTTCGAGGGCCGCTTCGATCTCGGCCGGGTACACGTTCATGCCCCCGGAGATGATCATGTCCTTCTTGCGATCACAGATGTAATAGAAGCCGTCCTCGTCCCGGTAGGCGATGTCGCCCACGGTCTGCCAGCCGTCGCGCTGATCCTCGAGGTACTTGTCGTGCTGTTTGTAGTAGTCGGCGAACATCGATGCGGAGCGCACGAAGAGCTCGCCGGTGTGGTCCGGGCCGATCCCGTCCACCACGTTGCCCTGCTCGTCGTACAGCCGGATCTCGACGCCCGGGGCGGGCCGCCCGCACGAACCGGGCTTTCGCATCTGGTCGGCCGGCTGCAGGATGCAGTTCACCCCCATCTCGGTCGAGCCGTACACCTCCCACAGCGATTCGGGCGGGAAGTTCGTGACGTACTGCTGCTTGAGGGCGAACGGCCACGGGGCGGCGTTGGCGATCATCACCCGCATCGAGGACCGGTCGTAGCGGTCCTTCACCTCCTGCGGGAGGTTGCAGATCATCCGGATCGGGGTGGGCGCCGAGAACGTCGAGGTGCACCGGTAGGTGTCGAGCAGGCGCAGCCAGTCCTCGGGGTTGAACTTGCGCTGCACGACGACGGTCTGGCCGAGCAGCTGGCCGATGCCCATGAACCCGCCCGGGCCGCTGTGGTAGAGCGGCCCGGTCGTCAGGTACACGTCATCGGGCCGGTAGCCGTAGAACGCGATCATCTGTTGGGTCTGGGTGGGATCGCCGGTGCTGCGCCGCAGGGCCCCCTTGGGCTTGCCGGTCGTGCCCGACGTGTAGATCATCACCGCACCCGCCACCCCGGCCGGCGGTTCGTCGGTCGATGCAGCCGCAACGAGTTCGTCGCAGGAGTCCTGTCCGGGCAGCGCGGCGCCGTCGAACACCAGGACGTGCTCCACCTTGGGGATGCGGTCGCGGATATCTGCGAACAGCGATGCGAACTCCGCATCGACGTAGGCGATCACCGCGTCGGAGTGGTCGGTCACGTAGGCGGCCTCGTCGGCGGACAACCGGTAGTTCAACGGCACCGCAGTGACACCGATCTTGCGGCAGGCGTTGATCGCCGTGACGATCCCGATCGAGTTCTGACCGCACCACACCACCTTGCGGCCTTCGCCGGCCCCTTTGTCGAGGAACACGTGGGCCAGCCGGTTGGCGGCCTCGTTCAACTCGCGGAACGTGAAGCTGCGCACCTCCCCGTGGCCGCGATCGTCGATCACTGCGGGCTTGTCGGGTTGGGTCTGCGCGTAGCCGGTCAGGAAATCCCCCATGGCCCGCATCCTGCCACCGGCGCCGCGCTCGTTGGAGCGGCACGACGCCGCCGCGTAGCGTCGTGGTCGTGGTGGACACGACGGTGCCCGCGGTCGTCGACGTCCTGGCCCGGGCCCGTCCCGACGCCCTCGCCGTCATCGACGGCGCCCGCCGGCTCCGGTGGCGCGGCCTCGCAGAGCAAAGCCGGCGCTTTGCCGACGCGTTGCACCGCAGGGGGTTCGGCGCACACGGCGACCCGGCCGGGGTCGAACCGTGGCGCTCGACGCAGGACCACGTCGGGCTGTGCCTGCACAACGGATCCGAGTTCCTCGTCGCGATGCTCGGCGCGTTCGGGGCCCGGGTGGCACCGTTCAACGTCAACTACCGCTACGTCGCCGACGAGTTGCGCTACGTGCTCGCCGACGCCTCCGCGGGCGCAGTGGTGTTCCACTCCGACTACGCCGAGGCCGTCGCCGAGGCCGCCCTGGCCGTCGGGTCGGTGCGATTGCTCGTCCAGGTGCGCGATGGCTCCGGGGGCCCGCTCGTGCCCGGCGCCGTGTGGTTCGACGACCTCATCGCCGGCGGCGACCCGACCGGGCCCCCGGTGGTGGCGTCGCCCGACGACCGGTACATCCTCTACACCGGCGGCACGACCGGCCGGCCCAAAGGGGTGCTGTGGCGCCAGGCCGACGCGCTCGTCGCCTGCTTCGGGGTGCCCCGCGACGCGACCTCGCTCGCGGAAGTCGCAGCGGCAGCCACCGCCCCCATCCGGATGTTGCCCACCCCGCCGTTCATCCACGGGGCCGGGCAATGGGTGGCGTTGCGCACCCTGATCGGTGGCGGGACGGTCGTGGTGCCCGAGCAGCCCGACCGCTTCGACCCGGCCGCGGTGTGGCGCGCCGTCGAGCACGAGCGCGTCACCTCGCTCGCCGTCGTGGGCGACTCGTTCTGCGTGCCGTTGCTCGCCGAGCTCGACCGGCGCCACTACGACGCGTCGTCGCTCACCGTGCTGCTCTCCGGCGGCGCCCCGCTGTCGGCCCGGGTGGTCGAGGCGCTGTTGCAGGAACTCCCGACGGTGCTGGTGGTCGACGGGCTCGGTTCGTCGGAGGTCGGCGGGCAGGTGGTGCGCGTGGCGAGCAACGGCACGGCGCCCGGGGCGTTCGAGGCCAACCTGGTCACCACGGTGCTGTCCGACGACTTGACCCGGCCGCTCGAACCGGGTGAGCCGGAGGGGGGCTGGCTCGCGAGCGCCGGCCGGCTCGCGCTCGGCTCTCTCGACGCTCCGGTCGCCACCGCCCGCACGTTCCCGATGGTCGCCGGGGTTCGCCACGGGGTGCCCGGCGACCGGGCGAGCCGGCGCGCCGACGGCACGATCGTCGTGCACGGCCGAGACGCCCGCACGATCAACACCGGCGGCGAGAA
>JBEIFW010000040.1:0-22169 GCA_040382215.1 Acidimicrobiales bacterium
GGGCGGGCACCGGCGGGGGCGGTGGGGCGGCGGCGAGACGGTCCTTGATCACCCGCAACGGCAGGAAGTGTTCCTTCTGCTCGCGCAGGATGAACCGCAGCCGGCGAAGGTCATCGTCGTAGAACTTCCGGTAGCCGCTGGCCGTGCGCTCGGGGTCGATCAGCCCCTGGGCCTCGAGGAACCGGATCTTGGAGATGGTGACGTCGGGGAACTCCGGCTGGAGGACGGCGAGCACCTCACCGATCGACAGGAACGACCGCTCCGCCTCCCCGCTCACCCGGCATCGGCCCCGAGGAGGAACACGAGCTTGAACTTCCCCACCTGGAGCTCGTCACCGTGGACGAGCGTCCGGCTGCCGTCGATGCGCTCGTGGTTGAGGTAGGTGCCGTTGAGCGACCCGGCGTCTCGCACGGCGAACCCGTCGGCAGTGCGCACCACCTCGACGTGCTGGCGGGACACGGTGATGTCGTCGAGCGACACGTCGGCGTCGTCGCTGCGTCCGAGCGTGGTGACCGCCTTGGTGAGCTGCACCCGCAGACCCGCCTGCGGACCCGAACGCACGAGCAGCATCCCCTGCCCGCCGGGCAGATCGGCGAGGTTGACGACCACGTCGTCGTCGGGTTCCGGAGCGCTCTCGCCGGGTTCCCGGGTGTGGAAGGTGATCGTGCGCTCCGCTCGCGCGACATCGAGCGGAGCCCCACACACCGAGCAGAAGTTGGACTCGGGCGGATTGCGGTGCCCGCACTGGTTGCAGAACAGCGCCGCCACGGCCGTTCAGCCGTCGATGAGGGCCCGGTAGGCGTCGGCGTCGAGCAACGCCGAGAACTGGGCGTCGAACTGGGCCGGGTCGTTGGGGAGGATCACGCACAGCCAGCCGGCGCCGTAGGGATCCTGGTTCACCGATTCGGGTTGGGCACCCAGGCCGGCGTTGACGGCGACCACGGTCCCCGACACGGGGGCGTAGAGGTCCGACACGGACTTGGTGGACTCGACCTCACCGAACGGCTCACCGGCGACCACGGCGGTGCCCACCGACGGCATCTGCACGAATACGACGTCACCGAGCGCATCCTGGGCATACTCGGTGATACCGACGCGTACGGTGCCGTCCTCGAGCAGGGCCCACTCGTGGTCGGTCGAGTAGCGCATCTGGCCGGGCACGTTCATGCTGCGAACGCTAGCGGCCCGGCGCCGGTTGTCAGCCCGCCAAGTCCTGCAGGCGGGCTGCCTGGGTCGCGGCGAGGTGTTCGGCGGCAGCGTCGTCGACGCCCTCGGCCCACACCTGGAGCACGGGCGCCGCCGGATCGGGCACGACGAGCACCCAGCCGTCGTCGCAACGGACCTTGACCCCGTCGATCGTCTCGAGTTCGTGACCGGCGAGCGCCTCGATCACCCCGCGCATCGCCGACCCGGTGCGCTCCCACGGCGTCGGCACGTTGCGTTGGGTCAGATGGACCTGTGGGAGGCCAGACCGGATGGCCGAAAGTCCCTCGCCGCGTTCGGCGAGCAGGCCCAGCACGGTCACGAGCGTCGCGGCGGCGTCGAACGCAGGCAGGAACCGGGGCACGGCGAAGCCCCCTGCACCGTCGCCGGCGAAGCCCACCCCGGCGGACGCAGCAGCGGCGACGAGCGCCGAACCCGCGAGCTTCGTGCGCACCACCTCCACTCCGTGGGCGCCGGCGACGGTTTCGACGTGACGGGACGCGGTGACCGGCACCGCGAGGCGGGGGCCGAGCCCGCCGGCGGAGGCCAGTTCGGCGAGGACCAGCAGCGCCGTGGCATCGCCGAGGACGGCGCCCCGGTCGTCGACGAGCACGAGGCGTTCCCCGTCGGGTCCGATGACGGCACCGAGATCGGCCCCGGAGCTGCGCACGTGGGCGGCAACGCGCGCCGCGGCCTCCGGGAAGGAGAACGACAGCATCTGCCGGGTGGACTGGTACGGGTTGAGGGCCAGGACGTCCGCGCCGAGCTTGGCCAACACGTTGGTCATCGCCTGCGTGGCGGTGCCGTAGGCGTAGTCGACGACGAGCTTGAAGCGTCGGGCCTCGATGGCGGCGATGTCGACGGTCGCTTCGAGCGCGACGGCGTAGGTCTCCAGCGCGTGGGCCGGGAACGAGATGTCCCCCACCTCCTCGGGCAGCGCCCGCCGCTGGTCCTCACGCTGCACGTGCCGTTCGACGGCGCGCTGGCGATCCTCGGCGAGGTCGGCGCCGTCGGCGTCGAGGAACCGCAGGGTGACGCTGCGGGGGTCGCCGGGCACGAGCCGGACCGACACCCCGCCCACCGCACGGGGAGACCGGGTGAGGAAACGGGTGACGGGCAGCGAGGCAACCTCGAGGTCGAGCACGTCGACCCCGCTCGCGTTCAGCCCGGCCATCACCGCCCGCTTGAGCATGCGCGCCGAGCGGCTCGAGTCGCGCGAGGCGACCACCGCCGATCCCTTGCGCAGCGTTGCGCCGAACGCCATCGCCACGTCGATGGCGAGCTCGGGGGTGACCTCGATGTTGGCGATCCCGGTCACGCCCTGGGGTCCGAACAGGCTGCGCGGCGCCCGGCTGGCCCACACGATCGAGGAGTTGACCACCGCGCCCTGCTCGACCGTCTTTCCCGGGTACACCTTGACGCCTTCGCCAAGTACGGCGCTGGCCCCGACGTGGACGCCGTCGCCGAGCACGGCCGCCTCGGCGACGTGCACGTTGCCGCCGAGGACCGCGCCCCGCCCGACCACCGCACCTCGCACGCGGGCCCCGGGGGCGACGTGGACGTTGTCGTGCAGCACGCTGCGTTCGACGTCGACGTCGGCGAGGAGCCCGACGTTGGCGCCGAGCACGCCGTACGGGCCGAGCCGGCACCCCGGGCCGACCCGGGCGCCGGGCCCGATCACCGCCGGACCCTCGATGCTGGCCCCCGGGCCGATCTCGGCGCCTTCGCCCAGCCACACCCGCGGGGCGACCTCGAAGCCGGGGATGCGCAACCCGACGGCACCGTCGAGGACGGCGGTGTGCACCCGAAGGTAGGACTCGAGCGTGCCGACGTCCTCCCAGAACCCGTCGACGACGGCACCGTGGAGGCGGCCGTCGGCGAGCAGGCCGGGGAACACGTCGAGGGAGAAATCGGCGAGCCGGCCCGTCGGGATGCGTTCCAGGATCGCCGGATCGAACACGTAGATCCCGGTGCTCACCATGTCGGAGAACACCTGGCCCCGGGCGGGTTTCTCGAGGAACCGTTCGACGGTGCCGTCGGGGCGAAGGGTGACCATGCCGAACTCGCGCGGGTTGGGCACCCGGGCCAGCGCCACGGTGGCGAGTGCGGCCCGCTCGTCGTGGAGGCGGACCAGTTCGGTGAGATCGATGTCGGTCACCACGTCGCCCGACAGCACGAGGAACCGGTCGTCGAGCCAGTCCTTGGCGTTGCGCACGCTGCCGGCGGTGCCGAGTGGCGCGGGCTCGTTGACATAGACGATCGACACGCCGAGGTCGCGTCCGTCGCCGAGCTGGCGTTCGATCACGTTCGCCATGTACGACACGGTGATCACGATCTCCTCGACGCCGTGCCGGTGGAGCAGGTCGACGACGTGCTCGATCATCGGCCGGTTGGCGATCGGGAGCATCGGTTTGGGTGCGTTCGAGGTCAACGGTCGCAGCCGGGTCCCTTCCCCACCGGCCAGCACCACCGCTCGCATCGACGCGCCCGCTCAGGCCGCGCCGGCTCGGCCCGCCCGGTCGGCTCGACCGTCGGCGAGCGACCGGCGGATGGTGGGGACGTACTGCACGGCCGACCACCAACTCAGCACCAGGCCGGGGACGCCGACCAGCCATGCGGCCGTGGCGCAGAACCCGTACCAGAGCCCGGAGCCGGCGTTGCCCATGAGGAAGAACGGGAACGTCCACATGAGCGCGAACGTGGCCGCCTTGCCCCACCAGGTGACATCGAAGCGTCGCATTCCGGCCAGCGTCAGGCCGACGAGCACGGTGCCGAGCAGGGCCTCGCGCACGAGCACCGCCAGGGCGAACCACCACGGGGCCGAGCCGTCGGCGACGATGCCGCCGACACCGACGAAGAACAGCAGCCGGTCCGCGGTGGGGTCGAGCACCTTGCCGAGCTCGGACACCTGACCAAAGCGGCGGGCGACGAAGCCGTCCACCCAGTCGGTCGCGCCGAGCGCACCGAGCAGCCAGGCGGCTGCCGCCCGGTCGTCGCGCCCGAACAGCAGCCACAGGAACAGCGGCAGGCACGACAGGCGCAGGAGCGTCACCAGGTTGGGCACCGTCAGGATGCGCCGCTCGCCGCCGGAGGCCACGGTGCCGAGCATACGGGCCGCCACCGTCGAGCCACCTACGATCCGGGCATGCTCACGGGGGGACTCGACAACAGGATCGCACTCGTCACCGGTGGCGGCTCCGGGCTCGGTGCGGCCTTCAGCCGCCGGCTCGCGGCCGACGGCGCCACGGTGGTCGTCAACGACCTCGACCCGGCGGCCGCCGCCGCGATCGCTGCGGAGATCGGCGGGGACACCGCGCCCTTCGACGTCACCGACGCCGCTGCGTTCGATGCTGCGGTCGACGCCGCAGTCGCCCGCCACGGCCGGCTCGACATCGTCATCAACAACGCCGGGATCGCTCCCAAGCCGAACCACGAGCGCTTCGCGCAGGGTCTGGCCAACCAGCAGGCCAGGCTCGAGGGTCGCCCGCAGGACATGGTGCCGCTCGACGTGACGGTGTCGATGACCGACGCCGAGTGGGACCTGATGATCCGCACCCACCTCTACGGGGTGTTCTACGGATGCCGGGCGGCGCTGCGGCACATGACGCCGGCCCGGTCCGGCTCGATCATCAACATCGCCTCGATCCTCGGGCTGTGGCCCTCGGCCGGGGCGCCGAGCTACTCGGCTGCCAAGGCGGCGATCATCGGGCTCACCAAGTCGGTCGCGCTGGAGGTGGCCCCGTTCGGGATCCGGGTCAACGCCGTGTGCCCCGGGTACGTCGACACACCGCTGCTCGCCCCGATGGACGCCCAGATGAAGCAACTGACCACGATGCGGATCGGCATGGGTCGCATGGCGCAGGCCGACGAGCTGGCACAGATCATCCGCTTCCTGGCCGGCGACGAGTCGAGCTACTGCACCGGGGACATCCTGTCGATGTCGGGTGGGTACGCCTGATGGCCACGGTGTTCACGGCGATCATCGAGGGCCGGATCCCGGGCACGTTCGTGTGGCGCGACGAGCAGTGCGTTGCGTTCTTGTCGATCAACCCGATCGCTCCCGGCCACACCCTGGTCGTCCCGCGCGCCGAGGTCGACCACTGGATCGACCTGCCGGCGGCCACCGTCGCCCACCTGCACGTGGTCGGCCAGGTGATCGGGCAGGCCCAGATACAGGCGTTCCCGTGCGAGCGGATCGGCACGATCATCGCCGGGTTCGAGGTGCCGCACACCCACCTGCACGTGATTCCCATCCGCTCGATGCGCGACCTGAGCTTCGCCAACGCTGCGGCCTCGATCGACCGGAACGAGCTCGACGCCAACGCCGAGGCCATCCGCCGAGGCCTACGGGCCGCAGGGCGGACCGAGGTGAGCGGCTAGAGGCCTCAGCGCCGAGGCGCGTGAGGGCCCGGCAGTCCGGGGTTGAAGCGGGGCCAGACGAGCCCCGTCGGCCCCTCGACCACGAGGCACCCGTTGGGTTCGGGATCGCCGAACACGATCACCTCGTCGAGTCCCTCGGGGCCCGGCAGCGCTCGGCCTTCGGCCGGGAACACGAGCGCAGGTGGATCGCCGGGCTCGGCGTCATGGGCGTAGAGCGCAACCTGCACGGTGCCGCCGTCGACGCGACCGCCGAACCAGCGGCCCACGCGGGCGATGGTCCCGCTCGGCCGCCACCACCGCATCCACGCCGGATGCCCGCTGACGGCCTCCTCGTCGTTCGAGAAGCGGGCGCGAAAGACCCGCATGCGCTCGGCCCAGTCGTTGGGGTTGAACGGCTCGCTCAGATCGTCGGCACCTCGACGTGCCGGCCGAACACGTCGGCCATCGACCCCATGATCTCCCCGAGCGTCGCGTAGGTCCGCACGGCGTCGATCAACGTCGGCATCAGGTTCACCTCGGGATCGGCGGCCTCGGCCGCGAGCCGGGCGAGCGCCGCGTCGACGGCCGGCTGGTCTCGATCGGCCTTCACCGTGTCGAGCCGCTTGCGCTGGCGGGCCTCGTCTTCGTTGGTGATCTGCAGCAGCTCGATCTGGTCGTCCTCGTTGCCCTCGAGGAACCGGTTCACGCCGACGATGATCCGGCGGCCCTGGTTGAACTGGCGCTCGAGCTCGTACGCCGAGTCGGCGATCTTGCCCTGGAACCAGTTCTCCTCGATGCCCTTGATGCAGCCCTCGAGGATCGAACCGTGCCCGAGTTCATCGAGGTGGTCGAAGATCGCCGTGGCCCGGCGCTCCATTTCGTCGGTGAGTTCCTCGACGAACCACGAACCGCCGAGCGGGTCGGCGACGTGGGCGACATTGGTCTCGTAGCCGATCACCTGCTGGGTGCGCAGAGCGATCCGGGCCGCTTTCTCGGTGGGCAGGGCCAGCGCTTCGTCCATCGAATTGGTGTGCAGCGACTGCGTGCCGCCGAGCACCCCGGCGAGCGCCTCGATGGCGGTGCGCACGATGTTCACCTCGGGCTGCTGGGCGGTGAGCGACACGCCGGCGGTCTGCGTGTGGAACCGCAGCTGCATCGAGCGCGGGTTGGTGGCGCCGTACCGCTCCTTGAGCCACCGCGCCCAGATCCGGCGAGCGGCGCGGTACTTGGCGATCTCCTCGAAGAAGTCGATGTGGGCGTTGAAGAAGAAGCTCAGCCGAGGCGCAAAGACGTCGATCGGCAAGCCGGCCTGCAGGGCGAGCTCGACGTAGGCGAACCCGTTGGCCAGCGTGAAGGCGAGTTCCTCGGCGGCCGTCGAACCCGCTTCTCGGATGTGGTAGCCGGAGATGGAGATCGAATGCCATTTCGGCATCTCGGCCGCCGTGAACGCGATCGTGTCGCGCACGAGTCGCATCGACTGGCGGGGCGGGAACACGAACTCCTTCTGGGCCTGGTACTCCTTCAGGATGTCGTTCTGCAACGTGCCGCCGAGCTTTGCCCGCGGGATCCCGGCGAGTTCGGCCTGCGCCACGAACATCGCAAGCAGAACGGCGGCCGGGCTGTTGATCGTCATCGAGGTCGTGATCTGCGACAGATCGATCCCGGCGTAGAGGTCTTGCATATCGGCGAGCGTGTCGACGGCGACGCCGCACCGGCCGACCTCGCCGAGCGACATCTCGTCGTCGGAGTCGAGGCCCATGAGCGTGGGCATGTCGAACGCAGTGGACAGGCCGTCACCGCCGGCCTTGATGATCTCCTTGAACCGCCAGTTGGTGTCCTCAGCGGTGCCGAACCCGGCGAACATCCGCATCGTCCACAGCTTCGAGCGGTACATCGAGGCGTACGGCCCCCGGGTGTAGGGGTAGACGCCGGGGAAGTCGGCCCCTTCGGGCCCGTACACAGGCTGCAACGGGATCCCCGACATGGTCTGGAAATCGGCGTCGCGCACCTTCGACTCCCCGAAGGCCTGCTCCCACTCGTCGCGCGGTGTCCCCACGATGCCCTCCGGCTCTCGGTGTCCACCCGGCACGGTGGTGCACGGGCGTAGCGAACTGAACGGACGGTTAGTTTACGGAACATGGCTGGACTCTTCGATGTCGACCAGGCCGACCTGTTGCTCACGACCACCCGGGCCGTGCGCAAGCGCCTGGATCTCACCCGCCCGGTGCCCCGCGAGGTGGTGCTCGACTGCATCCGGGTCGCCTGCCAGGCGCCCGCCGGGGGGAACGTCCAGCGGTGGCGGTGGATCGTCGTGGACGATCCCGAGCTGAAAGCCGGGGTCGCCCACTACTACAAGAAGGCGTACGAGCCGTACATCGCCACGCAGAAGACCGCCGTCGAGAAAGTGGGCCGTACCGATGCCTCGACCCTCGGGATCATCGACTCCTCGACGTATCTCACCGAGCACCTTCACGAGGTGCCGGCGCTCGTGATCCCGTGCACCCTCGACCGGGTGCCGCCGAGTGCGCCGCAGGGCACGCTGGCCGGGTTCTACGGATCGGTGCTGCCGGCGGTCTGGAGCTTCTCGCTCGCGCTGCGGGCGCGAGGCCTCGGCTCGGCGTGGACGACGCTGCACCTGCAGTACGAGGCAGAGGTCGCCGAGTTGCTCGGCATCCCGTCGACGGTCAGCCAGGTGGCGCTGCTCCCGGTTGCCTACACGATCGGCGACCAGTTCAAGCCGGGCACGCGCCGGCCGGCCGAAGAGATCACGTACTACAACGGCTGGAAGGGCCGCTGAGCCCGGCGGGGCGGGCTCAGCTCAGCGCAGCTCGCCCCGCTTGAGGATCACGTGGTCGATCAGCCCGTAGGCCTTGGCCTCCTCGGCGGCGAACCAACGGTCGCGATCGGCGTCGGCAAGTACCTTGTCGTACTCCTGGCCGGTGTGATGAGCGATCCGCTCGAACAGGGTGCGCTTCGTGTACGCCATCTGCTCGGCCTGGATCGCAATGTCCGATGCCTGGCCGCGCACACCGCCGAGGGGCTGGTGCATCATGATCCGGGCGTGCGGCAGCGCGTAGCGCTTGCCCGGCGCTCCGGCGCACAGCAGGAACTGCCCCATCGACGCGGCGAGACCCAGGGTGAGCGTGGCCACGTCCGAGGTGACGAACTGCATGGTGTCGTAGATCGCCATTCCGGCAGTGACCGACCCGCCCGGAGAGTTGATGTACAGCCAGATGTCGCGGCCCGGGTCCTCGGCGTCGAGGTAGAGGAGCTGGGCGCAGATCAGGTTGGCGATGTCGTCGTTGACGTCGGTGCCGAGGAAGACGATCCGGCTCTTGAGCAAGCGGTTGAAGATGTCCATGCGCCCGTCGCCGCCGGCGGCGTCGAAAGCGTGCGGCGCGGGCAGGGGGGTCTCGGCCATGGCCGCCACGCTATCGCTCCACCCCGCTACCCGGCGCTGTGGGCGACCGCCCGCTTCAGCGGCGTACGCCGCTGAAGATGACGAGCACGCGATCGTCGTCGGCGAGGTGCGGGCGCAGCTCCAGCACGCCGGCCAGTCCGGCCGAGCCGGTCGGGTCGGCGTCGATGCCGCAACCTCGGGTGAGCGCATCGGCGGCGGCAACGGTGTCCTCCGACACCACCACGGGGCTCCCGCCGCTGCGTCGCATCGCCTCCCACACCCCGACCCAGTCGTAGGTCTCGTCGTCGAGGATCCCGCTCGCTGCAGAGTTACCCACGTGCTCCCACGGCCACATGCACGCCGCCCAATGCGCCGGCGCATCGTCGCCAAAGGCGGCTGCCGCCGTCCAGGCCCGCGCGAGCGGGGCGCACGCCTCGGTCTGCACGGCGTGCACCGGCCGCTCGATCCCGGCGACGGCGAGCGCATCGCCGATGCCGGTGGCCAGCGCGCCACCACCCACCTGGAGGAACACCCGGTCGAACGCGTCGCCGAGTCCCTCGACGATCTCGAACCCGAGGGTCCGGTCCAGGCAGAGGGCGTTCTCCGGCCCCTGGACCGAGAACGGGATCGCACCGGCAGCGACCGCCTCCCGGAACCGGTGCACACACGGGTCGCCCGGCGGGTCGTTCCGGCGTCGGGGGCAGGTGACCACCTGCGCCCCGAGGGTCGCGAGCCGGGCGAGCACCGCCGGATTGGCCCCGGGCGGCACGTGCACCGCGATCGGCCAGCGGACTGCCGCGGCGAGCGTAGCGGCGGCCAACGCAGCATTGCCGCAGGACGCGATCGCCAGCAGCGGCCGGACCGAGCCGGCTAGCCCGAGCACCTCGGCGGCGCGCAGGTGCAACAGGATCGGGAACAGGTGCCGCGCCTTGTGGCTGCCGGCGACGTTGCCCGTTTCGTCCTTCACCCAGACCCCGCCTCCGGCCGAGAACCCGAGCGCATCCGACAGCGCGGCGTTGCGGATCAGCGGGGTGCGGCGGAACCCGGTGCCGGCGACGGCGGCCACCGCAGCGTCGAGCTCGTGCACGAGCGCCGCCCGGGCCTCGGCCCGCATCCCGTGCGCTTCGGCGTACGCCGCCCATGCCGACTCGGCCTCGAAGGCCACGAACGGGTTCGGGTCGTCACCGGGTGTGTGCGGCCCGGGGGCGCGCACGATCCGCAGCACGTGCCGGCGATCGGCACCCGAGCGGGGGCAGCGCCACGGGTGCGTGGCCCCGATGTCGACGGTCGCGCCGCAAGCGGCGCAGCGCAGGCCGACGACGCGCAGCACGTCAGCCGACGGTGACGCCGGTACGGGCGTTGAAGTCGTCGATCAGCTCGTCCCAACGGTGAAGGAACGGCCGCAGCCCCTGCCAGAACGCTTGCGAACGGCGGGCCTCGAACACCTCGAGCGGGGTGCCCTGCTGCTCGACCCAGGTGTAGTAGCCGAGGTTGAAGATGCGGTTGCGATCCCGGGTGGTGCACTCGAACAGCGAGTCGGTATCGACGTGGGCGAGGTGCTCGCCGAACACCGCTGCGGCGTCGGCGGTGTCGAAGCCGTTGGGGTAGTCCTTCGCAAGGGTCTTGACCCGCTCGCTCGGGTACAGCGCCGCTCCGTCGGTGGCCACGGTGATCACGGCATCGTCGGGGCCGAGCCCGAGCAGCCGAACGGTCTTGATCGCAGCGAGCACGTTGCAGATCGCCGAGAACCCCAGGTGTTCGAGGGCCTCGACCACGGCGGCCGGCACGCCGATCCGCTCGACGAGGTAGGCACGGCCCGCTGACGTGTTGAACAGCACGTCGAGGTGGTCGGTGGCCCGGTCGCTGATCGCGCACACGACGTCGGTGTTCAGCACGTTGTGGATCAACGGGATGTGCTTGTCGCCGATCCCTTGGATGTTGTGCTCGCCGAAGCCGTTCTCGAGCATCGTCGGGCACTCGAGGGCCTCGACCGCGACGATCCGGGTGCCGTAGAGGTCCTTGAGTCGGTCGCCGGCCGCGATCGTGCCGGCCGACCCGGTCGCCGACGTGAACGCCGCGAGTCGCAAGCCGGGGTGGGATTCGGCGACGTGGTCGAACACCCGGGCGAGCGCCCGGCCGGTGACCTCGTAGTGACCGAGGTGGTTGCCGAACTCGCAGAACTGGTTGAGCACGAAGTTGGCCGGATCGAGGGCCATCTCGTTGCAGGCGTCGTAGATCTCCTTGACGTTCGACTCGCTGCCCGGCGTGCGGATCACGTCCTCGGAGGGGTTCGTGCACCAGCGGTCGAGCCAGTCGAAGCGCTCCTGGGACATCCCGGCGGGCAGGATCGCCACCCCCCGGCAGTCCATCAACCGGCTGATGGCGATCCCACCGCGGGCGTAGTTCCCCGTGGAGGGCCAGATCGCGCGGTGCCGGGTCGGGTCGAACTGGCCGGTGATCACCCGCGGGGCAAGGCAGGCGTATGCCGCGAGCACCTTGTGGGCGGTGATCATCGGGAACCGGTCGCCGAACACCACGACGATGGGGCTCTCGACCCCGGTCAAGCTCGACGGGAGCACGAGGTGCTCGGGGACCGGGGCGAACCCGGGGCGCCGGCCGGCTCCCTCGTTGTACCAATGGACCCGCCAGAGGTTGCGCGGGTCGGCGGCGTCGCGGTCGACGTCACCGAGTGCAGCTCGGGTGGCCACCGGGATGGCCCACGGGTCGGCGAGTTGATCGAACCGGGGCAGGGCGATCCCCCGCTGACGGAACCGTTCCACGGCCCGGTCTCGGCTCTCGACATCGACGATCTCACCTGCCAGACCCAGTTGACCACGCAGCGTGTCGGCATCCAGGTTCTGGCCAGGGGCGAGTGTCAGCACGGCGGGGAAGCGTACCGACGAGGCCGCCCGGGCACCCAGCAGTAGCGGCGCCATACCCCCATCGCCGGAGGCGTCCTGCCTATGCTGACTCCCCGTGCGCTCCGCCTTTCGGCCCCTCTCGCGCCGTGCGATCCTTGCTTTGGGCATCGCCGGCACCTTGGTCGCCTGTGGGGGATCCTCCGGATCACCGACGGCCTCCGCCGGCGGCGATTCGACCACGGTGGTGACCGGCACCGGCGCGACCTCGACCGAGGCGACGACGACCGAGGCCACGACCACGAGCGCAGCCCCCACCACGGCAGCTCCGACCACGACGACCACCACCATCCCGCCCGGCGTCCCCACGATCGCCGGCATGCCGCCGAACCTCGACGCCCGGAACATCTACTCCGAGACGCTGATCGGCAAGGAGAACCCGGTCACCAAGGACGACCCACCCCGGGTCTACGTCCCGACGCTCGAAGGCCGCGTGGTGGTGGTCATCGACCCTGCCACGTTCCAGATCATCGACCGGTTCACCACCGGCCAGATGACCCAGCACGTCGTACCGGGCTTCAACCTGCGGACGCTCTACGCGAACGCGTCGGGAGCAAACCAGCTCATCCCGATCGACCCGGTCACCGGGAAGCCGGGGGCGCCGATCCCGGTCGACGCCCCCTACAACCTCTACTTCACGCCCGACGGCGGACGCGCCGTGGTGCAGGCCGAGCGACGGAACCGGATCGACTACTACAAGTTGCCCGAGTGGAAGTTGATCAAGCAGGTCAAGGTGCCGTGCAACGGCAACAACCACGCCGACTGGTCTGCGGACGGGTCGTACTTCCTCACCACGTGCGAGTTCTCCTCGGAGATGATCAAGGTCGACACCGCCACGGGTGACGTGATCGCGAAGATCGCGCTGAAGAAGGGATCGATGCCGCAGGACGTGCGGCTCCTACCCGACGGCAAGCGGTTCTACATCGCCGACATGGCCGCCAACGGCGTGTGGATCATGGACGGAGACGCCATGCAGATCCTCGGGTTCATCCCGACGGCGCGGGGCGCACATGCCGTGTATCCGAGCCGCGACACGAACCTCGTCTACGTCCCCAACCGTGGCCGGTCGAACAACGTCGACACGGCGCGACGGTCGCGACCCGGTGAAGGCACGATCAGCGTGATCGACTGGCGCAGCGACACGATCATCGCCACCTGGGAGATCCCGGGTGGTGGTTCGCCGGACATGGGGGGCGTGACAGCCGATGGCAAGCAGTTGTGGCTGTCGGGGCGCTACGACGACGAGGTCTACGTGTTCGACACGGCGAACGGGAACCTGCTGGCCCGGATCAAGACCCCGCCCGAACCGCACGGGCTGGTCGTGTGGCCGCAACAGGGCCGGTATTCGCTGGGGCACACCGGCAACTTCCGCTGACCGCCCCGGCCTGCGCCGTCGTCGGCTGCTGCGTCAGCCGAGCAGCGTGGAGACGGTGACCGCCCGCAGGCCCTTGGCCCGCAGAGCGTCGATGATCGCCGGCAGGGCCTCGATCGTCTGGTCGTGGTCGAAGTGGAGGCTGACGATGGCGCCGGCGCGCAAGCCGTTGATGGTGTTCGCCTTCACCGCAGCGACACCCGGGTCCTGGAAGTCGAACGAGTCGACGTCGTAGCCGACGCTGACCCCGTACCCGGCCCGGCCGGCGGCCTCGAGGATGGCCGGGGTGGGCACCTCGATGCCCGAGGGCCGGAACCACCGGCCGATCGAACCGGTGGTGGCGCGGATCGCCTCGGCGCAGCGGGTGATCTCCGGCCCGAGCGCAGCCGGCGCGAGCGACCCCATGCCCTGGTGGCTCCAGGTGTGGTTGGCAAGTTCGTGACCGTCGGCCACACACCGTTGGGCGAGACGGGGGTTGGCGGCGAGCCAGTTGCCGACGGCGAACACCGTCACCGGGGTTCGGGCGCGCGCGAGCACGTCGAGCAGCCGGGTGGCCCGCCCTGCGTCACCAGCGGCGTGGAACGTGAGCGCCACCGCACCGGACGTCGCCGGACCGCTGCGCACGTACCGGGCCGGTCCGCCCGCCGGCGCGACGGCGGTCGTCGTCGGCCCTGCCGTGGTGACCGGAGCCGCCGTCGTGGGGGTGGCGGTCGTTGCCGCCTCGGTCGTCGCCGGGTCGGCCGTCGGGACGTCCGTCGTGGCCGCCGGGCTCGCCGAGTCGTCGGCGCACGCAACCAGCCCGACGGCGCCGACGGCAGCGGCTCCGGCCAGGAAGGTCCTTCGGGTGAGCATCGTCCGTCGGTTCAACGCCATGGTCCGGTCGTAGCACATCACCACGGCCGTGCCGGGGTGGCCCCGTCTAGGGTCCGGCCGACCCGAGCGCGGAGGTGACGGTGGAACCTGGTGGTCGAACGGGGGCGGACGGGCCCTTGCTCCACGTGCTCGACACGTTCACCGACCGGGTCTTCGCCGGTAGCCCGGCAGCCGTCGTGGTGCTCAGCGAACCTGCTCCCGAGGGGTGGATGCGGGCCGTCGCCGCAGAGCTCGGTTGCCCGGAAACGGCCTTCGTGGTCGCCCGTGCGCCCGGCGAGTACGACCTGCGCAGCTTCGCCGCATCGGCCGACGGCACCTCGACCGCGGTCGAGGCCGACGGGCACGGCACCCTGGCCGCTGCGGCCGTGGTCGGGTCATCCCTCACGTCCGACACCGTCAGACCCGACACCGTCACGTTCCATACGGCGTCGGGTCCGGTGCGTGCCCGGTTCGACGATGCCCACCCGGACCGGGTGTGGATCGACCTTGCGACGGCGCCGGTGACCCTGGTCGGTCACGACGGGTCAGTGGGGCGTGTGCTCAGCACCGACGAGGTCTATACGGTCGCCCGCAGCCGGTCGGACCTGATCGTCGAGTTGGCCGATGCGGATGCGGTGCGCTCGTTGCGCCCCGACCTCGCCGCCGTGGCCCGGTGGAGCGGGCGGGGGGTGGTGGTCACCGCGCCTGGCGATCGCCCGGACGTTGACGTCGTCAGCCGGTACTTCGCTCCGGCGATCGGCATCCCCGAAGATCCGGTCACCGCCTCGGCTCACTGCGCCCTGGCCCCGTTCTGGTCGACCCGTCTCGGACGGACCGAACTGCGCTGCGAGCAGTCGTCCCGGCGCGGCGGGATCGTATGGACCCGCTTCGACGGCGACCGGGTCCACCTCGGGGGCTCCGTCACCCCGGTGTGGTCCGGCACGTTCCACCGCCCGGCCGCGCCCGGTCGCTCCCGCTGATACTGCAGGCCTACGCCGATCGAAGCGGCCCCGTTTGGAACCGGATGAAGATTTCGGCAAGAGCCGCCTCTCGCTCGATCCGGGGATGAAGCGGGCGTGAACGGTGCCGATGCTCCCGGCGTGGATGGCGTGGGGCCGACCGATTGGGCGACATGGATCGAGCTTCTCGCGGTCCCGGTGTCGGTGATCGACCTCGAGGGGCGTCAGCTCGCGGGGAACCAGCGATACCGCGAGCTGTTCGGGATGGCCGAGCAATCCGAGAGTGAGCACGTCAGCACCTACATGCCGGCCGAGGACGACGTGTGGACGGCCGAGCAGCGTGAGCGGGTTCGCCGGGGCGAGATCCCTGAGTTCCGGTCCGACCGGGCGTTCCTGCGCGCCGACGGGTCGGTGTTCCACGCACACCTGATCGACCGGCCCGTCCGGAACGCCGCGGGTGAAGTGATCGGCTTCGTCGGCGTGATCGTCGACACCACCGACGCCCATCAGGCCCGCCGCCAACGCGAGGCCACCGACGCGAAGTACGCCTCGGTGCTCGACGCCCAGCTCGAGCTGGTGTGCGAATGGGCTCCCGACGGTCGCATCTCCTACGGCAACCGGGCCTACCGGGATTTCTTCGGGTACGACACCGACATCGTCGGTGCCGAGCTCGGCTCGCTGCTGCCCGAGGAGGCGATGACCGCACACATCGAACTCGTCGCGTTCGCCAACCGGGGCATGGCGGCCGACCGGCGGGTGGAGCGGACCTACGACGACGGACGCACCGTCGAGTGGTCCGATTCCGTGCTTCCGTTGCCCGACGGTTCGACCACGATCGTGTCGGTCGGACGCGACATCACCCGCCGCAAGCGGGTCGAAGCCGAGCTGTCCCGACGTCGCGACGAGGCGCTCGAGACCGCGGCCCGACGCTCGCAGTTCGTCGCCGTGGCGAGTCACGAACTTCGCAACCCGCTGCACGCCATGCTCGGGCTCACCGAGCTGCTGGTGACCGAGCGGTCGGGTTCGACATCGCAGGAGCTTGCCGTCTCCCTCCACCACACCACGCAACGACTGTGCCGCCTCGTCGACGACCTGCTCGAGTTGAGCCGGCTCGAAGCGGGTGGGATCACCATCAACCCCGAGCCAACGGACCTGCACCGCCTCGCCCACGAGGTGATCGAGCTCGCCCGGGCGGGTTCGACCCACGGCGATCACGTCCGGTTCAGCGTCGTCGTCGGGCCCGACGTCCCGGCGTGGGTAGCGGTGGACGGCGCACGCCTTGGCCAGGTGCTGGGCAACCTTACGAACAACGCGGCGCGTTTCACCGAGCGAGGGTCGGTCGAGCTCGAGCTGAGCGCGACGACCACCGAGCGAGAGGGCGACCGTGCCGCCCGGCTCGTGTTCGTGGTGACCGACACCGGACCGGGAATCGACCCCCGCGACCGGGCCCGCATTTTCGAGCCGTTCGCTCAGGTGGGCAGCGGCACCGAGGGCACCGGGCTCGGCTTGTCGGTGGTGCGCGACCTCGTCGCTGCGCTCGGCGGAACGGTCACCGTGGCGAGCGAACCCGGGCTCGGGAGCCGGTTCACCGTCGCGCTCGACGTACCGGTTATCGACGGTGGTCGCACCACCCGTCGCACGCGTCCCCGACCGGGCCGCCGGGTCCTGGTGGTCGACGACGACGCAACCAACCGGCTCGTGGCGCGACGCTTGCTGGCCCGGCTCGGCCTCGACTCCGACGAGGTGCCCGACGGCCCGAGCGCGCTCGAGCGGGTGCGCGTCGGCGGGTACGACGCCGTGCTGCTCGACCACCAGATGCCGGGCATGGACGGCCTCGAGGTGGCCCGCGCCATCCGGCTCGACGAGCCGGTGGGGCACCGGATTCCGATCATCGCGTTGACCGGGAGCGCGCTCGCCGCCGATCGCCGACGGTGCCTGGACGCCGGCATGGACGACCACCTGGCCAAGCCGGTGTCGCTCGACCTGCTCGGCGAATGCCTCGGCCGGTGGCTCGGCGCCGAGGGCGAGCCCGACGACGTGGACCCGCCGTCAGCCCCGGCGCCGACCGAGGCCTTGGCCATCGACGTCGCGTGCCTCGACGCGCTCGCCGGTGACCTCGGGGATCCCGCCGTCGTCACCGAGCTGGTGCGCAGCTTCCTCACCGACCTCCCCGAGCGACTCTTCGAGTTTTCGTCGGCCGCCGCCGCCGGTGACCGCAACCGGGCCAAACGTCAGGCGCACACCATCAAGTCGACCGCCCGGATGCTGGGCGCGCACGATCTCGGAACGCTCGCCGCCGACACCGAACGGCTTGCCGCCGGACCCGACGCCGATCTGATGCCGGCGGCCGCGGAGCTGTGCGCGGCCGCCGACGTGACCCGCCGGTCGTTCGAGATCTGGATGGCGAGAGCGGCCTGATCAGCTCGCTGCCATCGCCTGGCGCAGGTTCTCGTTCAGCGTCTCGAGGAACTCCTCGGTGGTGAGCCAGGGATGGTCCTTGTCGATGAGGATCGCCAGATCCTTGGTCATCTTCCCGCTCTCGACCGTCTCGACGCAGACCCGCTCGAGCGCGTCGGCGAAGGCGGTGACCGCCGGCGTGCCGTCGAGCTTGCCGCGGTGGGCGAGCCCTCGGGTCCAGGCGAAGATCGACGCGATCGGGTTCGTGGAGGTCTTCTCGCCGCGCTGGTGGGCCCGGTAGTGGCGGGTGACCGTGCCGTGAGCGGCCTCGGCCTCGACGGTGCGCCCGTCGGGTGATAGCAGCACCGAAGTCATCAGGCCGAGCGAGCCGAACCCCTGGGCGACCGTGTCGGACTGCACGTCGCCGTCGTAGTTCTTGCACGCCCACACGTAGCCGCCCTCCCACTTGAGCGCAGCGGCGACCATGTCGTCGATCAGCCGATGCTCGTAGGTGATCCCAGCGGCCGCGAACTCGGCGGCGAACTCGTTCTCGAACACCTCCTGGAACAGATCCTTGAACTGGCCGTCGTAGGCCTTGAGGATCGTGTTCTTGGTCGACAGGTACACCGGGTACCCGCGATCAAGGCCGTAGCGCAGCGAGGCCCGGGCGAAGTCCCGGATCGAGTCGTTGAAGTTGTACATGCCCATCGCAACCCCACCGTCGGCGCCGAACTTCGCGACCTCCATCTCGATGGGCTCGCCACCGTCGCTCGGGGTGTAGGTGATCGTCACCGTGCCGGCCCCAGGGACCTTGAAGTCCGACGCCCGGTACTGGTCGCCGTGGGCGTGGCGGCCGATCACGATCGGCTTGGTCCAGCCCGGCACGAGCCGCGGGATGTTGGAGCAGATGATCGGCTCCCGGAACACGACGCCACCGAGGATGTTGCGGATCGTGCCGTTGGGCGACTTCCACATCTTCTTCAGGTGGAACTCCTCGACGCGGGCCTCGTCGGGGGTGATCGTGGCGCACTTGACGCCGACGCCGTGCTTGAGGATGGCGCGGGCGGAATCCACGGTGACCTGGTCGTCGGTCTGGTCGCGGTACTCGATGCCGAGGTCGTAGTACTCGAGCTCGACGTCGAGGTAGGGCAGGATCAGCTTGTCCTTGATGAACTGCCAGATGATCCGCGTCATCTCGTCGCCGTCGAGCTCGACGACGGGGTTGGCGACCTTGATCTTGCTCATCCGTGCTCCGGGGGTTCGTTGACGTCCAGCGGTCGGGCGGGACCCTACTCGCACCGCCGCGGACTGCGGTGAGCTCCAGCGCTACGGTCGCCGGCCGTGGATCAGGCTGCGGCGGTGCCGGGCGCCCGGGCGATCGGGGCCGGCCGCGAGGCGAGCACGGCGGTCGTGCTCGCCGTCGGGTTGCTGCTGACGGGCGCCGCCGGGCTCGTCTACCAGCAGCTGTGGTTGCGGTCGCTGTCGCTCGTATTCGGGGTCAGCGTGTTCGCCGCAGCGACCGCGATCGCTGCGTTCATGGGTGGCCTGGCGCTTGGCAGCCATCTCGCGGGCGGGCTGGCCGACCGGACCCGGCGGCCGCTCGCCTGGTACGGGTCCTCCGAGATCGTGGTCGGGTTGCTCGCGATCGCCACCCCTGCGACGTTCCGGGCCCTCGAATGGGCCTACGTCGGCATCGCCCGGTCGCTGCCGGACAACCTTGCGCTCATCACCGCCGTGCGCCTCGTGCTCGCGCTCGTCGTGCTCGCCGTACCCGCCACGGCGATGGGGGCGTCCACTCCGCTGGTGATCGCAGCGGCGTCCCGGCGCAGCGGTCGGGTCGGTGAGCGCACGGGCGCGCTGTACGCCGCGAACACGCTGGGCGCTGTGCTCGGCACCGTGGCGGCCGGGTTCTGGATGGTCGGCGAGTTCGGCATGACTCGGTCGTTCCAGCTCGCTGCGGCGGCCAACATCGGCGTCGGCGTGGTGACCGTCGCGCTGTCGGCCCTGCGGCTGGAGCGGGCGTCGACGATGCCGGCCGGGCCGGACGTCCCCGTGCCGACCGGCGGGCCCGTTCCGACCGGCGGGCCCGAGCGCACCCACGCTGCGCCGGCGACCATTGCGGCCCCGGTCCGGGTCCGCCGGGCGGTGCTGGTCGCGTTCGCAGCGTCGGGATTCTCGTCGCTGGCGCTCGAGCTCGTGTGGTTCCGAGCCCTGTCGCTGTACGCCCGGTCCTCCGTGTACGGGTTCGCCGCGATGCTCGCGTGCGTGCTGGCCGGTCTGGCGCTCGGCAGCGCCCTGGTCACCCCGTTGCTGCGCCGTTCCTGGCCCTGGTTGCGGGTCCTGGCCGGCCTGCAGCTCGCTGCGGCGTTCCTGGCGCTCAGCTCGCTGTATGCGCTCCAGCGTGGGGCCTGGCTCGTGGAACGTCTCTCCTCGATCGATCCGAACACCCCGGGAGGCCGAGCGACGCTCGTGTACGCGTTGATCACCGTGCTGCCGACGTCGCTGCTGTTCGGCGCAGCCTTCCCGATCGGGGTGCACCTGTGGTCGGCCGGCGTGCCGACGGGCGCGGCGGTCGGTCGCTTCTACGCCGTCAACCTGACCGCCGGGATCACCGGTTCGCTCGCCGTGGGGTTCCTGGTGCTCCCGGCAGCCGGCTCACGGGCGACGCTCGTCGTACTGGCCGCACTGCTCGCAGCTTCCGGGCTCCTGGTCGCCGGCGTGGCGGGCGCACGTCGGCTCGCCCTCACCGGAGTCGGGGCGACGTTCGTGCTGGTGGCCGCCGTCGGGGTGCCGCGTCCGTGGGACGGCGCGCTCGCCGCCCGCTATCCGGGCCGCACGGTCGTGTTCGAAGCCGAGGGCCTGCAGGCTTCCGTCGCCGTGCTGGCCGACGCGCAGGGGGTCCGATTCCTCCACATCGACGGGCTGCCCAACGGTGCTTCGGCCGGTTCGCTCGGACCCGAGGAGATCACCGTGCTGCCCATGGCGTTGCACCCCGATCCGCGTCGGGTGCTCGTCGTCGGGATCGGTACCGGGGTGACCACCGGGGCTGCGGCGGCGGTCGACGACGTGGAGACCACCGTGGCCGAGCTGTCCGAGGACGTCCTCGATGCGGCGCGCCGATTCGAGGATGTGAACTTCGGTGTGCTCGCCCGCCCGAACCTCCGGGTCCACGTCGGCGACGGGCGCAACTGGCTGCTCACCACCGACGAACGCTACGACGTGATCACCGCCGACATCATGGAACCGCGATCGCCCGGCGCCGGCGCGCTGTGGTCCCGGGAGTTCTGGCAGCTGGCCCGAGACCGGCTCACCCCCGACGGGATCATGTTGCAGTGGACCGATTCGACGCGTTCCGCCGCCGAGTTCGCCGCGATCGCCCGCACGTTCCTCGACGTGTTCCCGAACGGGACGCTGTGGTGGAACGGCAACTACCTGGTGGGCACCCGGCAGCCGCTGCGATTGGACCGGGCCCGCTTCGAGGCCAAGGTGCGCGACCGGCCGGCGCTGCGAGCGATGCTCGAACGGCACGGCCTCGCCACCTTCGACCAACTCGTTGCCCGGTACACCAACGGGCCCGACGGCGTACGGGCGGTGGTCGGCGACGGGCCGCGCCTCACCGACGACCGGCCGCTCATCGAGTACTGGCGCTCGCTCGACCTCGGCAACGAGCTCCCTTACGACCCCGCCGTGCTGCGGGTCGGGGCCCGGCCCGCCGACGTCGTCGCAGTGGGCTGAGCCGATCGACCGGACTCAGCCCGGGGCCCGGCGGGTGGTACCGACGTGGACGTACTGCCAGCCGAAGCGACCCTTCACGCACAGGTTGCCTCGGGTGACGTCGTGGTCGTGCGGGCTGGTCACCTTGACGATCTCGTCGTCCTGGACGTGGAGCGTGAGGGTGCATCCGACGCCGCAGTACGGGCACACCGTGTCGGTCTGGGTCTGGTCCTCGGGTCGCCATGCGGCGCCGGCCCGCAGCTCGAATTCCCGGTGCGGTACCAGCGCGCCGGTAGGGCACACCGCGATGCAGTTGCCGCAGTAGACACAGGCCGACTCGGGAAGCCCGACGGACCATTCGGTGGAGATCCGGGCGTCGAATCCGCGCCCGACGACAGCGATCGCGAACGTGCCCTGCCACTGTTCACCGCAGGCATCGACGCACTGGTAGCACAGGATGCAGCGGGCGTAGTCCCGGACGTACAGCTCGTTGTCGAGGATCGGTGCGGCCGCAACGGTCGCGGCGTCGGGCCCGAAGCGCTGCGGGTCCGCCCCGTACTCGGCCAGACGGTCCCCGATGCCGGGGGTGCGGTCCAGCTCGACACTCGACGCGAGCAGTTCGAGCACGAGTCGCCGGCTGTGGCGGGCCCGCTCGGTACCGGTGCGCACCACCATCCCGGGCTCCGCAGGCCGGGAACAGGACGGCACGAGCACGCGGCTGCCGTCGAGTTCGACCACGCACACCCGGCACGCGTTCGCCGGGGTGAGGGTGTCGCCCCGGCACAAGGTGGGCAGGTCCGCTCCCGCAGCCCGGCACGCGTCGAGCAGAGTTGCCCCGGCGGGCACCGACACGGCGACGCCGTCGACGGCGAGGGTGACCTCGTCGCTCACCGGACGTTCCTCGGGTCGCCCAGGGCCTGTCGTCCGGCGCCGGTCAGCTCGTCGAGGACCGATGCGACGGCAGCGGCGGCGGCCTGCCCGAGCCCGCAGATCGA
>JBEIFW010000041.1:0-21704 GCA_040382215.1 Acidimicrobiales bacterium
CGACCTCGGAGGCAGACAGCGCCCGGCTCCACACGGCGACCTCGTCGAGGTCCCCGCCGAGGAAGTGGTCGGTCAGGTCCGCGGCGTTGCGGCCCAGGGTGAAGGGCATCGCCGTGTCCGGCAGCGACACGGTCGCCGGCTCGTCGTCGGCGATCGAGCCGTTGGTGTAGATCCGCATCCTGCTGCCGTCGTAGGTGGCGACGAGTTGCACCCAGGTGTCGAACGGGACCGATGCGCTCGCGGTGTCCCGTGCGGTGCCGTTCCATCTTTCGAACACGGCGGCGCCGCCTGCGGTGTCCACGGCGAGGTACCAGCCGCGCCGCTGCGGGCCAACCGCCACGTCCTCCTTCGACACGATCCGGGCCCACTGCGGCGTGCTCGACGGGATGCGGGCCCACAGAGCGACGGAGAACGGACGGGTGCCCGTGAAGTCGAACTGGTCCGACATCCGGATGCCGTTGCCGGTGCCGGCGAGGCGCACGGCGGCGTCGGTCTCGCCGGCGATACCGGTCGGTATCTGGCGGGTCACCGCTGCGTCGTAGGCGCCGTTGCGGGTCCAGCCGCTGCTGTCCCGGGCGACGGTCTCGACCTCGCTCTCGCCGAGGCGCCAGTGCCCCTCGAGGCCGGGGAGGCTCGACAGCGTGGCCGCGTACGGCGAGCTCGGTTCGGCGGCGACCAGCGCCACACCCCACTTCCGGGCCAGGTAGCGCTCGACGGCCTGCCGGTCGTCGTCGGACAGCACCCGGTCGTAGACGATCACCTCGCTGATCGCGCCGACGCCGAATTCCGTGCCGCCCGCCTCCCGAGCGCCGATGGCCAAGCCGTTGAGGCCGCCGAACGAGCCGTTCACCGAGGCCTGGAGCGCGCCGTTCCGATAGGCGCGCGCCGTCCCCGAACCGGAGCTCAACCCGTAGAGCACCGCCTGCGTGCTGCTCGGGCTGCCGCAGCAGTGCACCCACTGGTAGTTGGCGTAGGTGCGGTCCTGCCAGCCGGCGTGCCAGCCGAGGAACCAGCCGGTGCCGCCGATGATCGAGCCGGCCGGCGAGGTGGAGGTCATGCGTGCGACCGCGATGACCGTGGAACCGGTACCGGTGAAGTTCCGGCTGGTGTAGAGGCTGCCGAGGCCGGTGGTGCGCACGGCCGGGAGCCCGTTGAGGCCGGCCGTGTCGTACGTCGCGGCGTCGTTCCAGGTGAGGTCGTTGCCGTTGCCGGACTTGTCGGACCAGCGGGTGACGGCACCGCGGGAGTTGGTCACGGCGGTCGCGGCATCGGCCGCGTCGACCCACAGGGCCGGGGACGCGGCCCGGGCCGGGGCGGGCAGGGTCACGCCCGTCGTCAGCAGCCCCCACTTGTCGACGAGGTAGGCCTCGGTGGCCTGGCGTTCGGCCGGTGTGAGGATGCGGTCGTAGACGAGGACCTCGCTGACCGCAGAGGCCGACCACTCGTACTGGGCGTGGCCGCCCACGGCGATCCCGTTGGGGCTGGTGAAGCCGCCGGTGGCCGACCCGACGAGGCTGCCGTTGCGCCAGTAGCTGGCCTGCCCGTTGCCGGTCGTCGCCGAGTACATGAGGGCGGTCGCCCCGACGCTGCCGCACGGTGCGCCGTTCACCCACCCGTCGAAGTGGGCCCGGTCGATGCAGCCGCCGTGCCAGCCGAGGAGCCAGTTGTTGCTGAACGCACCGATCACCCGGCCCGAGGCGCCCTGACCGGTGTAGCGGGCCACGGCGAGGATCGTCGAGCCCGCAGGGTTGAACTGGCGACGGGTCGACAACGTGCCGCGGCCGTCGAACACGATCGCGGGGCGCGTGTTCAACCCGGTGGCGTCGCGCCGCGCCGTGGAGGCGGCCCGGGTGCTGAGCACATCGGCCCCGCGGCCGGACCGGTCACGCCACCGTGACACCACGCCGTCGGTCTGCTCGACGGTCGAGGCATCGGACGCGTCGAGCCAGGCGACGGGCCCGCCGACGCTCGAGGCGCCGTTGATCCCCCACTTGGTGAGCAGCGTCGCTTCGACCCGACGGCGTTCGGCGTCGCTGAGCACCCGGGGATACACGATCAACTCCGAGACGGCGCCTTCGGAGGTCTCGCCCCACTGGCCCCCGATCGCCAGGCCGTTCGGGGAGGTGAACCCGCCGGTCGCCGATCGCAGCAGGGTGCCGTTGCGCCAGAACGACGCCTGGCCGTTGCCGGTGGTGGCCGAGTACAACACCGGCACGGTCGACGCCGCCGGGCACGGGGCGTGGACCCAGCCGTCGAAGTGGGCCCGGTCCTCGCAGCCGCCGTGCCACCCGAACAGCCAGTTGTTCCAGACGCTGCTGACGAGCCGGCCGTTGCGACCCCCTCGTTGGCGGGCGACTGCGAAGATCGTCGAGCCGAGCGGGAACGACGTGGACGTGCTCGACAGCGTGGCCACACCGTTGGTGGTCACGGCCGGCCGACCGTTCAGCCCCGCCGGATCGAACGCCACGGTGTCGGTGGTCAGGTCGTCGCCGTTGCCCGAGCGGTCGCGCCACGCCACCACGGCGCCGTTGCGCTGCACGACGGTGTCGGCCGCCGCAGCATCCACCCACAGCCGCGGGCCGCTGGCCATCATCCCGCTGGACCCGCCGAGGCCGTTCATGCGGATCACGTGGACGGCGCCGCGGTCGGTGCCGCCGTCGTCGTCGCCGGGGGCGCCGACGGCGAGGTCGGGGATGCCGTCGGCGTCGAGGTCGCCGAGGGAGGCGACCGCGGTGCCGAAGCGGTCGTTGTCCCGCAGGGCGCTCTGCAGGCCGCCGAGGGCGGACAGCTTGCGCCGGTTGCTCGCCGTGCCGTCCCGCCGCATGGTCAGCAGGTGGACGGCGCCGCGGTCGGTGCCGGCGTCGTCGTCGCCGGGGGTGCCGACGGCGAGGTCGGGGATGCCGTCGGCGTCGAGGTCGCCCGTGCCGGCGACGGCGGTGCCGAATTGGTCGTTGTCGCGCAGGGTGTTGGTGGGCAGGCCGCCGGTGGTGGCGGAGATCTTGCGGCGGGCTTTGACGGTGCTGTCGGCGTTGAGCATCACGAGGTGGACTGCGCCGCGGTCGGTGCCGGCGTCGTCGTCGCCGGGGGTGCCGGCGGCGAGGTCGGTGATGCCGTCGGCGTCGAGGTCGCCGATGGCGGTGACGGCGGTGGCGAAGCGGTCGTTGGCGTCGATGCTGCCGGCGGGGGCTCCGGCGCCGGCGGTGATCTTGCGGCGGGCTTTGACGGTGCCGTCGGTGTTGAGGAGCACGACGTAGGCGGCGCCGGTGTCGGTGCCGGTGTCGTCGTCGCCGGGGGCGCCCACGACGAGGTCGGTGACGCCGTCACCGTCGACGTCGCCCATCGACGCCACCGACTGACCGAACTGCTCGCCCACGTTGAGGGTCGCTCGCGGGTACCAGCCGCCGGCGCCGGTGCTGCCGGGGTCGGTGAGCCAGGTGGTGGGCACGTCGACGACCGACGGGATCCCGGGGCCGGTGACACCGACCTGCAGGTAGTCGCCGCCACCCCCTTCGCTCATGTAGGCCTCGAGGTAGTAGCGGACCCCGGCGGTGAGGGTGACGGTGCCCGCCTTGGACGGGTCGCCGAGGTAGCCGCAGCAGCCGTTCTCCACCGCGATCACCTGGGCGCGTGACGGGTTGTCGTTCGGCGAGATCCGGATGGTGCCCTGGTCGTCGGAGCGCAGGTAGAACGTGTAGGCGCCGCTGGTGGGCACGGTGACGAACGTGCGCAGCCGCAACCCGTAGAGGTCGTAGGGGCAGCACGGCCAGTTCAGGTTCGGGAAGCCGAGCCCGGTGGACGTGGGCGGGATCCCGTTCGGGACGGTTGCGTGCGTGCTCGAGGGGGTGAAGGAACTGCACCCGGCCCAGCTCGGGCAGGTGCCGGCGAACCACAGGTCGTAGCGGACGGGTTGGGGGCCGGGGCCGGGGGTGACGGGTGGGGTGGCGGTGGGGGTGCCGATGATCTTCTGCTGGGTGAGCACGGTGCCGTTGGTGCCGAGGCGCAGGAGGTGGACGGCGCCGACGTCGGTGCTGCCGGTGTCGTCGCCGGGGGCGCCGACGGCGATGGCGGGGGCGCCTTGCAGGGTGCCGGCGGCGCTGATCGAGGTGCCGAAGCGGTCGTTGTCGGCGAGGCCGGTGAGCCCGCCGGTGGTGGCGGAGATCTTCTGGCTGGCGCGCACGGTGCCGTCGGCGTTGAGGAACAGCACGTGGATTGCGCCGCGGTCGTTGCCGCCGTCGTCGTCGCCGGGTGCGCCGACGACGGCGTCGCGGATCCCGTCGCCGTCGATGTCGGCGATGCCGGTGACGCCCTGGCCGAGCCGGTCGCCGTCGCGCAGCACCCCGCCGAGGCCGCCCGCCGAGGTGTCGGACACCTTCGTCGTCGCCTTCGGCACCGCAACGCCCCACTTGGCGGCCAGGTACGCCTCGGTCGCCTGGCGCTCGGCGTCGGTGAGCACCCGGTCGTAGACGATCACCTCGCTGACGGTGCCGACCGAGTTCTCGCCGTACTGGCCGCCGATCTGGATGCCGTTGGGTCCGGTGAACCCACCGTTGGCCTGGCCGAGCATCGTCCCGTTGCGCCACAGGGTCGCCTGCCCGTTGCCCATCGTGCCCGAGTACAGGCGGGGGGTGGTCGACAGCGGGCTCTGGCGCAGGACCGCCCAGCCGTCGAGGTGGAAGTTGTCCTCCCGGCCGGCCCACCAGCCGAACAACCAGTTGTTGTTGGCAGCGGACACCAGCCGACCCGACGGCGAGCCGGTCATCGCGCCGACGGCGAACACGGTGTTGCCCGAGCCGCCCAGGGCCCGCCCGCCCGGCCACTTGCCGTCGGCCCGGGCCAGGGTGTTGCGATCCCCCGATTGGCCGTTGCCCGAGGAGTCGGTCACGGTGGTGTCGGTCTCGTCGAGGCGCCAGAACCCGAGCGGGCCGTTGGCCAGCACGGTGGCGCCGTGGGTGTCGGCATCACCGGCGGTCGCAAGGGCGACGACTTGCGTCGCGTCCAGGGCGGCGGGGAACACGGCGACGTCGTCGATGGTGCCGACGAAGGAGTAGACGTCGCTGCCCAACTGACCGATGAGCAGTGGCCCGATGCCCGACGGGAGCGTGACCGTTGCGCTGGCCGCGCCGACCTCGAGGCCATTGACGTAGACCCGCATGGTCGTGCCGTCCCACGTGCCGACCACGTGCGTCCACTGACCCGGCGTCGGGTACCACCCGGTGTAGATGTGGTACCAGCCGCCGTTCGTGCCGCGCAGCCGCCACACGACGCGGCCGCCCTCGAGGAACAGCTGGTACTGGTTGTTGGTGGCGCCGCCGATCGTCTTGTCCACGATGCCGCCGTTCTGGCCGCCCCAGGACGGTCGGATCCACGCCGCCACCGAGACCGAGGTGGTGCGGTCGAGCGCGCTGCCGGCGGCCACGGGGATCGTGGCGAACACCGGTGGCTGGTTGAAGTTGACCGGGGTGCGCAGCACCGTGGCGCCGTCGGTGACGACGGTCGGTTGCCCGTTGAGGCCCGTCGGGTCGTAAGTGGTGCGGTTCGTCGTCACGTGGTTGCCCCGACCGGACTTGTCGCGCCACCGGGTGACCTCGCCGCTCGTGGTCGTGGTGAACGTGGAGGTGTCGGCGGCGTCGAGCCACAGCGCCGGTGCGGTGAGCGACGGCGAACCGACCGTGGTGGTGGTCAGCTCCTCGCCGGTGAGCGCCCGGTCGTAGAGGACGAACTCGTCGAGCACGCCGACGAAGCGGCCCGCCGTCGACCCCGTGGCGCCGCCGAGGCGCGCCGTCGTGGACAGCGGGGCGGTGCCCGGGGTGCCGAACCGCTGGGTGAGGGTCTGGGCGACCCCGTTGATCCACAGCCGGTCGGCGGCCGGATTGGTGGCGTCGAGTTCGACCACCACGCGGATCCACCGGTTCGTCCACGCCGGGTCGACGGTCACGCCCCGGCAGTCGCCGTCCCCGGCCGTGGTGCCGGTGGAGAACCCGAGGCACCCGGCGCGCACCACGACCTCGCGCGCACCGACGCCGAGGATCGTGCGGACCCCCCGGCTGGTGTCGCCGTCCCAGCGCATCCACATCGCCGCCGTCGTCTTCGACCCGGCGGTGGTGAGGATGCCGGGCACGTTCGCCTGGAGGTGGTTCGCCCCCGTGAACGACACGGCGGTATCCGGGTCGTCGGGGAACGCGCCGGGGTGCCCGAGGATCGGTGCACCCGCATAGGTGGCCGTCGCCCCGCGGCCGGCGAGATCGATCGCAGTGGTGCCGGACCGCTCGCCGAGCCGGAAGAACGCGATCGGGCCGGTCCCGAGGACCACGCTCGGCCCGCCGGCGCGCGCCACCAGGCTCGGGATCCAGCGCTCGGCTGCGCTGCCGGTGGCGTCCGCAAGGCGCACCGGCGACGCCGTTGCGGCCTCCGAGGATGTCAGCACCCGTCGGCTCTCGGCCCCGACGAAGGTGACCGTACCGTCCCCGTTCAACTGCATCGTCCAGTGCTGGGCCCCGCTCGTGTCCGACAGCGGGGCGAGGGCCGTCACCGAGCCGGTCGCCGTCCCGGCGGCGGCGACCGCCTTGGTGCTCACGGCGCTCACCAACTGCACCCGGCCGCCGGTGGTGGGGACCACGGCCCACCGTTGGCTGGCGGCGGCGGTGCCGGTGGCGGCCGTGTCGACCCGCTGGTAGAGCCCGGCGCTGCTGGACAGCTCGAGCTGCGCCCCCCAGACCAGTACCCCGCTCGCCCCGTCGCCGGGGTAGTACGCCGGGCTGACCCCGGCGAGGGCGGGGGTGGTGAGCTCGAGGGAGTTCCAGAACAGGCCCCCGGTGCTGCGGGCGGTCACCGCCACCCGGTACCAGCCGTCGGGGAGGGGGGTGATCACGTACGTCGGTGACGGGCCGGTCGAGCCGGTGAAGGTCACGAACTCGCCGGTCGCCGGATTGACGGTGACCCCCCGGTTCGATCCCTGGGAGGAGTCGTTGACCGGCCGGATGTTCAGGTAGCGCGCCGTCGTCTGGCCGGCCACGGCCTTGACGTGGATCGAGTACGTGGCCGTGACGCCCGTCGTGCCCTGGCGGGACTCCTGCCAGACCTGGTGGTAGGTGTTGGCGCTGCCCTCCATCAGGCGCGTGGCGGTCTGCGTGCCGTCGGGGGCGGCGAAGGCGTTGGCGAGCGCCACGACGTCGTTGCGACCCCACGGGCTCTCGTGGAACTGCTCGGTGCGCACGAGGCGGTTGGTGTCCCACCGGGTGGCGATCACGGGGGTGCCGTCCATCGAGCCGCTCGGTGGGCTGTAACGGTAGGGGTGGTCGCCGGGCAGGCGATCGGTGAGCCCCCACTTCCAGGCGAGGTAGCCCTCGATGTGCTGGCGCTCGGCGATCGGCAGCGCCGAGTTGACGACCACGAGCTCGGCGATGCGGCCCTGGAACAACTCGCCCGGTTGCGCGTAGCCGACCCCGCCGACCGCCGAGGTCGTGTCCGAGGTGGTGCCCGGGTCCTGGAAGCCGCCGGGTCGCGCGTTCCACGCGCCGTTCACGCCGACGGCGAGCTGCGCGTTGGCGAAATCGAACGACCCGCCGATGACGGCCCGCCCGGTCCGGGGCATCGACACCGCCTGGTACGGGTTGGTGTCGAGCCGCCGGCCGCCGGCCTCCACGGTGCCGGCGCCGTCGAACAGCGATGCCCGCGACGCGTTCGTCGCCGGGGTCGAGGTGCTGAACACGGTGCCGTACTGGGTGCCGCCACCGCCGCCCGGCGCCGGCGGGGTCGTCCCCGGGCCGCCCGGGTCGGTCGGCGGCACCGGTGGCGTCCCGGCGTTCACCGGGTCGGCCAGGGCGGCGATCTCGTTGTCGGCGAGGGCCCGGTTGTAGAGGCGCACGTCGTCGAGCGACCCGCACCGGCCGCCGTACCCGTTCCAGCACAGGAGCAACTCGGCGTTGGAGGCCGAGGTCACCCCCGGGATGGTGCCCTGGTTGTCGAGGACCCCGTTGATGAACACCCGGAGCGTGGAGCCGGACTTCACGAGCGTCACCTGTGACCACTGACCCGTGGGCAGCGCCGTGACCGAGTCGACGCCCGGGTTGCCCGAGCCGCTGCTGGACCACCGGTAGTGGATGTGGTTCGAGCTCGGGTAGAGCCAGATGCCGGGCACGCGGTCGGAGATCCCGGCGGCGTACAGGTTGAACGCCGGGCGCCACGAGCCGGCCGGCGCGCTCGGCCGGACCCAGAACGCGATCGTGGCGGCGCCGTTGTCGGTGCCGATGGCGTCGAGCGTGGGAGTGCGCCCGATGCGCACCTGACCGCCGGCGTCGAAGGCGTAGGCGGTGCCGGCGACGCCGACCGCGCCGCGGACCACCTGGCTGTCGACCGTGCCGTGGTGCTCCCAGCCCGACACGTCGAGGGCGCTCGAGCCGGTGGTCTCGTCGAGCATCCACCGACCGACCAGACCGGTGGCGGCCACCGCCGGCAACACCCGGACCGGGAACGGGGCGCTGCGGCGGCCGGCCTGGTCGATGACGACCATCCACCGGGCGCCCGGCGCGAGCGTGCCGAGCCGCACCGTCACCTCGACCGTGGTGTCGGCCCACGCGGTGACCGTGAGGGGCACCGAGACGCCCGAGCCGTCGGCGTTCTCGACGAGCGTGACCCACCCCGTGGTCGTCCCGAAGCCGCTGCCCGACAGCGTGAAGCCCGTCTCGCCGTTGATCGCGGACGGCTTCTTGATCGTGTTCACCTGCGGTCCCGGCGGGGCGATGACGGCCAGGACGGTCTGGCCGCCGATGGCGCGGGTCAGGTCGGTGCTGCCGAGCAGCAGGCCGTCGTCGACCCCGTCGAAGCTGACCGCGGGCATCGTCGCGTCCCATCCGCCCGCCTGGAAGGTGGGTCGTGACGCCGGGGTGGCCTGGCTGACGTTGCGGTTGTTGCCGCTCTTGTCGCGCCACTCGCTGATCGCCCCGCCGGCCGCCGTGATCGTGCTCGGGTCGGACGCGTCGAGCCACAGCGCCAGGTTCGCCGCCTCCGGCCGGGTCGAGGCGGCGACATCGAGCGCAAGCCCGGTCAGGGCGTTGGTGAACCGGTAGGTGGCCGACGGGTCGACGCCGACGAAGAACGACACCGGCGCCGACACGGTGACGTTGCCGTTGTTGTCGGTCGCGGTGGCGGTGACCGTGTACCGCCCGGCGCTCGGCGCCGTGTACGACACCGTGTAGGGCGCCTCGTTGACGGTGCCGACGACGGTGCCGTCCACCCGGAACTCGACCCGGGCGATCGAGCCGTCGAGGTCGGCCGCGCTCGCCGTCAACGCGATGACGGTGGGGGCGGCGGCACCGCCGGCGGTCTGGATCACGGTCATCTGGTCGACGGTGATCGCCCGGGCGCTCCCGGCGAAGGTGTCGGTCCGGAGCCGGACGGTGTTCGCACCGGCCCGCAGGCTGATCGTGACCGGGCTCGAATCGGTCCAGTTGCCCCAGCCGGTCGTGCCGGGGAAGGTGAGCGCGGCGGTGTGCTGGGTGTCGTTGACGTCGAGGCGACGGACCGCCGGGCCGTCGCCGGCGCCGTAGCGGAACTGGAGCAGGTAGTTGCCGGTGAACGGGACGTTCACGGTCCAGGTCAGGGCGGTCGCGTTGTCGATCGAGCCGAAGTTGCCCACCGCACCGCTGCCCGAGCACGGGCACCAGGTCGTCTCGAAGGCGATCCCGCCGCTCGCCTGGGCGTCCTCGGCCTCGAGGATGAGCGCGCTCGAGGTGCCGCCCGACGACGGGGCGAGCACGACCGACATCGTCGTCGACCCCGCCCCGGCGACGCTGGTGAACGTCGCCGCGTCGTCGCTGCCGGCAGTGGGACGCAACCGGTCGGCCACGCTCAGCGTGACGCTGCTGCCGGCGCTGACGTCGACCTGCTCGGTGGTGCCACCGGGCGGGGTGACGGTGGTGCCGGTGGCCAGCGCGACGACGTGCACCACCATGCGGTTCGCACCGCCGGTGCTCGTGGCCGGCGCGGTGTGGGTGGTGCCGGCAGCCGTGGTGGCACTGAGCGCGACGCCCTCGACGGGGCTCGTCGGGTCGACCCCGGTGTAGGCCGTGATGCTCCCGGCGGCGCCCACCGAGGCCGACAACCGCCACGTCCAGGCGGTGGCGTCGGTGCCCGTCGCCGTGGTGCGGTAGAGGGCCACCGAGGCGTCCGGACCCGACCGGGTGCCGACCAGGGTCCACCCCGCCGGCGCAGCCGTCACCGTCGTCGCCGTGGCACCGGTCTGGTTGACCACCTCGAGGCGGTCGAGGTTCAGCAGGCGAGTCGAGCCGGCTGCGGTGTCGGTGCGCAGGGTGATCGTGTTGTTGCCGGCCACCAGGTTCACGTTCACGAGCGCCCGGTCGGTCCAGGCCGCCCACGACGCCGTGCCCGGGAAGGCGAGCGCGGCGGTGTGCTGGACCCCGTTGACGTCGAGTCGGCGCACGGCCTCGCCGTCGGCCGCCGCGTAGCGCACGCGCAGGCCGTAGCTGCCGGCGACCGGGGCGTTGAAGGTGAAGGTGATCAGCGCCGCGGTGTTGGTGGGCGAGAAGTTGTCGACCGCAGCACCGGCCGAGCACGGGCACCAGGCGGTCGACACCTTGAGGATGTTGTCGGGGCGGTTCGCGGCCTCGGCCTCGAGGCGGGTGACGGCGAACAAGGTGTTCGGCAGGGCGAGCGCGGCGAGCAGCACGTCGCCGGCCTGGGTGCCCGTCGGCCGCTCGATCGTGACGGCGCTCGTGGCCGTGGTGCCGGTCAGCGTGAGCACGTACAGCGCGCCGCGGTCGGTGCCGCCGTCGTCGTCGCCCCCGGCACCGACGGCGAGGTCGACCACGCCGTCGCGGTTGAGGTCGCCGAGGCCGGCGACGGCGGAGCCGAAGCGGTCGCGGTCGCCGAGCACACTGGTGCCGAGGTCGCCGGAGGTGGCCGAGATCCGGCGCTGGTTGCTGGTCGTGCCGTTGCGACGCAGCGTGAGCAGGTGGACTGCGCCGCGGTCGGTGCCGCCGTCGTCGTCGCCGGGCGCGCCGACGGCGACGTCGCCGATGCCGTCGCCGTCGAGGTCGCCGATGCCGGCGACCGCCAGGCCGAACGCATCGTTGTTGTCGAGCTCTCCGGCGCCGAACCCGCCGCTGGTGGCCGAAAGGCGCTGCTGGGCCAGCACCGTGCCGTTGCGGCGCAGGTTGAGCAGGAGGATCGCACCCCGGTTGGCACCACCGTCGTCGGCCCCGGGGGCGCCGGCGGCGAGGTCGCCGATGCCGTCGCCGTCGAGGTCGCCGATCGAGCCGACCGCGCTGCCGAGACGGTCGAACGACGCGGCCGTCCCGGCCGCGAGCCCACCGGAGCCGGTGGCGATCTTCTGCTGGGACTTCACCGCCCCGGTCGTGGTGAGGAACAGCACGTAGACCGCGCCGGCGTCGTCGGCCCCGTCGTCGTCGCCAGGGGCGCCGACCACGAGGTCCCGCACCCCGTCGGCGTCGAGGTCGCCGATCCCGGCGAGGGCGGACCCGAACTGCTCGCCGGTGTCGAGCGCGCCGGTGCTCGCCGCCGCCCGGGGATACCAGCCACCGGCGCCGACCGTGCCGGGATCGGTGAGCCACGCCGTCGGGACGTCGACCACGGTGGGGATGCCGGGTCCGGTGACGCCGACCTGCAGGTAGTCGGCGCTGGCGCCCTCGCTGAGGTAGGCCTCGAGGTAGTAGCGCACCCCGGCGGTGAGGGCGACGGTGCCGGCCTTGGTCGGGTCGCCGAGGGTGCCACCGCTGCCGTTCTCGACCGCGAGCACCGCGGCGCGCGCCGGGTTGGCGTCGGGGCTGATGCGGATCGTGCCCTGGTCGTCGGAGCGCAAGAAGAACGTGTAGGAGCCGGTGGTGGGGACGGTGACGAAGGTGCGCAGTCGCAGGCCGTAGTAGTCGTACGGGCAGCACGCCCAGTTCAAGCTGGCGGCGGCGGTGCCGGGGGTGCTCGGCGGGGTCCCGTCCGGGATCGTCGCATGGGTCGTCGACGGGGTGTAGGTCGAGCAGGTCGACCAGGCCGACCAGCTCGGGCAGGCGCCGGCGAACCACAGGTCGGCCCGGACGGGTTGCGGGCCGGCGCCGGCGGTGCGGGCCGGCGGTGCGACCGCGGTGAGCCCACCGGTGGTGCCCGAGATCTTCTGTTGCGCCTTGACGGTGCCGGTGCTGTTGAGCCGCAACACGTACACCGCGCCGGTGTCGGCGCCGCCGCTGTCGTCGCCGGGGGCGCCGACCGCGATGTCGATGACGCCGTCGCCGTCGAGATCGCCGATCCCGGTGACCGAGGAGCCGAACCGGTCGTTGTCGACCAGGCCGGTCAAGCCGCCGGTGATGCCGCTGATCTTGCGCTCGGCCCGCACCGTGCCCGTCGGGTTCAAGAACAGCACGTACACCGCACCACGGTCGGTGCCGCCGTCGTCGTCGCCGGGCACGCCGACCACCAGGTCGGCGTTGCCGTCACCGTCGACGTCGCCCACCGCCGCCGTCGCCTGGCCGATGCGGTCGGTGTTGTCGATGACACCGGCGAGGTTGCCGGCGATGTCGGACAGCTTGTTCTGGGTGGCGACGTTGCCGATCGCCGACACCGTCACGTTGGTCGCCGTCGCCGAGCCGCGCACCGCCGGCGTGGTCGTCGCCGAGGACCCGCCCGCCCCCGGGCTGAGCGCGACGGTGATCGCCGCCGACTCGGCCGCCACACCGGACGTGACGGTGTGTGCCGGGGACGATCCGGCCGCGGTCTGCGGCGTGTCGAGGATGCCCACGGTGAGCCCGTTGCCGGCCTGGTCGACCCGCTCGGTGGTGCCGGTGGGCGGCGCCAGCACCGTCGCGGTGCCGACGCCGTGCACGGACACGATCAACCGGTTGCCGCTGGTCGTGGTGACCGCCGGGGCGAGGTGCGCCGTCCCGCTCGCGTTGGTGCCCGTCGCCGAGGTCTCGACCGGGTTCACGAGGTCGACGCCGCTGTAGGCGGCGAGGCTGGCCGTGGCGCCGCTCGCAGCCGACAGCGTCCAGGTCCACGAGGCCGGGTCGGCGCTCGAGGCCATCGCCCGGTACAGCGTCGTGGTCGTACCGGCCGAGCCGCTGGCGGTGCCCACGAGCGTCCACCCGGCCGGCGACCAGGCGACCGTCGTCGGCGTGGTCGGCCCCTCGCCCACCACCTCGAGCCGGTCGATGGCGAGCGGCTGGGTGGAGCCGGCCGCAGTGTCCGAGCGGAGCCGGATCGTGTTGGTGCCGGCGACGAACGTGACCGGGATGTCGATCGTGGAGGTCCAGCGGGCGAACGATCCCGTGTTCGGGAAGGTGAGGCTCGCGGTGTGGATGGCCGTGTTCACGTCGAGCCGTCGCACGGGGGTGCCGCTCGCTGCGCTGTAGCGGAACCGCAGGCGGTACCGCCCGGGCGTGTTGGCGATGTAACTCCACATGATCGACGCCGAGTTGTTGGTCGGGTCGAACGCGGTGGCCGAGGCGGCCGAGCCGCCTGAGCAGGGGCACCACAGCGTCTCGGTGCCGACCACGCTGCGCGCCGCCGCCTCGGCCTCGAGGACCGTCACCGTTCCCGAAGTGGGCGCCGTCGTGACCGCGGCGAGCAGCACGTCGCCGGGTTGGGTGCCGGCCGGCCGGCCGACGCTCACCGTCGTGCGGCCGTCGGAGTCGGCGAAGCTCGGCGTACCGGTGCCCGATCGGGTGGTGACCGCGCCGGATCCGATGTCGATGCGCCGGACCCGATGGTTGCCGAGCTCTGCGACGACGATGCCGCCGGTCCCGTCGAAGGCGAGACCACGCGGCTGGGCGAACCGCGCAGCCGTGCCCACGCCGTCGTTGGTCCCGGCGATCCCCGATCCGGCGAGCGTGGTGACCGCAGCGGTGGAGGTGTCGATCCGCCGGACGCGGTGGCCGCTGTTCTCGCTGACGTACACCACGCTGGCGGTGGCGAGCAGGTTCGACGGCTGGGCGAACGAGGCGGCCGAGCCGTTGCCGTCGGCGAAGCCGTCGACGCCGATCCCGGCCTCCCCGCCGGCGAGCGTGGTGACCGCAGCGCCCTCGAGGCGGGCGTCGTACCAGGCGGCGTGGTCGCCGGTGGCCGACGCCAGCGGGTTCACGCCGAGCCGCAGCGTGGTGCGCCCGGTGGTGTCGATGGCCAGATCGATCGGGGCGGTCGTGCCCGAGACGGTCGGGCTCGTGTACACGACGGTGCCGTCGAGGGCGACGGTGAACACCACGCTGCCGGTCGTGTTCGGGTTCAGCACGCCTTCGTCGATGGCGATCCGCGCCCGGAACATGGTGGCACCGTCGACGGCGTAGGAGGCGGTGTAGACGGTGTTGGCCGTGGCGCCCGGGACGGTGAGCACGCCGTTGGCGTAGGTGACGCCGCTCTTGCGCAGCGTCCCGCCGGCGTCGTTGGTGTTGTTGCGCAGCGCGGCGCCGGTCCACGCGATCGTCGGGGTGGCGCTCGACAGGAAGGTGGTGGCCGGCGTCGCCGCCACCCGGCGGATCAACCGGTTCCCGGCGTCGGCCACGAACACGGCGCCGGCGGGGTCGACGGCGACGTCGGTGGGGAAGTTGAACGTCGCTGCGGTTCCGGTGGCGTTGGTCGCGCCGATCGCGCCGCTGCCGGCGACGGTCGACACCGTGATCGTCCCCGAGGTGGTGACCCGGCGGATCCGGTGGTTGTGGGTGTCGGCCACGAGCAGCGACCCCGACGCCTCCACGGCCACGCCGAAGGGCTGGTTGAAGGTGGCCAGGGCGACACCGCCGTCGGTGGACCCGGCGGTGCCCGTCCCGGCCAACGTGGTGACCACCCCGCCCACGCCGACCCGGCGGATCCGGTGGTTGTCGGTGTCGGCCACGAACAGCGTGCCGTCCGTGGCGATGGCCAGACCGCGCGGGCCGTTGAAGCTGGCGGCCACCCCCGAGCCGTCGGTCGAACCCGCAGCGCCCGAACCGGCATAGGTGGTCACGCTCCCGTCGAGGGCGATGCGCCGGATGCGGTGGTTGAGGCGGTCGGCGACGTAGACGTTGCCCTGGGCGTCGACGGCGGTGGCCGACGGCTCGTTGAACGACGCCGCTACGTCGGTGTTCACCCCGCTCGCAGCCGCCCGGAACGCCGGGACCGGCCCGGGGGGCGGGAGGCTCGCCGAGCGCAGGACGTAGCTGTTGGGGGCGGGCGCGGTGACGGCCACCGTGGGGCCGTCGTTGACGTCGAAGCTGAACGGCGCCGAGTCGGCGAGCAGCCCGCTCGTGTCGTAGGCCCGGGCGAACACGGTCTTGGTGCCCGAGCCCGGGATCGGCCACGGCAGGTTGTACGGCGCCGTGCGGACCGTGCCGACGAGCGTGGTCCCGTCCCAGAACTCGACGCGGCTGATCGCGCCGTCGCTGTCGCTGGCCTCGGCGCTGAGCACCACCGACGACGACGGGACGGTCGCCTTGCCGGCCTTCACGTCGTCGAGGAACGCCCCGCCGCTGCCCGGCTGGGTGCTCACGAACTCGAGCCGGCCGGTCGTGCCGGTCGCAGCGACGGTGGCCGTACGCGTCGTCCATGGGCCGTTGGCCGCCGTGAACGTGGCGACGTCGGTGTCGTTCCATCGCACCGTGTAACCGACCGGACCGCCGGCGCCGGGGTTCGCCCGGTCGGCCCACGAGATCTGATAGCTGGCGCCGGCGACGGTCGGGATCGCCTGGCGGATCGTGCCGGGCGCGTAGCCGTTCAGGTCGATGAACGTGCCGCCCTGGACCGGGCTCGCCCCGGGATAGCTGGTGAGCACGTCGATGTCGCCGGCGGCGACGGTCCAGCCCCCGACGGTGCCGGTGCGACCGAGACCGGCGGTGCCCTGCTCGAAGCCGCCGTCGGCGACCGGCAGGGTCGGTCCGGTCATCCGCACGACCGGGGCGTCGTTGACGAGGAACGTGAGCGGGGTCGATTCGCTCATCAGGCCCCGGTCGTCGTAGGCCCGGGCGAACACGTCGTGGGTGCCCTTGGACGGGTTGGCCCACCGCCACCGGTATGGGCTGGTGGTGGTGGTGGCCAGCAGCGTCGAGCCCTCCCAGAACTCGACGCGCTCGATCGAGCCGTCGACGTCGCTGGCCATGGCGCTGAGCAGCACGCCGCCGCCGTTGTACGCGGTCTGGTCGGCGAGGCCGGCGTCGTAATGGGCCTTCACCCGGGACGGCGACAGGGCCGACGCGTACACGGCGACCTCGTCGATGGCACCCTGGAACGGGTACGGGCTCGGGCTGCCGGCGCCGTGCTGGCCGATGCGCAGCCGCCCGGGCCCGCCGTTGGCCGGCCCGGCGACGAACGCCGTCCCGCTGGTCGGGATGCCGTTGATGTACATCCGCATGGTCGTGCCGTCGTAGGTGCCCGCCACATGGGTCCAGGTGCCGACGGGCGGCCGGAACCCGGTGTTGAGCGGGACGTAGCCACCGGTGCGCGGCGAGACCCGGAACTCGACGGCGCCGTTGACGAGCAGCAGGACGAACTGGGCGTTGCTCGACCAGCCCACCTGCTTGTCGACGATGCCGGAGGTCTGGTTGTCGGTGTTCGGGTTGATCCACGCCTCGACGGTGAAGCGGTCCCGCACGTCGAGGGGATTGCCGGCCACCACCTGGATGCTCAGGTCCGGGTTCCCGGTGAGCGCGGGCGAACCGATGCCCTGCGACCCGCTCAGGGCACCGGGGGTGCGGGCGCCGCTCGCGATGAACGCCGGATGGGCGCCGGTGGCGTCCTGGGCGATGACGCCGTCCCCGTCGAAGTTCCAGTGCGCCACCGGGCCGTCGGCGAGCACCGTCGCCCGGTACGCCGTCGCGTCGGCGGCGGCCCACTGCATCTGCACCCGTTGGGGGCTGAGCGCGCTCGGGAAGATGGTGGCGTCGTCGATGACGCCTTGGAACTGGTAGACGCTCTGGCCGAGGACGCCGATCGTGACCGGGCCGGGCCCGCTCGAAAGCGTGCCGAACGCGTTCGCCGCGAACAGCGACGTGCCCGACACTGCGACCGGTGCGCCGTTCGCGTAGACGCGCAGCACCAGACCGTCCCAGGTGCCGGCCACATGGCTCCACTGGCCCGGGGTGGGGTACCAGTCGGTGTAGTAGCTGATCAGCGCGCCGGTGGTCAGCCGGACGCGCCACACGAGCCGGCCGCTCTCCAGGAACAGCAGGTACTGGGCGTTGACCGAGCCGTTGACGGTCTTTTCGACGATGCCGCCGTTCTGGCCGCTCACGCGCGGGTTGATCCAGGCCGACACCGTCACGCCCGTCGTCAGGTCGACCGGTGACCCGGCGGCGGCCGTCGCTGTGGCCCGGGGCAGCGCGGCGGGGGTCTCGACGGTGCCGGCGGCGCCGTCACCCTGGACCGCACCGATCACCCGGGTGCCGGCATTCCAGGTGCCGTCGGTGCGCGACGAGCCGGCGTCGCGGATCACCGTGCCCGGCAGCGGGTACGGGTGCGGCGTCACCATCGGGATGTTCCACTTGCGGGCCAGGTAGCCCTCGATGCGTTGCCGGTCGGCCGTGCTGAGGGCGCTGGGGACGACGATGAGCTCGGCGACGACGCCGTCGCGGAAGCCGTAGCCGGTGAACGACCCGAGCGTGAACTCGTTCAGGGCCCCCCAGGTGACGGCCCGGGTGCCGCTGTCCCGGGCCTGGCCGTTGCGCCACCACGTCGCGGTCGTCGCGCCGCCCGTGGTCGACAGGCTGATCGCCTGCAGCGACTCCTCGTTGGCGCGGGTGTCGGGCGCGCTGATCAACGCCCCGTTCCAGTGCGCGTAGTTGATGTTGCCGATGCCGAAGCGCAGCAACGGGTTCCACCAGCCCGACGACCACGACCACAGGTTGACCAGGCCGGTCGAGCCCTGGCCGGTGTCGCTCGAGCGCATCACCACGAACACCGTGCCATTCGGCCCTGGGGTGGCCGAGGGCGGCAGGCTGAGCGACTGGGAGTTGAACGTCACACCCGGCCGGCCGTTGAACGCGGTCGGGCTCAGCTGCGGCCGGGCGACCGTGCCGGTCGGCCCGGCATGACGGTTGTTGCCGCTCTTGTCCCGCCACTGCGAGATCGTGCCGTCGGTGATGGTGACGGTCGACGGGTCGGCGGCGTCGAGCCACAGCCCGATCCCGCCGACGTCGAGCGTGTCGGGCGCGGTGAGCGAGCCGGGCGGGGTGTAGGTGGCCGATTCGTTGAGCCGCCAGTAGCCGACGGGGAGGTCCGCACCGACGGCACCGGCATAGCCCGGTCCGGTCATGGCCACCGTCGGCGGCGTGTTCACGTAGAAGATCACCGGGGCCGAGTCGGTGAACGCCCCCCGGTTGTCGGTGGCCCGGGCGTAGATCGTGCGGGTGCCGTACGGGGCCGGGTTCCAGGTGAACGCATACGGCGGGCTGGTCACCGTGGCGACGACGGTCGTGCCCTCCATGAACTGCACCTGGGCGATCGAACCGTCGGGGTCGGCCGCGGTGGCAGCGAGCTCGACCGTGCGGACGTTGAACCAGGTGCCGCCGGCAGGGCTCGTCATGGTGACCGTCGGCGGGAGGTTCACGGTGAACGTGACCGGTGCCGAGGTGCCGGTCCTGCCGAGGTTGTCGACGGCGACGGCGGTGATCGTCGCCGACCCGCTCGGCGCGTTGGTCCACGCGAACCGGTAGGGCGGGGTGGTGGCCGACCCGAGCAGAGTTCCCCCCGGGAAGCCGCCCAGATAGAACTCGACCCTGCTGATCGAGCCGTCGGCGTCGGCGGCGGTCGCGCCGAGCATCACCGTCGGTCCGTTCACGACCTGCCCGGCGGTGGGCATCGTCAGGGTCACGGTCGGGGCGAAGTTGTCGATCACGGTGAACGTCACCGGCGCCGACTGCCCGGTGGCGCCGACGTCGTCGACCGCCGCGGCCCGCACGGTGTAGGTGCCGGGGGTGATCGCCGGCAGCGCCAGGGCGAACGGGGGGGTGTTGGCGACGCCGATCGGGACGGTGCCGTTGAAGAACTCGACGCGTTGCACGGTGCCTTCCGGGTCGACGGCGACCGCGACGAGGTTCACGCCGCCGGCCACCGACACCGTGGCGCCGTTGGTGGGGCTGGTGATCGCGACCGTCGGGGCCGGTTTCCGGGCACCGTGGGAATGTCCCGGGTGAGTCCGGTGCCGTTGGTGACCTGGATCTCGGCGATCGACATCGACCGGCCCGACTCGTTGCGCACCTGGAGGTAACGAGCGTTGTAGAACACCGGCACTTCCAGGTAGTCGCCCGGCGACCCGTCGACGGTGGTGCTCCACACGCCGTCCTGGCCGTCGGGGTCGGCGAGGAACGGCACGTTGCTCACGTAGACCCGGAGGTCCTTCAGCGACCCGGACGTGTCGGATCGGTTCCAGATCCGCACCATGCCCACGGGACGGGTGGTCTGCATGTCGACCTGCCACCACGACCCCGCGAGGTCCGGGGCGGTGCGGGTGACCGAGCCGGCGCCGAGCCGGCCGTCGGTGTTGCCGTCGAGGGCGACCGCTGCGGAGTACCCGCTGCCGTCGATCGAGGATTGGGACGCCACCCAGCCCGAGGTCGGCAGCAGCGCCGGTGCGGTCGCCCCGACCCGGTTGCCGACGGTTCGGATCGGCACGGCCCCTTCGCCGAAGAGCTGCACCTCGGCGAGGGCGAGCGTCGCGGTATCGGTGCGGCGGATCCGTACGAAGCGGCCGGCCCGGTTGACCGGCAGCTCGACCATCCGGTTCACGACGCCGGGGAACGTCACGGCCGGCGATCCCCAGGTGACGCCGTCGTCGGAGACGGACACCTCGAGGTTGGCGGTCTGGTCCGCGAACTGGTCGGTGCGGCCCCAGATGCGGATGCTGCCGATCATCGGCCGCTCGACCGGTGCCGTCGCCGTGGTGTCGAGCTGCGGGATCTCGACCTGCCACCACGGGTTGGCCTCGACGTTGGAGACGAACAGGTCGGCGGAGCCCTCGGTGCCGAGGCGGCCGCCGTCGATCGCCTCGGCGGCGGCGACGCCGGCGTCGCGCTGGCTCGAGGACGTTGCCACGGCGGTGTCGAGGTTGACCGCGCTGAAGGGCCGCAGCACCTGGACCTCGGCGAGGGCGAGGCGTTCGTTGGGGGTGAGGCGCCGGATCTGGATGTAGCGGGCGCTGCGCCGGATGGTCACCTCGGAGACCCGGCCTGCGACGTTGACGACCCGGAACGTCGAGAGCCCCGGGGTCGTGATGATCGGGTTGGTAAACGGGACGTCGGACACGTAGACGACGAGCCCCATGCTCTCGGCCGGCTGGTCGATCGAGCCGTGGATCCGGACCCCGCCGATGCGGGTGACCCGGCCGAGGTCGAGCTGCCACCACGGGGTCGCCTCGACCGCCGAGCGGAACAGGCTCGGCGCAGTGTCGGGATCGGCCGTCACCGTGCCCGACGGGTTGCGGTCGACTGCGCGGGTGGGATCGGTGGCCGGGCCGGCGACGCTCGACGCCGTCGCCACCCACGACGGGGTGCGCAGCACGGTCGAGGACCACTGCCGCCAGTCGTCGGCGAGGGCGGTGAGACCCGTGTCGAGGTTGGCGTTGGCGGCCGTGACCGTCGCCCGACCGGTCGCGTCCTCGACGCGGACCCGGGACCGGCCGAGCACGTCGACGGGGATCCGCACCCGCAGCGGTGACCCGGCGAGCGATCCGTTCTGCAGCGTCGGGGAGCGCAGCTGTCCAACCGCGGTCGGGCTGAGCGCGCAGGTGATCGCCGTGGTCGTCGGGTAGACGCCCGATCCGGTGGCGCACACGACGCCGGGCGGGGCCACGGGCGGGGCGGTGATCCGGGTGTCCGCGGGCGGGACGTAGGTGAACGTGGCCGGTCCGTGGGCGTCGGAAGGGCCGTGGTTGCGCAGCACCACGGTCAGTTCGCCGACGCCGCCGGCGATCAGCGTGCCGTTGCTGACGACCTCGGCGCCGAGCGAGAAGCGTGCCGGCCCCGGGGTGACGGTCGCGTTCAGCGTGGTCGACGCCGCCGTGCGGGTCCCGGCGACGACGACGGCGGTCGCAGTGGCGGCACCCGCTGCGGTGGAGGGGTTGGCGTCGGCGTCGAGCCAGACGGGCACGTCGAACCGGGTGGTCGTCCCGCCGGCGACCGTGAGCCCCGTGCAGGCGATCGCCGTCGGCGCGTCCGGGGCCGCGAGCACGGCGACGTCGGCGTCGCCGAGCGCCCGGTTGTAGACCCGCACGTCGTCGAGGCGGCCGCGGAACTCGCGCGACACGTCGGGGGCGTTGCCGATCCCGAGCCCCGTCGCGTCCTGCGACAGTGTCTGGGTGCCGATCGCCGACTGGGCGACGAGGGCGCCGTTCACGTAGAGCCGGATCGTCGTGCCGTCGTAGCTGCCGGCGAGATGGCTCCAGGTGTTCAGCGGCACGTCGGCGGGCGACACCACGGTGAACGCCTGCCCGGCCGCGTTCCGCACCGCGAGCACGGCCTTGCGGTCGTAGAGCTGCAGGGCGTAGCTCTCGGCGTTGTCGCGGCCCTTGCGCATGACGGCCTGGTAGTAGGCGGTGGTGTCGAGGGTGGGGTTCACCCAGGCCGTCGCGGTCACTGCGGCGGGCGGCCGCAGCGCCGCAGCGTCGGCCACGAGCAGGCGGGCGCCGGCGGTGGCGAACTCCACGCCGGAGCCGAGGCGCCCGGCGCCGGCGGTGGCCCCGCCCGACAGCGTGGCGGCGTGCCCGAACCCGCTTGCGTCGGGCG
>JBEIFW010000042.1:0-21559 GCA_040382215.1 Acidimicrobiales bacterium
AGCAGGTGCTCGTTCACCTCGGCCGGTCGCTCCTGCTGGGTCCAATGCCCGACACCGGAGAGGACCACGCTGCGCCACAACTGCGGTGCCGTGGTGCCGAACGCGGCGATCGCCGGCGCCCCCCAGATCGTCGGACCGTCGCGGTCGCCACCGACGAACAGGTACGGCACGGCGAGCGGGACGTCGCCGCGCAACGCAGCGTCCTCCCAGTCACGGTCGACGTTGCGGTACCGGTTCAAGCCGCCGGTGAGGCCGGTGCGCTCGAACTCACCGGCGAAGAACTCGAGGTCGTCGACGGTGAGCCACGCCGGGAGTTCGGCTTCGCCCGGGTCCCAGAACCGGTCGCGCATCCGACGCCCCGTCGGGATCGTCGCGCTCGTGCCGTCGGCCGACGGCGGTGGTGCATCGCCCGAGGCGCTGCAGTAGAAGCCGCGCAACCAACCCCTCGTGTCGTCGTGCAGTTCGGCCTCGGCCCGACCGGGCTGCTGGAAGTAGCCGACGTAGAACTCCTCACCCGGAGGCACCATCGCCGCCCATGCCGTCGAGGGCCGCATCGGGCCCCGCACGGCGAACGGCACCGACAGCGTGGCCAGCGCCCGGAACACGTCGGGGCGGTGCTGGGCGGCGTTCCAGGCGATCGGTGCCCCCCAGTCGTGGCCGACGACCACGGCGCTCGACTCCCCGAGAGCCCGAACGACGCCGAGCACGTCACCGGCGAGGCAGCTCATCCGGTAGGCGTCGACCGCAGCCGGCTTGGAGGACCGTCCGTAGCCCCGGACGTCGATCGCAACGGCCCGATACCCGGCGGCGGCGAGGGGGGCGAGCTGGTGGCGGTAGGAGTACCAGGACTCGGGGAACCCGTGGACGAGCACCACCAGCGGGCCCGAGCCCTGCTCGACGTAGTGGATCCGGATGCCGTCGCCGACCTCGGCGAGGCCGTGACGTGGACGGTCGGCCTGGTCGTTCCCCATGCGCCGACGCTAGCCCGAAGCATTCGGCGACGACCGAGGCGGGCACCCGACGCCCCTACCATCGGCCCCATGGGAGGTCCCCCCGTGATGCCGCCGCCCCCGCCGCCACCGCCACCGCCACCGCCGGCGCCCCCGCCCGGCTACGGGCCCTACCGCAGCACCCCGACGACGGACGGCCTGGCCATCGCAGCGATGGTGTGCGGCATCTGCGGGTTCGTGCTCTGCTTCATCCCCTCGATCGTCGGGCTGGTCCTCGGGTTCGTGAGCCGCAGCCGCATCAAGCGCTCCAACGGCGCCTTGGCAGGCGGCGGGATGGCGCTCGCCGGCATCATCCTCGGGTTCGTCGCCGTCGGGCTGCTCGTCCTCTACGTCGTCTTCCTCGTCGCCGCCGGCGCGAACTCGTCCGATCGCTGAGCGCGCCGGAGCACCCGCGAGGCACACTCCCCGCCATGGGTTTCTTCGACCGCAACCGGGCCGAGGTGGCACGCCGGGGCTACGACCCCGCCCGGCTCCCCCCGGGGCAGTACCTGACCGACCGGTTCCCGGTGCTCCACATCGGCGACGTGCCCGAGTACGCCCCGGGCGAATGGAACCTCACCGTCGCAGGCCGATGTGATCGCCCGTTCACGATCGATCTCGACGCGCTCCGGGCGCTACCGGCCGTGGAGATCACCACCGACATCCACTGCGTCACCAAGTGGTCGAAGTTCGACACGGTCTGGCGCGGGGTGCGCATCCGCGACCTGTTCGACCGGGCGGGGATGCACCCGGGTGTCACCCACGTGCTCTCGCACGCGGAGTTCGGCTACACGGCGAACACCCCGTTGGCCGACTGCCTGTTCGACGACTGCCTCGTCACGTACGCCTACGACGGCGCGGACATCGAACCGATCCACGGCGGGCCGGTACGGCTGCTGATCCCACATCTGTACTTCTGGAAATCGACCAAGTGGTTGCGCGCCCTCGAATTCCGGGTGGGTGACTCCCCCGGCTTTTGGGAGCGCAACGGCTACCACATGTACGGCGACCCGTTCCGCGAGCAGCGGTTCCGCGGCGACTGATGCGCCGCCGGAGCGGGCGCAGGCCTCAGCTGAAGGACTGGCCGCACCCGCAGGAGCGGGTGGCGTTCGGGTTGTTGATGCTGAAGCCGGCCTGCTGCAGGCCGTCCTTGTAATCGAGCGTGGCGCCGGTGAGCAGCTGCGAGCTCGACGGGTCGACGATGACCTTGACCGCACCGAAGGTGGCCAGCTCGTCGTCGTCGGCGACCTCGGAGTCGAAGAACATCTCGTAGGAGAAGCCCGAGCATCCCCCGGGACGGACGGCGACCCGGAGCGCAAGGCTCGTGTCGCCTTCGGCCTCGAGCAGTTCCTTGACCTTGACGGCGGCGGTGTCGGTGAGGGTGATCACGGTGATCCTCCAGGGTGCGGCGCGGCTGAACGCTATCGGCTGACGAGGGAGACCTGACAAGGGTCTCGGTGGACGAGGGTGTGGAACGGGCCGACCGAGGCGTCGCCCATCTCGGCGACGAACCCCTCGACGAGGCCCCGGTGCAGGGCGCACACGAGATCCGGGTGCGCCTCAGCAAGCTCGCGGAACGGGCACTGGGCGAACGCGATGACTGCGTTCTCGCCACTGGCGTCGGCGGCGACGGACGGCTCGAAGCCAAGCCGATCGAGGCGGTCGACGAGCGCCTCGAGACACGATGGCGCCGCTGCGTAGGTCGATGCGTCGACACGGCCCTGCTCGCGGCCGACGACCGCCGCTGCGTCACCCGACACTCCCGTGCGCTCCGCGAGCTCGACGAGCATCCCGGCCAGCATCGGATAGCTCGGCGATTCCGGGGCGGGCGCCGGGGCCTCTGCGGCGAGCGAGTACAGGTGCTGCGGGCGACCGACACCGGAGGGCGCCCCGGTGCGCACCTCGACCAGCCCGGCCTCGCGCATCCGTTCGAGGTGCGGGCGCACGGTGTTCGGGTGCAACCCCATCGCCTCGGCGATCTCCGCCGTCGCCAGGGGCTGCGCTGAGGAGGCGAGCTCCTGGTAGATCGCGTAGCGCGTGTCGTCCCCCAGCGTCTTGAGCACGTCGAGCGACGGGAGCGACCGGGGAGTGCGGAGCACGACCGGAGTTTACACGGGCTAGCCCGGTAGAATCCGGTCGTGGTACCGCGACATTCCGCCCCGTCTGCCGAGGAGGTCCTCGGTCTCCTGCGCGGGGTGATGGACCCCGAACTCGGGGGCAACGTGGTCGACCTCGGCATGGTCGGCACGGTCCGGGTCGACCCCGACGGCTTCGTGACCGTCCCGTTCAAGCTCACGATCAAGGGGTGCCCGCTGCGCGCCCAGCTGAAGAAGGACGTCGAGACGCGCGTCGGCACCCACCCCGGCGTGAAGGAGGTGGTGATCGACTGGTCGGAGATGACGGCCGAGGAACGCTCCGACACGATGCTGAAGGCCCGCTGGAACGCCCGGGAGCAGGCGCCCGACACGGCGATCCCCGCCACGGCCCGGGTCCTTGCCATCGCATCGGGCAAAGGCGGAGTGGGCAAGTCCTCGGTGACGGTCAACCTGGCGGCGGCGGTGGCCTCGCTCGGCTACGTGGTCGGCGTCCTCGACGCCGACATCTGGGGCTTCTCCGTGCCCCGGATGCTCGGCATCCCCGATCGGCTCGCCGCCACCAAGGGCGCCGACGGCCGAGGCCGGATCGTGCCCAACGAGCGGACCTTGGGCGCCGGGCGGCTCAAGGTCGTGTCCACGGGCAACCTCGTCGAGCACGAAGGCCAGGCGCTCATGTGGCGGGGCCTGATGCTCACCAAGGCCGTCGAACAGTTCCTACGCGATGTCGAGTGGGGCGAACTCGACTACCTGTTCATCGACATGCCCCCCGGCACCGGCGACGTCCAGATGGGTCTGGCTCGCATGCTGCCCCGCGCCGACCTGCTGATCGTCACGACCCCGGCGGTGTCGGCCCAGAAGGTCGCGATCCGGGCGGCGGACATGGCACGGCGGTCGTTCCTGCGGGTGGCCGGTGTCATCGAGAACATGTCGGCCTTCGTCTGCGAGCACGGCACCGCCTATCCGCTGTTCGGTGAGGGCGGCGGCCGGGCGCTGGCCGAGGAGATCGGTGTCGAACTGCTCGGCCAGATCCCGCTCGAGCCGGCGGTGGCCAGCGGCGGCGACCACGGCCGGCCGGTCGTGGTCGACGGCACCGGGCCGGCGGCCGAGGCGCTGCGCACCATCGCCCGGCGCGTCGTGGACGAGATCTCGCCACCGGTGGCGATGTCGGGGTGCTCGGCCCGGCTGCTGCAGGCCGTGGAGGCCGCGCTCGGCCCGAAGCCCGCCTGAGCCGACGCCCCGCCGATCAGCCCTGGAAGAACGCCGCAGTGGGCACGATGCGCAAGACCGTGCGCTGCTGCGCGTCGAGCATCGGCACGAGCGCCGACGGATCCGGGATCGGCGAGCCGCCGAGCACCGCCATCACCTTGGCCGACATCGCCGCCCGACGCGGATCGGACTCGACGGTCTCGGCGACGCCGTACACGACGAGCTGGCGGCGGTCGTCGTGGACGATGATCGCCACCTTGGGCTGCCGGCGGGCATTGCGCTGCTTGGCGGTGTAGCGCTTGACCGACACGAGGATCGCCCCGTCGTCGTCGAGGGCGTACCCCACCATGGAGACCTGGGGCGAGCCGTCACGCTTCCCGGTCGCCAGCATCGACCACCGGTGGTCGCGCAGGTAGGCGAGTTGATCGGCGCTCCACCCCGACCAGCCGGCCGCGAGGTCGGCCTCGAGGGAACGCTGAGCGACGAGATAAGGGTCCTCGGACATGACGGCACCGTACCCACCACGGCGTCACGCGACGGGCGGGGCGACGGAGCGGAGCGCAACGACCGTCCCGGCGTCTCGCTCGAGCACCCACGTCGACGCGTTCCGCCAATCCCCCGGTCCCTCGACGGCGCCGCCGCGTTCCCGCAGCCATTCCACGAGGTCCGGGATCAGGTCGCCGTGGCTGCACAGCACCGTCGAGTCGGGAAGGGCCGGCAGCCAGTCGAGCACGGGGCGCATCGGGCGACCCTCGGCGAGTTCCTCGACGGCTTCGACCGGCAGGCCGGCGCCCTGCGCGAGCGGGCCGACCGTCTGCAGGCAACGGACGTACGGGCTCGACAACACCCGGGCGACCTCGACCGGCGCGAACCGCTGCGCGAGCGCCTGGGCCTGCGCGTGACCACGAACGCTCAGCGGTCGGTCGCGATCGGCGCCCGACCAGCCGAGCCGATCGCCGGCGATCGCGTGTCGAACCAGGTAGAGGGCCATGGCGGCGGCGACGCTACGAGCAACCGATCTCGGCGATTGTCCGTAATCGGGCAGGTTGCCGACAGCCGATGGTCATGCCGCACGCTCCGTGTTTGCCCAAACGCAGTGCGACCGGACCGACGGGCCGCTCCATGCGAGGATGGCGCGGCGTGGCCACCGGACGCTTCGCCCCGAGTCCGACCGGACGGCTGCACCTCGGCAACCTGCGCACCGCGCTGGTGGCCTGGCTGTTCGCCCGGCACGCCTGCAGCCGATTCGTCCTGCGGGTCGAAGACCTCGACCCGGCCACCTCGCGCCCGGAGCACGAAGCGGCACAGCTCGCCGATCTCGCCGCGATCGGCCTCGACTGGGACGGCCCGGTGGTCCGCCAGTCCACCCGGCGGGCCGCCCACGACGAGGCGGTCGCTGCGCTCGAGCACGCCGGGCGCACCTATCCCTGCTTCTGCACGCGCCGGGAGATCCAAGCGGCGACCCGAGCCCCGCACGGTCCGGACGGGTCGTATCCGGGCACGTGCCGTCACCTGAGTGACGCCGAACGGCGGGACCGGCTCCGGGAGGGCCGGCGCCCTGCGGTGCGCCTGCGGGCCGACGGCGCCGTCGTGACGGTCGTCGACCGCATCCACGGACCCTGCAGCCTCGTCGTCGACGACGTGGTGCTGCGGCGCAACGACGGCGTGTGCGCCTACAACCTGGCCGTCGTCGTCGACGACGCCCACCAGCGCGTCGAGGAGGTGGTGCGGGGCGACGACCTGCTCGAATCCACCCCCCGTCAGGTGCACCTCGCTCGCCTGCTCGGGCTGACCCCGCCCGGGCACGCCCACGTCCCCCTGGTGCTCGCGCCCGATGGCGCCCGGCTCGCCAAACGCCACGGCGCCGTGACCCTGGCCGACCGGGCAGCCCGGGGCGAGGACCCCCTCGCCGTGCGCAGCGTGCTCGCTGCGTCGCTCGGGCTGTGTCCGGCGGGCGAACGGCCCTCGCTCGAGGAACTCCTCGGGACCTTCGATCCCGAGCGCCTGCCCCGGTCCCCGTGGGTCTGGACGGACGAACCGTCGAGGCCGGCTCAAGGGTGATTCCGCCTGCTCTCGGGAGGGTCCATCCCCGGCAAGGCGCGCCGATCGGGAGGCCGTGCCCGAGGTCGCCATCACGGTCAGCATCCCCGACGCCTCCCGCCCCGGGCACGACGTGCGCCACCGAGGGCAGCCCCAACGACTCGAAGCTGCCGCCGAGCACGCCGTGGCAGTCGTCGTCGACCGGGCCGTTGCCGAGGTCGGCCATTGCCTCCACCATCGGCGCCATCCCCGCTCGCGCGGAGTGCTCGACCACCTCGCCGTCGTCCCGAGTGGCGTCGTGGTGATCGACACCCGCCGGGACCACGGTCAGGTCCACCTGCGCGCCGGACGCCACCTGCGGGTCGGGACCTCCGACCGCACCCGGTTGCTGAGCACCCTCGAACGCCACCGCGAAGCGGTGCGCTGGCTGCTCGACGACCTCGGCCATGCGCACGTCCCCGTGCACGGGGTCCTCTGCCTCGTCGGCGTCACCTGGCCCGAGCGCCGCGGCGGTCGGGTCGAAGCCCACGAGGTCGTCTCGCCCGCAGCGCTCGTCGGCGTGGTGCGCCGCCCCGGCCCGATCACCGAGTCCGAACGAGCCGCGATCGCGATCGCGCTGTCGGTAGCCCTGCCGGGCGCGTCGATCGCTCCTAGCCGAGCCAGGTGATGGGTGCCGGCGGACGCTCGGGCACCTCGACGGTCCCTGCCGGCCATCCGAAGTAGAGCACGGCCACGAATCGCGCCCCCGCCGGGAACCCGGCCAAGGCGGCGACCGCGCCGTCCTGGCCCACCGGGGCGCTCGACCAGAACGACGCCAGACCCGCAGCCGTCGCAGCGAGCAGCACGTTCTGCACGGCGGCGGCGACCGCGTCACGGTTCTCGACGTCGAGTTCCGGCCGGTCGTGGGGATCGGCGCCGACGAGCACCACGACCGGGGCCCGGCGGTACTTCCCCCGGGTCTTCGCGAGCTTGGCCTCGTCGGTCAGCCCGGCAGCCGCCTGCGCATCGGCGAACGCCTCGCCGAGCGCGCTACGGGCCTCGCCGGTGCACACTGCGAACCGCCACGGCCAGGTCCGCTTGTGGTTCGGCGCCCAGGTGGCCGTCGCCAGCAGACGTTCGACGAGTGCTTCCGGTATCGGACGGGCGACATCGACGAGCAGGCTGGTGCGTCGGGTCCGGGCGAGGTGCTCGAACGCGTCCAGGTCACAGGGGGCATCCACGCGCCCCAGTGTCCCTGTCGCGGTCAGGCTGCGTCGAGCGCCCCGCGCACCTGGGCGCGGAACGACGGGATGGCGAACGGCTTCACGATGTAGCCATCGGCGCCGGCGGACAGCGCGAGCTCCCGGTCCAGCTCCTCCCCCTTGCCGCTCACCACCAGCACCGCCGTGCCCGGAAGGCGCTTGAGATCGGGGAGCAACTCGAGTCCGTTGCCGTCCGGCAGGAGCAGGTCCAGCAGGACGAGATCCGGGCGCCGCCCGCCCCGCACGGCATCGCGGGCTTCGGTCAGCGTGGTGGCCGTCAGCAGCTCGAACCCCCCACCGGCAAGCGCCGTGGTCATCAGCGTGACGAAGGCCGGCGCGTCGTCGACGACGAGGACGATCGGAGGTTGGTTCCTGGGTGCCACCGGGGAGTCCATCGGACGCCCGGCCCGGGACTTGAGACGATCCGCACCCGGGGCACGGTGAACCGGTCAGCCGTTCCCGGTCAGCAGGGGCGCGAGCAGCGGCCAGGCCTCGTCGCTGAACGGGCTCAGCTGCACCCGGTCGAGTCCGAGGTCCTCCAACGACCGCACATGCGCGGCCACCTGGGCCGGTTCGCCGAAGAAGCCGCCGATGAACGAGCCGGCCAGCGCCCGCGAGATCGCTGCGGTGCGAGCGTCCGTGCCCGCCGAGCACAGCACGAACAAGCTCAGTGGCACGTCCGGTCGCACGGCCCGCACTGCGTCGGCCAGGCGCGCGACGTGGTCCCGGTCGATGGCGGCGAGCCCGGCGATGTCGAGCGCGCCGTTGCGGGTCGCAGCGGAGATGGCCTTGAGCTCCACCCGGTCCGCCAGCGGGGATACCTCCCGGATCGTGCGGGGGCCGCCGACGGAGGCCACCAGCGGCGGCGGTACCGGCACCCTCGGGCCCGTCGCCGTTACGGCGAAGCGGTACCAGCGGCCCTCGTGGACGTAGCGGCCCTCGTGGAGCAGGGCGCGCACCGCTGCCATCGACTCGGCGTACCGGCCCGCCCGCTCCGGCGGTTCCGGGTAGTGGAGCCCGGCGCCGACGATCTCGTCGCGGCTCCATCCCGCCCCCACCCCCAGCTCGAACCGGCCGCCCGACACCCGCTGGAGTTGCAGCGCGGCCTGGGCGAGTTCCACCGGGGAGCGCAGCAGGTTGTTGGCGAAGCACGAGGTCAGCCGGGCGGTGGTGGTCGCCGTCGCCATCGCGGTGAGCGTCACCCACAGGTGCGGGTAGGCACGGGTGTCGGTGAAGAAGTGGTCCGCGCAGCCGAGCACCTGCCATCCCTCGGCCTCCCGGTCCCGGGCCCAGGCCACCGGGTCGACGTCGACGGACATCAGGTTGGCGACGAACTCCACAGCCCGGGACCGTAGTGCTGCACCGGTCGCGTCGTAGCCTTGCCCCATGGCCTGGTACCGCAAGCCCCTGTCGATCCCGACCGCCGAGGAGGCCTTGCCGGGCCGCAGCCAGACGATGCCGGTGCCCGACCGCCACCATGCGAACGGTCGTGCGATCACCCCCCCGTGGCCGGAGGGAATGCGCTCCACCGTCGTGGGCATGGGCTGCTTCTGGGGCGCCGAACGGATCTTCTGGCGCCGCCCGGGGGTCTGGACGACTGCGGTCGGCTACGCCGGCGGCCACACGCCGAACCCCACCTACGAGGAGGTGTGTTCGGGCCGGACCGGCCACACCGAGGTGGTGCTCGTCGTGTTCGACCCTGGAGTCGTCACCGACGAGCAGGTGCTCGCCCACTTCTGGGAGAACCACGACCCCACGCAGGGCATGCGCCAGGGCAACGACGTCGGCACGCAGTACCGCTCGGCCCTCTACTGGACCGACGAGGCCCAGCGCGCTGCGGCCGAGGCCACCCGGGACCGTTACGCCGAGCGCCTCGCCGCCGCCGGGTACCCGCCGATCACGACCGAGCTCGGCCCGGCCGGCGCCTTCTACTACGCCGAGCCCTACCACCAGCAGTACCTGTCGAAGAACCCCAACGGCTACTGCGGCATCGGTGGCACTGGGGTGTCCTGCCCCGTCGGCCTCGTCACCCCGGACTGACGGCGACGGGCGTCAGCTCCAGCCGTCGCCACCCGCCGCGAGGTCCGCACGGATGGCCGGCCCGTTGGCGTCGAGGGCCGGGCCGGGCCACCGCAGCGCGCCGGGGGTCGCCGTCAGGCGGGCCACCAATCCCTGCATCGGCACCCCGCCGACGTCGGCGATCATCCCCCTCGCCGCCACGTGGGGATCGGCGGCGACGTCGGCCATCGTCATGACGGGGGCCACGGCGGCCTCGGCCCGGGCGAAGGCGTCGAGCACCTCGGACTCGGTGCGCTCGGCGATCCAGGCCGCCATGGTCGACTCGACGAGATCCCGGTGCGCCATGCGCCCGGTGAAGCTCGCCACCCGCTCGTCGTCGCCCAGGCCAATGAGCGTCATCACCCGGGCCGCAACGGTGTCGGCCGATGCCGACAACGCCACCCATCGGCCGTCCGCCGTGCGATAGGTGCCGCGGGGTACCGAGTACGGGATGCCCGAACCGAGCCGTTCCTGCAGCACGCCGTCGCGGGCGTAGAGCGTGAGCAACGGACCCAGGATCTGGAACACCGCCTCGAGCAGGCTCACATCGACCACCTGGCCGGTACCCGAGTGCAGCGCAACCATCGTGGCGAACGCCGCCACCAGCGCGCTCACCTCGTCGGTGAGCGCGATCGGCGGCAGCAACGGTGGCCCGTCGGCGGTGCCGGTGATCGCGGCCAACCCGCTCATCGCCTCGGCGATCGTGGCGAACCCAGGCCGGCCTGCGTACGGACCGTCCTGCCCGAACCCGGTGACCCGGGTGATTACCAGTGCGGGGTTGTCGGCGAGCAGAACCTCGGGACCGAGCCCGAGCCGCTCCAAGGTGCCTGGGCGGAAGTTCTCGACGAGCACGTGCGCCCCGGCGACCAGCCGGCGGAACACCGCGACGTCGGCAGGGTCCTTGAGATCCAGCGCGATCGAGCGCTTGTTGCGCCCGGTCAGCTTCCACCAGTACGAGTCCCCGTCGGCATCGAGCCAGCCCATCGTCCGGGTGGAATCGCCCGTGCGGGGCCGCTCCACCTTGATCACGTCCGCACCGAAGTCGGCGAGGTACCGCGCGCAGGCCGGGCCGGCGATCACCGTGGCGACGTCGACGACCCGCAGGCCGGCGAGCGGTGCGGCGGCGGGGGGAGCAGCAGTCACCGCCCTGTCGTAGCACCCGAGGGCTACGGTGCCCGCATGGCCCGCGTGACCATCTACCACAACCCGAATTGAGGCTCGTCCACCAACGCTCTTGCCGTGTCGCAGGAGCTCGTGGCCGCCGGCGCCGATCTCGACGTCACCGTGGTCGAGTACCGCAAGCACCCGCCCGACCGAGCGGCGCTCGAGCACGTCGTGTCGGTGCTGCAGGACCCCGTCGCCGACCTCGTCCGCAAGGACAGCCTCTTCGACAAGCTGGGCCTGTCACCCGCCGACTACGTGGAGCCCGGTCCGGTGATCGAGTTGCTGTTGCAGCACAAGATGCTGCTGCAACGACCGCTCATCGTCCGGGACGACGCTGCGATCATCGGTCGGCCGAAGGACCGGGTGCGGGCCTTCCTCGACCGTTGAGGATCACCAGGGCCGGTCGCGGCGCGCCGCCACCGGCCGGGCCCACCACCGGCCGCTGAACCGCCAGGCGTTCGGCCGGGCGGTTCCCTCGGCGCCGACGAGCACGACGGGCCGAGGCCACATCGCCTCGACCGCAGCGAGGATCGCGGCGGTCTCCTCGGCGCTCGGCGCACCGGCGATGTCGACCCGGCCGGTGGCCACCGCAGCGACCCGGAACCGATCGTGCAGTCTCGTCGTCGGGTCGGGGGCGGCGAAGGCGCTCACAGCGGCATGTTCCCGTGCTTGCGGCGAGGGAGCTCCTCGCGCTTGGTGCGCAGCAGGGCCAAGCCGGCGACGATCTTCTGCCGGGTCTCGGCCGGGTCGATGACGTCGTCGACGTACCCCCGCTCGGCGGCGGCGTACGGGTTCGCGTACTTCTCGGTGTACTCCTCGACGAGCTCGGCCCGACGGGCGACCGGGTCGGCGGCCTGCTGCAGCTCCCGGCGGTACACGATCTCGACCGCGCCCTGCGGGCCCATCACGGCGAGCTCGGCCGTCGGCCAGGCGTAGGCGAGATCGGCGCCGATCGACTTCGAGTTCATCACGACGTAGGCGCCGCCGTAGGCCTTGCGGGTGATGATCTGGATGCGGGGCACGGTCGCTTCGCAGTACGCGTAGAGCAACTTGGCCCCGTGGCGGATGATGCCGCCGTACTCCTGGTCGACCCCGGGCAGGAAGCCGGGCACGTCGACGAAGGTGACCAGCGGCAGGTTGAACGCGTCACAGAACCGGACGAACCGGGCGGCCTTCTCCGACGACTCGATGTCGAGCACCCCGGCGAGCACCATCGGCTGGTTGCCCACGATGCCGACGCTCTCGCCGTTGATCCGGGCGAAACCGCACACGATCGAACGAGCCCAGGATGGGAAGTACTCGAAGAACTCGCCGTTGTCGACGGTGGCGCCGATCACCTTCTTCATGTCGTAGGGCTGATTGGGCGACGGGGGCAGCAGGTCGCGCAGCTCCGGGCACAACCGGTCCGGGTCGTCGCCGGCGTCGGACAGCGGCGCCGTCTCGAGGTTGTTCGACGGCAGGAACGACAGCAGGTACCGCACGTCGTCGAGGCAGGACTTCTCGTCGGCCGACACGAACGTGGCCACGCCCGACTTCGAGGCGTGGCTCTGGGCGCCACCGAGTTCCTCGAGCGTGACATCCTCGCCGGTCACCGTCTTCACCACGTCCGGGCCGGTGATGAACATGTGGCTCGACTCGCGGACCATGAAGATGAAGTCGGTCATCGCCGGGCTGTAGACGGCGCCGCCCGCGCACGGCCCGAGGATCACCGAGATCTGCGGCACCACTCCCGAGGACAGCACGTTGCGGTGGAAGATGCCGCCGTAGCTCGCGAGCGACACCACACCTTCCTGGATGCGGGCGCCGGCGCCGTCGTTCAGGCCGACCACCGGGGCACCGACCTTGAGTGCCATGTCCATCAGCTTGTGGATCTTCTCGGCGAACACCTCGCCGAGCGCCCCGCCGAACACGGTGAAGTCCTGGCTGAACACGAACACCTTGCGGCCCTCGACGGTGCCCCAGCCGGTGATCACCCCGTCGGTGTAGGGGCGCTCCTCGAGACCGGCGGCATGAGCCCGGTGCCGGGCGAGCAGATCGAGCTCGTGGAACGAGCCGGGATCGAGCAGGTATTCGACCCGCTCCCGGGCGAGCATCTTGCCCTTGGCGTGCTGGCGCTCGACCGCCCGGGGCGAGCCGGGCTGACGGGCCTCGGCCTTGCGCTGCTCGAGGTCGGCGATCTTGGCCTGCATGGGGTTGCCGGACATGGCGGCGAACGCTACTGCGGCACCCCCGGCGGGCCCGAACCCCGGGCGAGGCCATCTTCGTCGACCCCGTCGCCCCGGGGATCACGACACCGGCAGCGTGATCCCTCCACCGGCGTCGACGATCGCCCGGGCCACGGCGAGGGCCGAGCGGTCCTCCAGGTACGCAGCGACCACCTGGACCGCCACCGGCAGGCCGTCAGCGGTGCGCCCCACTGGGATCGACGTCGAGGGGAGGTAGGCCATGCCGATCAGGATCGTCCACCACACGAGGTCGGCGTACGGGCGGGCCGTGCCGTCGATGGAGACGGTGCGGGTGGCGAAGTTGCCGTCGGGGGTGTGAGGGAACGGCGGGCTCGCGATCACCGGGCACACGAGCACGTCGACGCCGGTGAAGAACTCGGCCCACGCCGCACGGATCCGGGCCCGTGCCCGGTCCATGGCCAGCCAGTCCCGGTGGGCGAGGGCACCGCCGGCCTCCGCCACGCGGGCCCACTGCTCGTCGGTCATCGACGGCGTCACCGCCGCCCCGACCAGGCCGAGCCCGAGGCGGGCAGCCCCCGCGGCGTCGATCGCCGGTCGGGCGGTGTCGTCCACCCGGGCGCCGAGCCCGGCGAGCAGGTCCCCGGCTTGCCGCACGGCGGCCTCGGTCGCCGACGACACCGGGCAGGCCGGATCGTTTGGCCACAGCGCCACCCGGTAGCCGTCGATGCGAGCATGACGGGGTGCGGGCAGGCGCACCGACCAGGCCCCCGCCCGGTCCGGGCCCGGGCCAGCCAGCACACCGAGCAGCAACTCGAGGTCGCCGACCGATCGGGCGAGCGGGCCGTGCACGTTGACGTCGGGTTCGGTGAGGCCGCCCTCCACCCCGTCGAGGTAGCCCCCACAGGGCACGAGCCCGTAGCTCGGCTTGTGCCCGGCGATCCCGCAGTAGGCGGCCGGCACCCGGACCGAGCCGCCGATGTCGGTGCCGACCTCGACGCTCGTCATCCCGGTGGCGACCGCCGTGGCCGCCCCGCCCGAGGACCCGCCGGGCACGAGCGCCGGGTTCCACGGGTTGTTGGTCGTGCCGAATACCTCGTTGAACGTCTGCAGGTCGCCGGACCAGCGCGGCACGTTGGTCTCGGCGAACACGTTGGCGCCTGCGCCGCGAACCCGGGCCACCACGTCGGCATCGACGCCGGGCACGTGGTCTCGCAGCTCCACCGCACCACCGGTGGAGCGCATCCCGGCGACGGCAAGCGCATCTTTCATGCTCATCGGGAGCCCGTGCAGCGGGCCGAAGGACTGCCCGTGCGCGGTCGCCTCGTCAGCGGCCGCCGCCCCGGCCGCCGCCCGGTCAAGGTCGATCGTGACAACGGCGTTGAGCGCAGGGTTGTGCGCGTCGATCCGAGCGGTCGCCGCAGCGAGCAGCTCACGGGCCGACAGGCGGCGACCGGCGAGCGCCGCGGCCTGCTCGGTGGCCGGCCACAGTGCGGGGTCCGACGGCAGGTCCCGGGCCATCGCTCAGCGCCCCAACGCCGAGCGGACCCCGGCGGTCAGCGCGCCGAGGTCGCTCGTGACCGTGAAGAACGAGAACCCCTGGCCCGCTCGTTTGGCGACGAGCCCGGGGCTCGCATGGGCGCCGACCGGCACGCCGTTGGCCCCGGCCGCAGCGACCACGGCGGCCAGCGCAGCGTCGAACCCGGCGTCGTCGTGGTCGATGTTCGGCGGCAGGCCGAGCGAGATCCCGAGATCGACCGGGCCGACGTACAGCCCCGACAGGCCGGGCACGGCGGCGATGTCGCCCACGGCATCGACGCCCGCCGCGGTCTCGATCATCACGACGCATCCCGGGTCGCGCACGCCGACGAGCGAGGCCCGGAAGGGACCGAAGCTGCGCCGACCGGCCGGCGGGTACCGGCACGCACCGACCGCCACCGCCGCTTCCGACGCCGACTCGACCAGCGGCACGATCACCCCGGCGGCGCCGATGTCGAGCACCCAGCCGATGATGGCCGGGTCGTTGGCCGGCACCCGGACCCAGGTCTCCACCCCGGCAGCGCGGGCGGCGATCAGCAGCCCGGGTGCGGCGGCCGCCGTCAGCGTGCCGTGTTGCAGGTCGATCGCTGCGAAGTCGGGCCGGGCCGCAAGGGCGGCCTCGGCCACGACCGGGTCGGGCACGGTCAACCAGGTCCCGCGGGCGGGGTCGTCGGGCGTCGCTCGGAGCATGCAGGGAATCTGCCATGGCGGCGACGCCCCCCGTGCCAGGCTTGCCCCGTGGATCCCGCCCCGAGCCCCGCCACCACCGTCCGCTATCCCGGGCGAGGTCGCTACGACCGCGCCACGATCGACGCGATCCTCGACGCCGGGTTCCTCGCCCACGTTGGCCTCGTCGCAGCCGACGGCCGGCCGGTCGTCGTGCCGATGCTGTACGTCCGTCGGGGCGACGAGGTGTTGATCCACGGCTCGCCGGCCACCCGTCTCGTGCGCTCGCTCAAGGCCGGCGCCGAGGTGTGTCTCACCGTCACCCACCTCGACGGGCTGGTACTGGCCCGCAGCGCGTTCCACCACTCGGCGAACTACCGCTCGGTCGTCGTGCTCGGCCGGGCCCGGTTCCTCGACGATCTCGACGAGCGGGCCGCGGCGCTGGCCGCGATCACCGACCGGATCGTGCCGCACCGGGCCGACCATCTCCGGCCGACGAGCGACAAGGAGGTCCGGGCCACGGCGGTCCTCGCCCTCCCGCTCACCGAGGCCTCGGCCAAGGTGCGCACCGGCCCGCCGATCGACGACGACGAGGACTACGAGCTGGCGATCTGGGGCGGCACGATCCCGGTGGTGACCACCTTCGGCGAGCCGAGCGACGACGGCCGCAACCTCGACGGGGTGTCGATCCCTGAGCACGTCCGGGCCATGGTCGGGTCCTGCGTGACAGGCTGAGCGGATGCTGCTCACCGAGATCGACCACGTCGCCATCGCCGTCCGGGACCTCGAGGCCGCCATCGACTACTACCGCCGGGCCTTCGGGGCCGAGGTCGAGCACCGTGAGGTGGTCGAGTCCGACGGGGTCGAAGAAGCGCTGCTGAAGGTGGCCGAGAGCTACGTGCAGCTGCTCACCCCGACGCGCGACGACTCCCCGGTCGCGAAGGCGATCGAGAAGCGGGGCGAGGGTTTGCACCACGTCGGGTACCGCGTCGCCGACTGCGGTGTCGCCCTGCAGTCGATGATCGACGCGGGCGCCACCCCGATCGACAAGGCCCCCCGGCCAGGCTCGCGCGGCACCACGGTCGCCTTCATCCACCCGAAGGGCAGCTTCGGGACCCTGATCGAGCTCGTCGAGGAGTGACGGCATCCCTCCGGCGGCCCGGTCACAGCGCCCGCAGCAGCAGACCGGTGAGGTAGTCGGACTCGGGGAAGCTCAACAGCACCGGGTGGTCCGGCGCGGGGCCGAGCCGCTGCACGATCTGCAGGTCTCGCCGGGCGTCGGTGGCGGCGCCGAACAGGATCTTTTGGAACAGCTCGGCCGACATCGCGGCCGAGCACGAGAACGTGGCGAGCAGACCCCCGGGGGCGAGCAACCGGATGGCGAGCCAGTTGACGTCCTTGTAGGCCCGGCTGGCCCGCTCGAGGTACGACTCGCGCGGGGCGAGCTTCGGCGGGTCGACGACGATCAGGTCGTAGCGCTCGTGGGCGTCGCGCCGCTGCCGGAGGTCCTTGAAGGCATCGGCCTCGACGAGGGTGCCGGTGGACAGACCGGCGTGGCGCCGCTCCTCGGCGGCGAGCGCCAGCGCCGGACCGGACGAGTCGACGCTCACCACGTCGGCCGCCCCGGCGGCGAGGGCTGCGGTCCCGAACGCCCCGGAATACGAGAAGACCTCGAGCATCCGCCGGCCGGCCGCCTCCCGCGCGACCGCGGCCCGGTTGTCGCGCTGATCCAGGTACCAACCGGTCTTCTGCCCGTGGCGCACGTCGACGAGGTGGCGGCAGCCGTCCTCGACGATCTCGATGCGCTCGGGCGGCTCACCGCCCGCAAGCGTCCCGACCCGGGTCGGCAACCCTTCCCGCTCCCGGGCGTCGGTGTCGGACCGCTCGAACACCCCCTCCACACCGGGCAGGGCGGCGAGCACCTCGACGATCTCGCGCCGCCAGCGGTCGGCGCCCGGCGTGCCGAGCTGCACGACGACCCAACCTCCATAGCGGTCGACGACGACTCCGGGCAGGCCGTCGCTCTCGCCGAACACGAGTCGGGCGGCGTCGGAGCGCGCCGCCAGGTGCGTTCGGCGCGCGACGGCCGCCGCGATGCGGCGGGCGAAGAACTCACCGTCGACGCGCTCGTCGGGGTCGAAGGTCCACACCCGGGCGAGGATCGACGCCTTCGGGTGGTAGCTCGCCCGACCGAACGGCGTGCCGTCGGCCGACGCGAGCACGACGGTGTCCCCCGGACCGGCCCGGCCCTGCATGCGCCCCAACGCCCCGGAGAACACCCACGGATGGCGGCGCTGGAGCGAGCGTTCCCGGCCCGGCTGCAGGACCAGGATCGGCTCGTCCATCCGGGCGAACCTACCCCGGCGCTGCGGCGGGTCGGTGGGAGTTGCACGAGAACTCCGTCGGCGGCGTGGTGCGCCGCAGCCCAGGTGCGATCCTGTCGAGCGTGACCGGCCGGGTGCTCGTCGTCGAGGACGACCAACGGGTGCGTGAGTCGCTGCTGCGCGTCCTGCGCTACGAGGGCTACGAGGTGCAGTCGGCCGCCGACGGCCACGCTGGGCTCGCCCAGGCGACGGCGTGGGCTCCCGACGTGGTGCTGCTCGACGTCAACCTGCCCGGCCTCGACGGTCTCGCCGTCGCCCGCCGCCTGCGCGAGGCGGGCGAGCGCGTCCCCATCCTGTGCCTCACGGCCCGGCACGAGATCGCCGACCGGGTCGCCGGCCTCGACGCCGGTGCCGACGACTACCTCGTCAAGCCGTTCGAGCTCGACGAGTTGCTCGCCCGGCTGCGGGCCCTGCTGCGCCGGGGCAGCGTCGCCGGTGCGACCGCGACACTGCAGGTGGCCGACCTCGTCCTCGACCCCGGCGCCCGCCAAGCCCGCCGTGCCGGGGTGCCCATCGAGCTGTCGAAGACCGAGTTCGACCTGCTCGAACTGCTGATGGTCCACGCCGGGACGGTGCTCACCCGCGAGGTGATCTACGAGCGCATCTGGGGCTTCGACTTCGAGACCGGATCCCGCTCGCTCGACGTCTACGTCGGCTACCTGCGACGCAAGACCGAGTTCGACGACCTCCCCCGTCTGCTGCACACCGTGCGCGGCGTGGGCTACGTGCTGCGGGCCTGATGCGCCTACGGACCCGGCTCACGCTCGTGCTGCTCGCCGTGACCAGCGCGATCGGCATCGCCTCGGTCGCCGGGGTGTACCTGGTGGCCGACCGGCAGCTGCGCGGCGACGTCGACGCGTTCCTCACCGCTCGGGCCGGCCAGATCGTGCGCAACCTGCAGGGCGACCCCCTCGTGCGACCGGGACGGCCAGGCGGGCCGCTCGGGCGGCCGACCCCGGCCGGCCTCCAGCAGAACGCCCTGTTCCAACCGGACTCGCTCGCCCAGGTCCGCTCGCCGGCGGGTGCGGTCGTCGCCCGCAGCATCCCGGACCTCGAGCTCCCGCTCGACGAGGCCGACCAGGCCGCGCTCGCCGCCGGGCGGGGACGGCGACGCGACGTCACGCTCGACGGCGAGCCGTTCCGGTTGCTCACCGTGCCCTTCGCCGACGGCGGCGCCGTGCAGGTCGCCCGGAGCCTGGCCGACACCGAGGCCGCCCTGTCGCGCCTGGCGACGACCGTCGCGATCGCCGCCGCCGTTGCGGTGGCCGCCGCCGTCCTCGCCGGGGTGTTCGTGGCCCGCCGGATCAGCCGTCCGATCACCGCATTGGCGGGCGCTGCGGCCCGGGTGGCCGCCACCCAGGACCTCGACACCCCGGTGATGGCCGGCGGCGACGCCGAGACCGTGCGCCTCGCCGAGTCGTTCAACACGATGCTCGGCGCGCTGTCGGCGTCGCGCGAGCAGCAACGGCGGCTGGTCCGAGACGCCTCGCACGAGCTGCGGACGCCGTTGACGAGTCTGCGCACCAACCTGCAACACCTCAGGCGGGCCGTCGAGCTCCCACCGGCCGAACGGGCTGAGCTGATCGACGCGTCGCTGGCCGAGGTCGAAGAGCTGACGACGCTCTCGAAGGAGCTCGTCGAGCTCGCCACCGACGGCCGCAGCGACGAGCCCGTCCTTCCGATCGCGCTCGAGGATCTCGCAGCGGCCGTGGTCAAGCGGGAGAACCGGCGGGGCCGGTGCACGGTGTCGCTGCGGGTCGAGGACGCAGCGATCGTCGAAGGTCGATGGGAGCGGCTCGAGCGGGCCGTGGGCAACCTGGTCGACAACGCCTGCAAGTTCTCGCCGCCCGGCTCGACGGTGGAGGTGACCGTCACCGGGCACCTTGTCGAGGTGCGCGACCACGGGCCGGGGATCGCGCCCGAGGACCTGCCCCGGATCTTCGATCGGTTCTTCCGCTCGGAGCGGACGCGTGGCATGCCGGGCTCCGGGCTCGGGTTGGCGATCGTCCGTGCGGTCGCCGACCAGCACGGCGCGGTGGTGAGCGCAGCGAACGCGACCGACGGCGGCGCCGTGTTCCGCCTGGCGTTCCCCGTCAGCTGACCAGCTGCACCGCCACGCCGAGCGCACCACACACGGCGAGCACGGCCGGCACGCCCCAGCGGCGGCGGAACACGAGCACGGCGGCGAGCACGGCGATCCCGAGGGCGGGCACGTCGAGGCTCGACCACACCGGCAGCTCGACCGACACCGGCCCGGACCTCGCGCGCGTCGTGCGATCGAACAGCGTGTGGAGCGCGAAGAACAGTGCCAGATTTGCGATCACCCCCACGACGGCGGCCGAGACCCCGGCGAACGCCGACGCCACGATCGCGTTGCGGCGCAGGGACTCGACATGCGGCGCCCCGAGGAACACGAGAAGGAAGCACGGGACGAACGTCACCCACACGACGATGGTGGCGCCGAGCGTGCCGGCCACCCAGGGGTCGAGCGTGCCGGGGGCCCGGTGGGCGCCGAGGAATCCGACGAACTCGAGCACCAGCACCAACGGTCCCGGCGTCGTCTCGGCCAGGGCCAGGCCGTGGACCATCTCGCCGGGGAGCAGCCAACCGTGCACGTCGACGGCCTGACGAGCCACGAACGACAGCACGGCATAGGCCCCGCCGAAGGTGACGAGTGCCGTGCCCGAGAAGAACAGGCCCTGGTCGACGAGCACGTGGGATCGGCCGAGCGCCACGGCCGCAACGGCCACCGGCGCGAACCACACGACGACACCGAACCCCACGATGCGAGCCGCCCGCCCCCATGACGCCACGACGCCGGAACCGGCATCGTCAGCGAGGAGCGGTGCCGGCCCGTCGTCGGTGCCGGTGGCGGGGCCTGCGACCCAACCGGGCCGCAGACGGCTGGCGGCGAGCCCCACCCCGGCTGCCGCAGCGATCACCAACGGGAACGGGAGTCCGACGACGGCGAGCGCCACGAAAGCTCCGGCGGCGAGCCCGGCCGCGACGTGATGGCGCAACGTGCGCCGACCGATGCGCCAGAGCGCCTGCACGACGATGGCGATCACGGCGGGCGCGATCCCGGTGAGCAGACCCTCGACCCCGGTGGTGTCGCCCCACGCCACGTAGGCGATCGAGAGTGCGAGCAGCGCCAGGTAGCCGGGCAGGACGAACAAGGTTCCGGCGATCAGCCCCCCGGCCGTACCGTTGAGCAGCCAGCCCAGGTAGACGGCGAGTTGCTGGGCCTCGGGGCCGGGCAACACCGTGCAGAAGGACAACGCGTGCAGGAAGCGGCGCTCGCCGACCCATCGCCGACGCTCGACGAGCTCCTGGTGCATCACAGCGATCTGCCCGGCCGGACCGCCGAAGGACCGCAGCGCGATCGACCACCACACGCGGGCCGCGACCCCGAGCGGGACGACGCCGCCGGTTCGGTCGTTCATCACGCAAGCCTCGTCGAGGGGCGCTCGACGGTTCTCACCGAAGTCTCGCGACCGTCGCTCGGGGTTCTCACCTTTGCCCCCCACGATGGTGTCCAGCAGGGAGCACGGAGCTCCCGCCGAAACAGAAGGACACCACGATGAGCATCTCCCGCAAGCACCTCCGCAACGGTCTCGCCGGTCTGACCCTGGCCGCGTCGACCCTCGGTGGCGGCGTGTTCCTGGCGAACAGCGCCAACGCCCAGACCGCCGGCACGAGCGACACCGCCTCCGTCGCAGCGGCGGAGTCCCGTCCGGACCCGTTCGCCGGCGCGTTGAAGAAGCTCGTCGACGCCGGCACGATCACCCAGGCCCAGGCCGACGCCGTCACCACCGCCCTGCGCAACGCCCGCCCCGCCGGCCCCCACGGCGAACGAGGCCCCCACGGCGAACGAGGCCCCCGCGGCCCCAAGGGCAACCCCCAGATCGTCGCCGACGCCCTCGGCATCACCCTCGACGAACTCGCCACCGCCCGCCAGGCCGGCACCACCATCGCCGCCCTCGCCCAAACCAA
>JBEIFW010000043.1:0-21415 GCA_040382215.1 Acidimicrobiales bacterium
ACCGCGGCGCGCCAGCCGCTCGTGGAGCCTCGGGAGACTCTTCCGACGCCGGTCGCCGCGACGGGATTTCCCCTAGCTGGATAGGAGAAATCGTCGCACGAACGCTAGCGTTCGCCCCATGTCGGAACGGCCTGCTCGTGAGGTGTCCCCGGCGCCGTCGCCCGGATGCATCGCCACGGACGGCCCGGGCCGCCACGTCGAGCCCGTTTGATCGAGGAGCGATCCGTGACCCGTGCATTCTCGCTCGACGCCGTCGACCGCTCATCGGGGCCGCCCGATCTCCGAGGCCGACGAATCGAAGCCGCCGAGCGAGCGGCGGCGACGCCTCTGCCCTCTCCCGCCGAGGAGGTCTGGCGCTACACCAGGATCGACGAGCTCGATCTTTCCGCATGGCAGCTCGGCCGGGCGGCCGAATCGGTCACCGGCACTCTCGCCTCCAGCCCGCCGACGCCCCAAGACCTCGGATCCGTGCTGCACGAGCCGACCGACGTGTTCGCCGACTGGAACACCGCCCTGGGCGAACCGACGGTGCTGCGCATCGGGCGGAACGAACGGGTCGAGGAGGTCGTCTACGTCCGGCGCCACGTCGGTGACGACGGCACCGCCGTGTTCCCTCGGCTGGTCGTGCGCGCCGGGGCCGGCAGCGAGGTCACCATCGTCGAGCACCTCACCTCCGACGATGTGGAAGCCCTGGTGTGCCCGGTGGTCGAAGTGGAAGCCGGGAGCGGGGCCGTGGTCCGGTACGTTCTCGTGAACGAGCTCGGACCCCGGGTCCAGCAGATCGCCACCCACGCCGCCTCCGGCGAACGTGACTCCTCGACGTTGCTCGCCAACATCTCCCTTGGTGGTCGGTATGCCCGGGTGCGCACCGACCAGCGCCTCGTCGGCGTCGGCGCCGAGGGCCGTCAGGTCGCGGTGTACTTCTCGAACGACCATCAGCTGCACGACGTCCGCACCCTCGCTGACCACGTCGCACCGCGCACCTCGAGCGACCTGCTGTTCAAAGGCGCCGTCGGGGACCACGGCCGCAGCGTGTACACCGGCCTCATCCGCATCGGGAAAGACGCTCGGGGCGCCGTCGCCCACCAGACGAACCGCAATCTGAAGTTGTCCGAGCACGCCTGGGCCGAGTCCGTGCCCAACCTCGACATCCAGAACAACGACGTCCGCTGCAGCCACGCGTCGGCCGTCGGCCCGATCGACGCCGAGCAGCGCTTCTACCTCCGTAGCCGTGGCGTTCCTGGCGCCGTGGCGGACCGTCTGATCGTTGCCGGCTTCTTCTCCGAAGCGCTCGATGCGCTCCCGCCGGCGGTGCGCGGCCTCGGAATCGAGCAGCGGCTGGCGGCTCTCATCGAGAAGGTCACCGATGCCTGAGCAGCCCGAACTCGACGCCGGGCCCCTCGACGCCGTCCCCGACGGTCAGGCTCGGCGGCTCGTGACCGGCTCGCACCGGATCTGTCTCGTGCGCATCGGCGACGAGGTCTACGCGATCGGGGACACCTGCAGCCACGCCGACGTGTCGCTCAGCGAGGGCGAGATCTGGACTGACACCTGCGAGATCGAGTGCCCGAAGCACGGCAGTTCCTTTTCGCTACGCACGGGCGTGCCCCAATCGCTTCCGGCCACCCAATCCGTTCCCGTGTTCCCGACGACCGTGGTCGACGGGCGCATACGCATCACCGTTCCCTCTTCCGAGGAGCTCCGATGACCGAGCTACGCATCGAAGGACTGAAGGCCGCCATCAACGGCAAGGAGATCCTCTCCGGCGTAGATCTGGTCGTTCGTTCCGGCGAGATCCACGCGCTGATGGGCCCGAACGGAGCCGGGAAGTCGACCTTGTCCGGTGTCGTGATGGGGCGCCCCGGCGCCGAGGTCACCGGAGGCTCCGTAACCCTCGACGGGGTCGAGCTTCTCGGGCTCGATCCAGAGCAACGGGCAACGGCTGGGCTCCACCTCGTCTCCCAATACCCCACTGAGGTTCCCGGTGTACGCCTCGAGGACGTGCTGCGCGAGGCGCTCGTCGCACGAGGGCGCCCGACGGCCGGGCTGCGATCGCTCATGACGGCTGAGGCCGAGCGGATCGGCTTCGATCTCGCGCTGCTGGACCGACCGCTCAACGTCGACCTCTCGGGCGGTGAGAAGAAGCGCAACGAGACCGTGCAGCTCGCCGTGTTGCGTCCCTCGATCGCCATCCTCGACGAACTGGATTCGGGTCTCGACGTCGATGCGCTCCGTGCCTGTGCCCGACGTGTGCTCGCGGCGGCCCGCGAGGAATCGCTCGGCGTGTTGGCGATCACGCACTACAGCAAGTTGCTCCACGAACTCCCGCCCGACCAGGTGCACGTGTTCGCCCGGGGACGAATCGTCGCAACGGGCGGGCCGGAGCTGGTCGATCGTCTCGAAGCCGACGGCTACCGTGCCTTTCTTCCCGCCGAGCCCGGCACGCCGCGACCGGCCAATCTCTTCGCCGATCCGTTCGCCTGACCGCTACCGCCGTCGGTTGATCACCGGTCAGCTGTGCGACGGGTTGCCGTTGCCGTTGCCCGTCGGGTTACGCCCGCCGTGTCCGTTGCCGCTCCCGGTCGAATAGGCGTACTGGCGTGTCGCTGCACCCCGGAGGAACTCCACGAGCCCACCGACCGACTGCTTCGCCTCGATCGCGTGGCGCAGCGGGCGATCTCCGTGGATCTCGTAGCGGTTGCGGCGTCCGACCCGAAAGCGGGACAAGAAGCCGGCCTTGACGAGATCGGCGACGATGCTCTGCGCAGCGCGCTCGGTGATCCCGACCCGAACGGCGACGTCCCTCAGGCGGATGTGCGGGTCGTCAGCGATGCAGACCAACACGTGGGCGTGATTGGTCATGAAGGTCCAGACGTCACGGTCCCGGGGCATACCCGGTTCCGGACCGCCGGACGTGAATCCGTTGTTTCCCCTCACCGTCGGTCACCCTAGCACCGCAAAGCTGGGTCCTTGTTAAAGAAGTCATTGTGCCGCAACGATCTTCGTGCGTCCTTTCCTGCTCAATGCAGGGCGCGCAGTCGCCGGATCCGTTCTTCCGTGGCCGGATGCGTCGAGAACAGCCGTGCCATTCGAAGGCCGTTGCTCCCGCGGGCCTCAGCCAGCGGGTTGTGAATGTACTTGTACGCCTGCGTCGGAGACACCTGCAGCGGAATGCCTTTCGCGTACTTCTCGATCCGCTCGAGTGCCCTCGCCAGCGGCTCGCCCGTGCCCAGCAACGCTGCGGCGCCGCGGTCGGCCTCGAACTCTCGCGACCGTGACACCGCCATCTGGAGCAGCCCGGCGGCGACCGGGGCAAGCAGGCTAACGAGCAGGACCGCCAACGGGTTCGGACGGTCCTCGTCGTCACGTCCGCCGGCGAACATCGAGGCGAACATCGCCATCTGGGCGAGCGAAGAGATGACCGTTGCGATAGCCGCTGCGACCGAACCGATGAGGATGTCCCGGTGCTTGACGTGCATGAGTTCGTGGGCCATCACGCCCTCGACCTCGTCCCGGGGTAGTGCTCGCAGCAGGCCGTCGGTCGCGCACACGACCGCTCGGGACGGGCTCCGACCGGTTGCGAACGCATTCGGTTGAGCATCGGGGCTGACGGCGACGGTCGGCATGGGCATACCGGCCCGGTCGGCCAGGCGGGCCACCATCCGGTACAACTCCGGCGCTTCGGCTTCGGTCACGATCCGAGCCCCGGCCGAGCGGAGCGCAAGCTTGTCGCTCCACCAGTAGGAACCGAAGATCATCGCCAGACCGACCACTGCGCCAAGGAGGAAGAAGGTCGGCTGACCACCACCGATGAGCCCGAAGATTGCAACACAAAGGCCCCCGAGGCCCCCGAGCAGGACGGCGGTCTTCATGGTGTTCTTGAACATGACCCCCGCCCTCAGTCGAAGATCTCGGACAACCAGGACGACTTCTTGCGCTTGTGGCCGTAGCGCTTGTAGTCGTCATCGTCGTCGTCGTAACGGCGCGGCGCCGGATAGCCGGATCCCGGCGAGGGATAGGGGGCCGCCGGTGCCGAAGGCACCGCTGACGCGCGTTCGAGGATCTTGTCCAGCTCGCCTCGATCGAGCCACACACCCCGGCAGGAGGGGCAGTAGTCGATCTCGACGCCGACGCGCTCGCTCATCACGAGCGCCGTGGTCTTGCAGACCGGACAGTTCACGGGGTCTCCTTCAGGAGTCGCCCGGGCGACGGATTGGCCTCGGGCGGGAACGGACGGGGATCGGAATCGGTTTGGGCTGCGGCCGGGGGTTCAACAGCCCCACCAACCACTCCACGAACTCCTTCACGATCCCGACCTCCCGGCAGGCTCGGCGACCCGGTCCACGTCGAGTGTACGGGGCGTCGACCCAGGCCGGATGGCACGGACGAGGAGCTTGCGGAGCTCCTCGACCCAGAGGATCGAGGAGGAGACCGAGAGACAGACCAGCCACTCGACCGCACTGAGAGAGGTGGTCTCGAACAGCGACTGCAGGGGACCGAGATGCACGGCAGCAACCTGCAACAGGGCGACGACCAGCAGCGACAGCCACAGCGTGCGGTTGGTCAAGGTGCTGCGCCGGAAGACGGACCGGCGGTCGTCACGGGCGTTGAGAATGTTGAAGAACTGGAATGCGACGAACGTCGTGAATCCCATTGTCCCGGCGACTTCGCTCGGCGCGAGATGGAGCACCGCCAGGGTGCCGACGCCCATCACAGCAGCCACCAGCAGCAGCTTGGCCAGCCTGGAACGCGTGAGGATCTGCTCCCCCCGAGGCCGGGGTGGCTTGTCCATCGCGTCCTCACGCGTCGGGTCGACGCCGAGGGCCATCGCCGGCGGGCCGTCCATGATCAGGTTCACCCAGAGGATCTGCAGCGCCGTGAACGGTTTGGCACCGGCGATGTTGAACAAGCTCGCCCCGAGGAACGCGACGGAGAATCCCAACGTCGTACCGAGCTGGAAGCGGATGAACGACACGATGTTGTCGTAGATGGTGCGACCCTGGCGGACCGCCCGGACGATCGTCGAGAAATTGTCGTCGGCGAGCACCATGGTCGCCGCTTCCTTCGTGACCTCAGTGCCGGTGATGCCCATCGCAACACCCATGTCGGCAGCCTTCAGCGCCGGCGCGTCGTTGACGCCGTCGCCGGTCATGGCAACGACGTTGCCTTTCGCCTGCAACGCCTGGACCAGACGCATCTTGTGTTCGGGTGCGACCCGGGCGAACACTGCGATGCCGTCGATGCGCGCTCGAAGGTCGTCGTCGGTCATCGCGTCGAGATCCGCACCCGACACCGCCGCTCCGTCGAGGCCGAGTTCGGAACCGATGGCGGCGGCAGTAGCGGCGTGGTCGCCCGTGATCATCTTCACCCGGATACCGGCGCTGCGGCACTCGGCGATCGCCAGCTTCGCCTCGGGCCGGGCGGGGTCGACGATGCCGGCTAGGGCGACCACCTGGAGCTGATCGACCAGATCCACGACGTCGCCGCCGTCATCGACGAACTCCGTGAACACCGACTCCGGGAGGTCCCGCTGGGCAACGGCGAGCACCCGAAGCCCCTGGGATCCCAGCCGACGGTTCTCGTCATGCGCCACTGCGCCATCACTGCCGAGGACCGAAGCCGCCCGGGCGAGCAGGACGTCGGGCGCACCCTTCGCAAACATCCGCACGACCGGACCCGACGGGGTCTCCATGCGGTGGAACGTGGCCATGAACTTGTTGGCCGAGTCGAAGGGGACCTCGGCAAGGCGCGGATGCTCGGCCCGCACGCTGGGGGCGTCCAAGCCACCCTTGGCGGCGAGCACGACCAAAGCGGCCTCGGTCGGGTCGCCGACGATGCTGCCGTCGCGCACCTCGGCATCGGCGCACAACGCCATGGGCACGAGTGCCTCGTCGAGCACGAGCGGGTCGTCTCCGGGCTTGCGACCGATCTGACCCTCGGTCGAGTAGCCGAACCCGGACACCTCGTGCACACGACCTTGGAACCACAGCGACACCGCCGTCATCTGGTTGAGCGTGAGGGTCCCGGTCTTGTCCGAACAGATGACGCTCGTACATCCGAGCGTCTCGACGCTCGCAAGCTTCTTCACGATGGCGTGCTGTTTGGCCATCGCCACCGTGCCCAGCGCAAGGGTCACGGCGACCACGGCCGGGAGGCCTTCGGGGATGGCGGCAACCGCCAGGGCGACCGCCCGGAGGAATAGGTCCGCGAACGACTCGCCCCGGATCAGTCCGATGGCGAACACGAGCACGACGACGACCCCGGCCAGCATGGCGAGCTTGTGACCGAGTGCGTCGAGTTGCTGCTGTAGGGGGGTCCGTTCCGATTCCGTCGACCGCAGCAGGCCGGCGATCCGTCCGAGCTCGGTCTCCATCCCCGTGGCGGTCACGACCAATTCCGCTCGACCTCGGGTGACCGTGGTGTTCATGAATGCCAGGTTCCTGCGGTCACCGAGCGGCACCTCGCCGCGGTCGATCACCGCCACGTCCTTAACCGACGGCACGCTCTCGCCGGTGAGAGCCGCCTCCTCGATCTCGAGGTTCGTCGCCACGAGCAGCCGGCCGTCGGCCGGAATCCGATCCCCGGCCTCGACGAGGACGATGTCACCCGGCACCACATCGGCGGTGTCGATCTCCTCCATCCGCCCGTTCCGGCGCACCTTGGCCCGGGCGACGAGCATCTTCTTCAATGCCTCGAGCGACTTCTCCGCCCGCTGCTCCTGGACGTACCCGAGCACTGCGTTCAACAGGACGACCGCGGCGATCACGATCGGGGTCTTCGCCTCCTGCGATACGACCGCACTCACGACCGCCGCCCCGAGAAGGATGAGGATCAGCGCGTCACGGAACTGGTCGAGGAACGCACGCCACTTCGGTCGCTTCGGCGGATCTGCCAGGCGGTTCGGACCGCTCTCGGCCAAGCGGGACCGGACCTCGTCGTCATCGAGACCTGTCGAGGCGTCGACCGACAGACGATCGAGAACGGTCGAGCCGTCCAGTGAGTACCAGGAGGTCGTTCGGCTGGGGGAGATGTCCACGGACGTCACGGTAGAGGCCCTTTCGGCGGAACCAAGGTTCGGCCGAAGGTCTCTCCCGCCCCGACGCATCAGGACCGGCGCCACCGGGCCCGCAGACCGTGATGACGATGACGCCGCTGAGGGATACTCCCCTTCGCTGTGGGCAGTGTATCGACCGGTTCCGCCGTTGCGTGAGGTCGAAGGCAGGATTCCTGTCGACTCAGTCCAGGCCGGCGAGGGTGCGCAGGGACACCAGCGGCCGCGCCCCGACGTGCGAGATCACCTCGGCCGCAGCAACCGCACCGAGCCGAGCACATTCGCCCAGCGGTGCCGAGGCCGACAGACCGAACAGGAAGCCCGCGGCGTACAGATCACCTGCGCCAGTCGTGTCGACGACGCGTTGTACCGGCTCGGCAGGCGAGTGCAGCACGTCTCGGTCCGTGACCACGAGCGAGCCCTCGGCCCCCAACGTGATCGCAGCGATCTCGCAGTGGCCACGCACCGAGGCGATCGCCTCGTCCAGCGACGTGGTCTGGTAGAGCGAGAGCAGTTCGTCGCGATTGCCGAACAACACGTCGACCTCACCCTCGATGAGCCGAAGGAAATCGGCCCGATGGCGGTCTACGCAGAACGAGTCACTGAGCGAGAGCGACACTTTCCGGCCGTGCTGATGTGCAGTCCGGGCGGCAAGGAAGTACGCCTCCTTGGCGGCGTCACGGTCGAAGAGGTAGCCCTCGAAGTAGACGACGCGACCGTTCGCGACGACCTCGAGGTCGACGTCGTCGGGTCCGAGCAACGACGACACCCCGAGGAAGGTGTTCATCGTGCGCTCGGCATCGGGGGTCACCACGATCAGGCATCGACCCGTCGGGATCGTCGTGCCGTCGGGACGGTGGGCGAAGGTCACGCCGACGGCACGAAGGTCGTGGCCGTACATCTGCCCGAGGTCGTCAGCGGCCACCTTGCCCACGTAGGCCGCTCTCCCGCCGAAACTGGCGACGCCGGTGATGGTGTTGGCCGCCGACCCACCTGACAATTCCACGCCCGATCCCATCGACCGATGTAGACCGATCGCCCGCTCCGTATCGATGAGCGTCATCGAGCCCTTCACCAGCCCCTCGGCTCGGAGGAACTCGTCGCCGTGATGGGAGATCACGTCGACGAGTGCGTTCCCGATGCCCACCACGTCGAAGCCAGCGTCCACGGGGGAGGGACCGTACCGCTGTGCAGGGCACGGCCACGAGCAGGGCCGATCGGAGACCGCCCCTGACCCGCGCCACCGTCGTCCCGTACGCTCGTGCGGTGGCTGACGACCCGTACCGGCTTCCCCGGACCGTGATCCCGACCCGGTACGACCTTGTGCTCGAACCGGCGCTTGCCCGGGCGACCTTCTCGGGGTCGGTCACGGTGTCGGTCGAGGTGCGTGAACCCACGGCCGTGATCGTTCTCAACGCCGCCGAGCTCGAGATCGACGAGGCGTCCGTCGACGGGCTCGGTCCGGTGACCGTCGAACTCGACGCCGAGACCGAGCGGTGCCGTCTCCGTCTCGCTGCGCCGATCGCCGTTGGCGCGGCGACGATCCGCCTCACGTTCCGGGGCACACTCAACGACAAGCTGCGAGGCTTCTATCGGTCGACCTACCAGGACGACGAGGGCCGAAGCCACACGGTGGCAACCACGCAGATGCAACCGACCGACTGCCGCCGGGCTTTTCCCTGCTGGGACGAACCTGACTTCAAGGCGGTGTTTGCGACGACCCTGATCGTCGACGACGGCAACCTCGCCATCTCGAACACGCGGGAGATCGGACGCACCCCCCTCGCTGACCGCCCAGGAACCGTGGCCGTGCGATTCGCCGACACCATGCCCATGTCGACCTACCTCGTGGCGTTCGTCGTCGGTCCACTCGAGGCCACGCCTTGGGTCGACGCCGGCGGCGTGCCGATGCGGATCGTCCACGTGCCGGGCAAGGGTCACCTCACCGGGTTCGGTCTCGAGATCGGAGCCGCCTCGCTCTCGTGGTTCCAGGATTACTACGGGATCCCGTATCCGTCCGACAAGGTCGACATGGTGGCGCTTCCCGACTTCGCTGCGGGCGCCATGGAGAACCTCGGTTGCGTGACGTACCGGGAGAACCTCCTCCTGGTCGATCCGGCGACGGGCACCACGTCCGAGCGACAGGTGCTCGCCGATGTCGTCGCCCACGAACTCGCGCACATGTGGTTCGGTGACCTCGTCACGATGCGCTGGTGGAACGGCATCTGGCTCAACGAGGCGTTCGCCACCTTCATGGAGGTCGCAGCGATCGACGTGCTGCGACCCGACTGGGAGCGCTGGGTGTCGTTCAACCTCAGCCGCACGACGGCGTTCGAGGTCGACTCGCTGAGCTCCACCCGGGCGATCGAGTTCGAGGTCGTCTCCCCGAGCGACGCCGAGGGCATGTTCGACGTCCTCACCTACGAAAAAGGCGCTGCGCTGCTCCGCATGCTCCAGCAGTATCTCGGCGAGGACAGGTTCCGGAACGGCGTACGTCGATACCTCACGCGCCACTCGTACGGCTGCACGGAGACCTCCGACCTCTGGGACGACCTCGAAGCTGCAACCGGCGAGCCGGTCCGACGGATCATGGACTCGTGGATCTGGCAGCAGGGCCATCCCTTGGTGACGGTCCACCTCTCGGGCGACGAGGTCGTGATCGACCAGAGCCGGTTCCTGTTCTCCGGCGAGGATCCGACCAGTTACGTCGTCCCGCTCCTCGTGCGACAGCAACACGGTGAGGACGTCCGGCTCGAGCGCGTCCTGCTCGAGGACCGGCCCGTCCGGCTCCCGTTGCTCCACCAGGACGCCGCGGTCGTGGCGAACGCAGGCGCTCATGGCTTTCTGCGCGTCGCCTACGACCGTTCACTGGGCGACCGGTTGCTCGGTGCCACCTTCGCCGGGCTGTCGACCCCCGAGCGCTATGCCGTCGTCGACGACCTATGGGCGGCGACCGTGGCCGGGCATCGTCGCGCTGCGGACTTTCTCCGTTTGGCCGAGGGCTGCGGCAGCGAGACGGAGCTGCCCGTGTGGACCCTGCTGCTCAATGGGCTGCGGGCGATCGGCCGCCTCCTCGACGGTGCAGCGCTCGAGGCCTTCCGGGGCCGGGTTCGACACCTGGTCGAGCCGGCGCTCGGTCGTCTCGGCTGGGACCCTCAGGACGGCGAGCGAGACCTCGACGCCCAGTTGCGGGCGGCACTCGTGTCGGCGTTGGCCGTCCTGGGCCAGGATCCCGCAGCCCAGGCGACCGCTCGCGCCCTGCACGAGCGGATCCTCGAGGATCCGACGGCCGTCGAGCCGAATCTGGCGGCCGCCTGCACCGCCGTGGTCGCTGCGTGCGGGACGGCGGCTGACTTCGCCGTGTTCGTCGAGCGGTTCCGGACTGCCGGCACACCACAGGAGCAACTCCGTTTCCTGTATGCGCTGGCCGAGTTCCCGGCGATCGCAGAGTTCGATGCGATGCTCTCGCTCGCTCGCTCCGGAGAGGTGCGCACGCAGAACGCCCCGTACCTGCTCGCCCGAGCCATTGCGCATCGCGACCACGGCGCACGGGCCTTCCGGTTCGTCCGTGAGCACTGGAGCGAACTGCTCGCTGCGTTTCCCTCGAACACCCACATCCGCATGGTCGATCCGGTGAAGCTCCTGTCTCGACCGCACGAGGTCGCCGAGGCGCGCGCCTTCTTCAGCGAGCACCCGATACCCCAGGGGGCCAAGACCCTGGAACAGATACTCGAGCGACAGTCGGTGAACGCCGCGCTGCGCGCACGCGAGTCCAACGATCTTGTGCAGGCGCTCACGTCGTGAACGGTCGGCGCGCCACAGTCGCCCTCGGGGGCGCGCTGCTGGCGGTCGGCACGCTCGGCACCGCCGTCCTGGTGGCCCCGAGCCCCGAACGTGAGCGACCGCCGGCGGTACCGCCGGTCCTGTCGCCGCGCGAATTGCTGGTGGTGCTCGAACCCCCACCCGACGGCGCGCAGCTCGTCCGGGTGGAACGGTCCGAGCCGGGCGCAACGCTCGACGGGGGCGACGGCCGACGGCGTCTCCGATTCGTCCGGCTCGAGCCGCCCGACGTGCGAGAAGTTGCCTGGGAGCCGCTGGAGGCGACTCGGCCGACGACGCCGGTCGGGTTCGTCGCCATCCCCGGCCTCGATTCCGGTGCCCGCTCGCTTGCGCTCGAGTTCGACAACGGCGCCAGCGTGTCCGTCTGGCCGGAGCCGCTCGACCGTGAGCAGCTCGCTGCGATGATGCGGGTCGAGGGTCCCGCAGCCGCCGAGGCGATCCCACTCGGTATCGCGGCCTCCGCGCGGACCGTCCGAGCCCGCTCCGGATGGCTCCTCGAGGGCCGCCTCGTCGTGCCCTTCGAGGAGGGGGTGGTCGCCATCCGCTGGGAGGGCGCCACCACCGAGGGGCTCGTCGACGTCGCGCGGCGCCTCGAGGTGACCGACGACGAAGGGTTCCGCCGCTGGGCCGGGGCCTTCTCCCGCTCGGGCTCGCCGACCAGCGTCCGGATCGCAGCCTCAGGCACGACACCGACCGGCGCCGCCTGGCGCCTTCGAACGGAGATCCGGGATGGCTTGGGGACGGCGGTCGTCCGCCTCGACGGCCGGGAAGAGCGCCTCGTCGCTCCCGGTGACGTTGCGAGCTGGCCCGGCGCGTTCATCGCCCTCGTCTCGACCGCAGGCGCAGTGCGCACCACCGTCGACGACCGGCCGGTGCCGGTGCGGGTCATCCCCGTCGCCGGACGGGCGGTGCTCCTGATCGACGACCTGCCCCGAACAGGTCGCCTCGAGATCGTCACACCGCTGCAGCGATGGTCCACCCTGCTCTGACGCCGGCCCTGCTCGTTCAGCGCCCGAACGTTCAGCGCCCGAAGGTCCGGGGCCCCGAGCGCCGAAAGGCCGACCCTACGGGCCGGCCTTATCGTCACCTTCGGTGGAGGTGAGGGGAATCGAACCCCTGGCCTCAACAGTGCGATTGTTGCGCTCTACCAACTGAGCTACACCCCCGACGGAGCGAGCGGACTCTAGCGCCTGCGAACGGCGCCACGCCCGCCCGACGCAAGAACTCTCACGCAGCCCGCGACCACGAACGCTCGGGCATACGCCGAGCCCGGGACTGCTCGTTCTTCCGGATCCGGACGAGGAGATACACGTACCCCGCAAGCACTGCGTCCAGCAGGAAGTTCACGTACCACCACGTCGGCGAGTACAGCGAGCCGGCGATCACAGCGGTCGCCAAGCAAGACCCGGCGAGGAGCAGGAGAACGGACTGGCGCCGACGCCGTGCGGCGTACCGGGCGAGCGTCGCCCTCGGATCACCGACGGGTTGGGCCATCGTCCGTGCCGACGGCACGGCGCTGAGCGGACGAGCCGATGCCTGGCCCAGGGTGATGTGCCCCCCGGAGGGCCGGCCCGAGAAGGGCGCCGAGCGCTGCAGGGTCGTCAGCTGCCGGCGAAAGGACACGATCGAATCGCCAGGGCGAGCGTCGGTCCGCGAGCGGAGAAGCGGCGGAACCAGCACCACGATCCACATCACTGCGATCACGACCAACAGCAACTTCGTCACGCTCCGTGCCTGCCTTGCTTCAGAGTGAGCTTAGGACGCCATCCAACGACACCCCTGGATCCTGCGCCTTGGTCACGCTCACCGGTCCGGAAGAACATCATTACGATTCTACGACGGAACGCGACACAACGGCAATGAGAACGACGATTTCTTCCGACGGTGTCTCAGCCACCCGGGGCGGCTCAATCGGTAGTGCGTCGATAGGTGCCCGACCGCCCACCGGTCTTTTCCCACAGGGTGAGTTCGCCGATGACCATGCCACGGTCCGCCGACTTGCACATGTCGTAGATCGTCAGGGCCGCGATCGAGCACGCATGCATGGCCTCCATCTCGACACCCGTGCGATCGATGGTGTCGACCGTTGCCTCGACCAGGACGAACTCGTCGTCGAGTTCGAAGTTCACCGACACCGATCCGACCAGCACCGGGTGGCACAGCGGAATCTGGTCCGCCGTGCGCTTGGCCGCCTGGATACCGGCGACACGAGCAACGGAGAGGACGTCGCCCTTCTTCACCTCGCGGTTGGCGATCGCCGTGGTCGTCTCCGGTTTCATGAACACCTTGCATCGAGCGATCGCCCGCCGGTACGTGGGTTCTTTCGGCGTGACGTCCACCATTCGTGCCCGACCGAGCGGGTCCAGGTGGGTGAAGCTCAGTTCGGACACGCTGCCGAGTCTAGGACTCGGGCTGCAACGGGACCGGGCGACGGCGCACCGATCACCGCTCAGCCGCCGATCTGGCTCATCGACTTCGACGGCCGGATGAAATGCACCTGTCCGATCGCATGGCCCGCCCATTTCGTACCGACCGCCCGAGCAATCTCGGCCACCAGGGTGTCGTCGTCGGCACCTCCCCGAAGCAACGCCCGCAGATCGAACTCGCGGGTGGCGAACAGGCAGGTGCGGAATCCACCCTCGGCGGTCAGGCGCACCCGATCGCAATCGCCGCAGAACGGCTTGGTGACCGTTGGAATGACCCCGACCGTGCCGGCGCCGTCGGTGTAGCGCCAGGTGTCCGCCGGCGCCGCGCCCCGATTCGGCACCGGTTCGAGCGGGAACGCCGCCGCCAACGCCGCCACGATCTCGTCCTGACTGACGACCTTCGCCCGACCCCAGGCCCCGTCGGCGTCGAGCGGCATCCATTCGATGAACCGCAGCTCGACCCCTGTTTCCCGAGCCCAACGGGCCAGCGGCACGATCTCGTCGTCGTTCACCCCTCGCTCGATGACCGCGTTCACCTTGACCGGCGAGAATCCGGCCTCCTTGGCGGCCTCGATCCCATCGAGCACCCGGTGCAACTCGTCGCGCCGGGTCATGCGGGCGAACTTGTCCCGATCGAGCGAATCGAGGCTCACGTTTACCCGGTCGAGACCGGCATCGCGCAACTCGTGGGCCAACAAGCGGAAGGTCGCTCCATTGGTGGTGATCGACAGGTCAGGCTTGCGGCCCGCGTACGGGGAGGGCACGGACTCCGGCACCCGCAGACGGGCCAGCTTGGTGACGAGCACCGTCAGGTGTGCCCGGACCGTCGGCTCACCGCCGGTCAGGCGTAGGCCGTCGACCCCAAAGTGCTCCACCATGATTCGGGCCAGACGCTCGATCTCCTCGAACGTCAGCACCTGATCGCGTGGCAACCACCGCATCCCCTCCTCGGGCATGCAATAGGTGCACCGGAAGTTGCACCGGTCGGTGACCGAGATCCGCAGGTCGCGCACGGTCCGGCCGAACGGGTCGACGAGGTCTTGATGCGCCACGGCGCCCGAGTCTACGTAGGACGCAGGAAGTCTCGCTCAGGTCAGCAAGAGCACCTCGACGTCGGCACCGGCCGCGATCCCGTCGCCGTCGGGCACCAGCGCGAGGCTGTTGGCCGCTGCGGTCGCAGCGAGTTGGTGGCTGCCCTGCTCGCCGCTCGAGCGGACGTGCCAGCGTCCGTCGGCCCCGAAGGAGCCGTGTACACGGGCCAGATGGAGCTTTCCGTCGTGCCGGCGGCGCAGCGGTTCATCGGCGACTGCCAGCACGCGGGGCCGATCGAGACGGTGGTCTGGGTGGCCCGCCATTCGCCGCAGTGCAGGGCGGGCGAGGACCTCGAAGCTGACCAGCGACGACACCGGGTTGCCCGGGAGACCGAACACCGGGACCCGCCGGCCGGTGCCGTCGTCGAGCAGACCGAACGCGAACGGTTTCGCCGGTTTGATCGCAAGTTGCATCCAGCGCATGTCGGCGATCCGGGACAAGACAGCCTTCACGACGTCGAAGTCGCCCATCGAGACGCCACCGGAGGTGACGATGGCATCGCAGGAGCGGGCGGCATCGCGCAAGACGCCCTCCAGGACCGCCTCGTCGTCGCGTACGACCCCGACGTCGACTGCAACGGCGTCGAGGCGCGCGACGCAGGCCAGCAGCATGGTCTTGTTCGACTCCCGGATCTGACCCGGCCCGAGCGGCGCATCGCCCTCGACGAGTTCGTCGCCCGTGGAGAGCACGGCGACCCGCACCCGAGGATGCGCCACGATCCGCCGGCGACCGATCGAGGCCAGCACCCCGAGGTCGGCCGGTCGCAACTCGGTGCCGGCGCGCAGCACCACCTCACCGGCGCGCACGTCGCTGCCGGCTGCTCGAACGGCATCACCCGAACGCGCCGAGCGCCGGATGCGCACGATGTCCGTCCCGTCGGCACCGACCCGCTCGGTGTCCTCGACCATCACCACGGCATCAGCGCCCGGCGGCATCGGCGCGCCGGTCATGATCCGGATCGCCTGGCCTCGTCCGAGGGGCTCGCTGCGATGGCCGCCGGCGGCGACGGTTGCGACGACGGGCAGCTCGACCGGCACCCCGGCGGTGTCGGCGGCGACGACGGCGTACCCGTCGACCGCGGTGTTGGCGAACGGCGGCACGTCCTCGGCGGCGGTCACATCCGTTGCGATCACCAGCCCGAGCGCCTCGGCGAGATCGAATTCGCAGGAGGCGAGCGGGTGGCAGGCCTCGAGCACGGAGCGGCGGGCGTCGTCGAGCGGGATCACCTCCTCGACGCTAGCGATCGGGCCCCCGATGCCAGGATGGCGGCGTGTCCGAGTGGCCCACTCCCGAACATCACGCCCAGTGGGCGAGCTGGGACGACCGGACGACGGAGACCGTGTTCGAGCGGTTTGAGAACGGCGGGTGGGTGGTGGAAGGCACCGTGTCGGGCCTGGACGTCCAGTACGTGGTGCGACTGGGCGCCGACTGGCGGCCCCGTCAGCTACTGCTGTTCCGAGATCAGGTCGAGCCGGACCTGTGGCTCGCCAACGACGGGTCGGGCACCTGGGGCGAGGTGAACGGGTCCGTGCGCGACGAACTCACCGGCTGCACCGACCTCCACGTCGCCGGCACCATCCACCCGACGGTCTTCCCGATTCGGCGGCTCGTCGCCGCCGGGATCGTGCCGGGGATGAGCCTCGACGTTCGCACGGTCGTCGTCGATACCGAGAGCCTGTCGGTCCGGCCCGCCGTGCACCGCTACGAGTGCCTCGACGCCGGGCACTGGCGGGTCGGACACGGTGTCGAGCTCTCGGTGGACGCCCTCGGATTCGCTCTCGACCTCGATGGCATCTGGCGGCGTCTGGCCTGAGCGTCGTCGCCGATGGCGTCGTCACGGACGGCCGAGGCCCTCCCGGCGGGCGATGTCGTCGAGCACCGAACGGAACCCCGGGCCGAGCTCCGAGTGGCGCAGCGCAAGCTCCACCGTCGCCCGCAGCCAGTCGAGCTTGTTGCCGGTGTCGAACCGGCCGTCGTCGAACACGAGCCCGTGGAACGGCTCCTGGCGACACAGCGTCCGCATCGCGTCGGTGAGTTGCAGTTCCCCGCCGGCGCCGGGGACCAGCGCGTCGATGTGGTCGAAAATCGCCGGCGTCAGCAGGTAGCGCCCCATGATCGCCAGGTCGGACGGGGCGTCGACGGCCGCTGGCTTCTCGACCATGTCGACGACCGAGACGAGGCCAGCGGCATCGGCCGGACCCGACGGGGCGACGACGCCGTATGCGGAGATTTCCGCCAGCCCGAACCGCTTGAGCGCAAGCACCGACCCGCCGTTGCGCTCGTGCGCCTCGACCATGGCGCGCAACAGACCCGAGCCCGGGGCCATCAGATCATCGGGCAGCAGGACGACGAACGGCTCGTCGCCCACGTGCCGCCGGGCGAGCCCGACGGCGTGCCCGAGGCCGAGTGGCGCGTGCTGACGCACCACGTGCACCTCGGCCAGGTTCGCGATGGCGCGGATCGAAGCCGCCTGTTCGTACTTTCCGGAGCGCTCGAGGGCCGCTTCGAGTTCGGGAGCCTGGTCGAAGTGGTCCTCGACGGCCCGCTTCGTGCGTCCGGTCACCAACAACACGTCGGTGATGCCTGCGCCGACCGCTTCCTCGATGACGTACTGGATGCCCGGCTTGTCGACCACCGGCAGCATCTCCTTGGGCACCGCCTTGGTGGCCGGGAGGAACCGCGTGCCCCAACCGGCCGCCGGGATGACCGCTTTGCGCACCCGCATGCGGCGACCCTAGGGGCGGGTCCCGCCCGTGGTGTCGCGGCGCTGCTGCGCTAGCCTTAGCACTCGACCCCTGCGAGTGCTAGCGGTTGCGAGGACGCCATGCCCACCTACGTCTACCGATGCCAGTCCTGCGACGACGTGTTCGAGGTGCAGCAGAGCTTCAGCGACCCGACCTTGACCGTTCACGACGCGTGCGGCGGCCCCGTGAAAAAGGTGTTCCAACCGGTCGGCATCACCTTCAAGGGCAGCGGCTTCTACAAGAACGACAGTCGAGGCTCGTCGAGCACGTCGACGTCGACGTCAGACCGTTCTGCCGAAACATCGTCCTCGATGGCGTCGTCCTCGGCCTCGTCGTCCGCGCCGGCCCAATCGTCCGACTCCGGTTCGACCACCGGGGGTTCGACGCCGACGACCTCGCCCGCCCCTGCGGCGCCGGCGGCCTCGACCGGAACCCGAAGGCCGCTACGCTACGAAACGGCGACCCCCGGCACGTTCCGAGGAGGACGCCATGCTCCGTCGACAGACCACGACCCGTTCGTTCCCGTTGCTCGAGCTTCGGCGAGCGTGGGGTCGGCGCCGACTGTTGCGGCTCGCGGCGTTGATCTTCGCCGGCGGCCTCGTGACCGGGTGCACGTGGTGGCTCACTGCGCAGGCCGCCGCTGCCCGAGACGCCTGGGGTGAGGCGCGCACGGTGCTCGTCACGACGCAAGCCGTCGAGGCCGGCGCCGTGCTCGACGGTGTGGTGACGGCCCGCACGATCCCGGTCGCTGCGCTACCCGACGGCGCGATGGAGACGCTCCCCCGAACTGCCAGGGCCCGCCATCCGCTCGCGGCGGGAACCGTCGTCACCGGCGTGGCCATCGCCGGCACCGCATCCTCGCCGACCGCCGCCGCCATCCCACCCGGCTGGCGCGGCCTGGCGGTCGCCCGAGGCGAGGTCGGTCTGCCCGTCCGGGTGGGTGACGCCGTCGAGGTGATGGCGATCGGCGAACTCGACGGCGACATCGGCCGGCCGGTGTCCGGGGTCGTGGCCGGCGTCGACGACCGGGCGGTGACCGTGGCCGTTCCGGCCGACGCCGTCGTCCTGGTCGCGACCGCCATCCACGACCGACGGGCGATGCTCATCCTTCGCACGTCCTGATCGAGCAGGTGCGTCACGGGAGCCGGTGGGTCACCGGAAGGTGTAGAGCACGAGGCAGCCGACGCCGAGCACCGTGCGGTACGCCACGAACGGGCCGAAGCTGCGGGTGCGCACGAGCCGGATCGTGCCCCAGACCGCCAACCAGCCGGACACCGCCGCTGCGGCGATACCCACCAGCATCGGTGCGACGAGCCCATCGGGAATGCCATTGGCCACGAGCTTGCCCACCTTGAACACGACCGCTCCGGACGTGACCGGGAGGCTCATGAGGAACGACAGGCGCGCTGCGGCGTCCCGGTCGAACCCGCTCAGCCGGGCAGCCGTGATCGTGATTCCCGATCGCGAGGTGCCCGGATTCAGGGCCAGGATCTGCGCGCTGCCGAGCTGCAGGGCGTCCCGAAGGCCGAACTCCTCGACCCGTCGCGTCCCGCGACGGCGATCGGCCCACCACAGGAGCAGCCCGAACCCGACCAACGACACCGAGATGAGCGGAATCGTCCCGAGGTCCTCTTCGATGGCCTTCTCGAACAGTGCGCCCGCCACCGCCGCCGGGACGGCCGACACGACGAGCAACCACGGCAACCGACCCTCGGGCGCGCGGCGGGCGACGGGGTCGACCAGCGCCCTGAGCCCGTTGCGCACGTATGACCAGAGGTCGGCGCGAAAGTACGCGACGACGGCGACCAGGGTGCCGATGTGGAGCGCCACGTCGAAGGCCTTGGACACGCTCGGGTTCTCGAGGTCGTTCCAGCCGAACAGCCAAGGCACCAGGATCAGATGGCCGCTCGAGGAGATCGGGAGGAATTCCGAAAGGCCCTGTACGAGGCCGAGCACGAGGGCGTGGACGATGGGCACGAGGGCTCCCGGACGTAGGCCCGGCGGGATCAGCCGCCGGTCGAGGGCACGATCCTCGGGCGCCAGCGGCGCGCCGGGTCGCTGTGGTGGCCTATCACCCTGCCACGGCGGAGCGAGTCCAGGAACTGCGCCGGGGAATCGAAATCAGGCATCTCGACGTAGGCGGCGCCGATCGCCTCGGGGACGTGGGCGTCGGAACCGGCACCGGCCGCCAGCTCGTGGCGCTCGGCGTACTCGGCCGCCTGGCGGTTCAGGTGCTGGAGCGACGTCTTCGCGTTGAACGCCTCGATCGCATCCACGAGCCCGGCGGCCACGAGTTCGTCGAGCGCCGGCTGCACGAGATTGCGACGGATCGGGTCGAACGGATGAGGGACGTAGACGAGGCCGCCCTGCGCCCGGATCCGCTCGGCCGCTTCCATCGGGGGGATGCCCATCGGGACCCGCTCGGTGAGGAACAACCCGATGACCTCACCGTGATGCGTCCGTAGCTCCTCCCCCACGACGACCCGGCACGGCAGGCGACCGACGAGCTCCTGACCACCCCGGACGGCGTTGTGATCGGTGATGCACAGCACGTCGATGCCGGAGGCGACAACGGCGTCCTCGATCTCGTCGTAGGTGGTCGTCGAGTCGCCCGAGTGCATCGTGTGCGAGTGCAGATCGACACGGACCCACCCCGCCGGCAGCGGCTCGGCGAGGTGGGGATGGCGGTCGATCCCGGCGGCGGTCGGTCGGCCCGGCACGGCGTCGGACGCTACCGGGCGCGCCGGGCCGACCACCCGTTTTCGCTCAGCCCGCCGCCGGCGAGCACTTCTCGGTGTACTTCTCCTGCAACGTCGCGATGCGCGTCGTGAGCGCGGAACGCTTCTGCGCCACCTCCCCACGCTTCGCCGTCAGCTTGCCGACGACCCTGGTCCGACCAGCCGAGCTGGCGGCGGCGATCCGTTCGTCGAGCTTGGCGAGCGCCTGGTCGACCTTGGCGGTGGCCTGCGGGGCCCGGTCGAGCACTGCTTTCACCTTCTCGCAGCGGGCGGCGACGGTTGCGGGGTCGGCCGCCTTTGCCCCCGGGGCGGACTCGGCTGCGAAGGCCGGCAAAGCCGCGCCGACGGTGAGCAGGCCAGCGAGGGTGGCGACGACGATCTTGGTGTGCATGGTGTTGTCTCCGTTCGTGGTGGACGGTGCTTGCGTCCTGGGTACCAGCATCACGCCCACTTGTGAGCAGCGTGTGAGCCGTTCGTGCGGATGCCGTCGAGATCGCGTGCCGCTCAGCGGCGGCTGGTGAGCGGCACCCCGACCGCCGACACGGCGAGGCCGGGCAGGGTGATCCAGCCGAGGCGCACACCGCAGCGCACTGCCCCGTCGGCGGCCGACAGCGCCGGGGTGAGGAAGAACAGCGTCGACACCCGTGCCGCTGCCCGCAGGGCGAGCAACAGGTTCATCAGCGGCACGGCGCCGCACGACAGCACAACGCTGGCACACCTACCCTCGTGGCCGCCGTGACCCCCGCCCCTCCGTCCGCCGCCCCGCCGCTCGACCTTCGCACGCTCGCCGTCGCCGACCCGTATCCGGCGCTCGCCACCGCCCGGGACGTTGCGCCGCTCGTCCCGGACGCGACCCGCGGCGGATGGTTGCTGTGCCGGCACGCCGAGGTCGCTGCGGCGTTGCGGGACCGCCGCCTCGGACGCGTCGACCCGGCCACCGGTGCGCCGCCGCGTCCCGACTGCCCCGCCTTCTCGACCCTGGAGCGCTGGTCGCTGCTCGACCTCGAGGGCCCGGACCACGAACGGTTGCGGGCCCAGGTCGCCCGGCTGTTCGCGCCCTCGGCGGTGGCGGCGAGGCGTCCGGCCATCGAGACCCTCGCGGCCGAACTGCTCGAGCCGGTGCTCGCCCGGCTGCGCGACGGTGATGCCGTCGATCTCCTCGCCGACTACGCCGGACCGTTTGCGGTGTCGCTGATCTGCGACCTGCTCGGCGTGCCCCGCGCCGACGGACCCCGGCTCCTGGACTGGTCCCACGCCATGGTCCGGCTCTACGAAGTGGCGCCGCCACCCGAGCAGCGGGCGGCGGCCGAAGCAGCGGCGGTCGAGTTCGCCGCCTACGTCGACGGGTTGCCCGACGCGCTCGTCCCGCTCGGCCTGTCAGCGGCCGAGCGCCGCTCTACGGTGGTGCTGCTGCTCAACGCCGGGCACGAGGCGACGGTGAACGCGCTCGGCAACGGCCTACGGGCCCTGCTGGTCCACCCGGACCAGTGGCGACGGCTCACCGACGGCACCGTCGAGGAGGCG
>JBEIFW010000044.1:0-21224 GCA_040382215.1 Acidimicrobiales bacterium
CGTTGCGCAACTTGATCGCCCAGGGGCGCTCGGCGTGCGGCAGGCCGCTGCGTGTGGACGTGATCATGCGGTAGGTGTTGAACGGCTTGCCGCGGTCTGAGCCGTCACAGGCCCGGGAGTTGGCCGACCCGGGGTCGTCGGTGCCGACGATGCAAACCGTCAAGAACTGCTCCACCGGGCCGACGGTATGGGTGACCGCCTGGAGGCTGCGTTGAAGAACTCCCCGACTGCACCCACCGATTTCTCCGTCGTCGTGCAGGGTCCCGCCAACGACTTGCTCACCGGCACGGTCGCTTCGATCCGGCGCGTCCTGCCCGGCGCGCAACTCATCGTGTCGACCTGGAAGGGCGCAGAGGTCGCGGGCCTCGATGCCGACGAGGTGGTGCTCAACGACGACCCCGGGTCGGCCAACTACCGGGCCTGGGACGGCTCCGACAGCGGCAAGCCGTTCAACACCAACCGCATGATCACGTCCACACGCAGCGGCCTGACGCACGCCGAGCGCCCCTGGGCGATCAAGTTGCGCAACGACACGCCGCTGCACCACGACGGGTTCGTCGAATGGATCGGCGTCCACGCCGATCGGCACCCGGACCTGCGGGTGTTCGAGGAGCGGCTGCTCACGGCCTCGATCGCCACCCGCCCTTCCTCGACGATGGCCGGGTACCTGTTCCACCCGTCCGACTGCGTCCACATCGGACGCACGTCCGACGTGCGCCGGTTGTGGAACGCACCACTCGTCGATGAAGCGACAAACGCCGCCTGGCTCCGGGGACGGCCGAAGCCGGACCCGGAGCTGATCGCTGGCAACTGGGCTCGCTACTTCAACGAGCAGATCCTGTGGCTGTCGTGCCTGCGGCGTCACGGGTTCGACATCGACTACGAACACGCCGGCCTTCACCGGGACGACCAGGCGCACCAGTCCGATCTTTCGATCGTCAACAACTTCGTCGTTCTCGAGCCATGGCAGCTTGGCATCGGCTTCCCCAAGTTCACGACGATCACCCGGCAGGTCTCGCTGTGGCAGTACCTGTGGTTCGACGAGTGGAGCCGGCTCTACGAAGGCCATTGCGTGGCCTTGCCCACCGGCACGGCCACGCAATGACCAGCGGCGAAGCAACCCGAGATCAGGGGAGCTCGAGCACCGTCACCGTGCCGAGGTCGCCGTTGACCTCGATCAGCGCCCCGTCGGGGATTCGTTCGGTAGCCTCATTCACCGACACCACGCAGGGGATGCCGAGCTCGCGGCTGACGATGATGGCGTGACTCAACGGCGCGCCGACGTTGACCACGACGGCGCCGGCGGGCACGAACAGCGGCGTCCACGCCGGATCGGTCATCGGGGCGACGAGCACGTCGCCCGGCTCGAGCGCCGTCGGGTCCGACGGGTGCAGGATCACCCGGGCCCGTCCCCGTGCCACCCCGGGGCAACCGGGCAGGCCCGCCAGCGAGTCGCCGACCGCAGCGGTGGGCGCCCGGTGCTCGCCGCGGCGGGGCCACTCGGTGTTGGGCGGTGGCGGCGTGTCGAACAGGAACGGCGGCTCCAGCGACTCGAGCCACGCCAGGTGGGCCTTGCGTTCGGCCACCAGCGCCGGTACGTCGGTCAGGGTGCCCGCGGCCAGGGTCTGCAGCTCGTCGCCGAAGAGCAGGCAGGCCTCGCGGGGTTCGGTCATCTGTCCCCGGGCGACGGCCCGGCGGCCGAGCTCCCACACCGCCAGACGCACCTCCTGGATCACCCGGATGATGTTGGTCTTGGCGCGTTCGCGACCGGGGACGAATGTCGCCGCCGCTGCGAGCGCGGCGAGGAACTGCCCCTGGGTCTCGGGGTCGCCGGCGAGCACGGCGGCGATCTCCTCCCCCAGGGCCTTGCGGTCGGCCTCGGCGACGGCGTTGTGCCCCTTGGGCGAGGCGTCGTCGGCGGCGAGTCGCATCCGGTCGACCAGCGCGAGCACCAGGTCGGGCTGCAGCTCCCAGGTCGGCGCGTAGATGTCCCATTCGTTGGGCCCGCGTGAGCCGAACTCGGCGAGGAACTCGGCGAGCGCGGCCCTGAACGACCGGGCCGACGCAGAGTCCTCGGCCCGCAGGCGGGCGGTGAGCCCGTCGGTCCCGGCATCGAACATCGCACTCAACGTGCCGTCGGCGCGCACGGCACGCGACAGGTCCCACATCGCGTAGGAGGGCGCGGCGGAGTCCACCCCGCCAAGACCGGCGAGCAGCCGCATCGCCTTGGTGGGGTCGCCCAGGGCCGTGCAGACCGCCGTGATCACCCCGGGCCCGATGGAGGCCGCCCCCGACTGGTTGATGTGCTGGTTGAACAGGTCACGGATCATCGGCCGCAGCGACAGCGCCCGCTCGATCAGTTCGACGTCGCTGAGCGCCGTGAGGTCGGGGCGGGCAGCGCGCACGGCTCGGGCGGCAAGCCGGTCGGCCTCGAGTTCGGACTGGTCGCGGGTGCCCATCACCCAGCCCAACCAGCCGCCCATGACCTCCGTGGTGGCCGGGTTGGTGTGCCAGGGCTCGGCGACGTAGGGCGGAATGTTGGGATGCCCGGCGAAGTAGGCGGCGTCGAGCGCGTCGGCGGTGAAACCGGGCGTGCGCTCGGCCCACACCCGGAGCAGGGTGATGCCGAGGTAGGCGTACCCGCCGAAGACGCCCATCACCTCGGGTCGGACCGGGTGCACCTCGTCGTCGCCGATGCCGAGCCGACGGGTCATGCAGTCGCGCCAACCGAGGATGGTGCCCCCTTCGAACACGAGGTCCCACCCGGCCGGGCTCGGTGGATCGGGCAGCACCTCCCCCACGTTGGCCCGCGTCCAGAACGGGTACTTCGGGTCGTAGTCGTTGTCGGCGATCCAGCGGGTGCTCGTCATCGGTCCTCCCCCGGGTGAACGACGAGTGAACGTCGAATCCGGCAGGTTAGGGCCTGCTCACACCGGGGCTACCACGAGCGGCCGGGGGGACCGCATAGGCGGTTGGTGGGCCCACAGGTCGGCCACCAACTCGTCGCGATGGGACCGCACCGCCGGGTCGTCCCATCGGTTCACCTGCTGGAGCGGGTCGGCCCCGAGGTCGTACAGCTCGCCCTCGGTGCCGTCGTGGCTGTGGCCGGGCTGGTACGTGGTGCACACCCAGCCGTCCCGGTAGATCGTGCGCAGGTGGACCGCCACGCCGAACAGCTCCGAGTCCCACTCGGTGAGCACCCGCTCGAACCCGCGGGCGTCGGCGTCGACGTCGTCGACCGGCAGCGGCCGGCCCTCCATCCACGACGGCACCGGCACGCCGGCGATGGCGCAGAACGTGGGCGCCAGATCGACCAGGCCGACCGGTCGGGTCACCGACGACGGCGTCGCGCCGGCCGACGGCGCCGGCCGCCACACCAGCGGGAGCCGCATCAGACCGTCGACGTGGTACGGACCCTTGAACAGCAGCCCGAAATCGCCCTGCAGCTCGCCGTGGTCGGTGGTGAAGACGATGTCGGTGTCGGCGCCCCAACCCCGGCGCTCGATCGCGGCGAGCACCCGGCCCAGCGCCTCGTCGATCAGCTCGACCTCGATAGCGTTGCGGGCGTTAACCTCCCGCACCTGATCCGCGGTCAGTGTGGCCGGCACCCAGGCGAGTTGCGCCTCGTAGTTCGACACCAGACGACCGTCGTACCAGGCCCGCCAGTGCCTCGGCTTCGCGTCCAGGATCGCTTCGCGCGCCGCTGCCTCCACCGGGTAGCCGACCGGCAACGGCACCTCGCGCCAGTCGACGCGGTGCAGTTCCGACGCCGGCGGATCCCACGGATGATGCGGGTCGGGGAAGCTCATCCAGCAGAACCAGTCGTCGGCCGGATCGAGCGAATCGAGCCAGGCGATCGTGCGGTCCGCGACCCAATCGGTGTGGTACCACTCCCGCGGGATCAGGTTGTCGTGCACCTGCGGCGCGCCGGTGGCCCCACCCCCGGCCGCATTCACCTCGAGGCTGCCGTCGAGCACCGGGTAGAAGTTTCCGACTGCCTCGGGGTGCTCCGCCGCGAGCCAGCGGGCGTAGTGCAACGGACCGACCGCCCCATGGGTCGCGAACTCGAGGTGCTCGAAGCCTCGGTGGATCCCGGGCTGGCCGAAGCGGGCGAAGCGGTTCTCCGGGTAGCGGGCGAACGGGTCGAGGAACGGCTCGAAGTGCGGCTTGCCGACGAGCGCAGTGCGGTACCCGGCGCCGTGGAGCACCTCGGCCACCGACGGCGCGTCGTCCGGCAACGGCACCCCGTTCATCCACACCCCGTGGGTGCTCGGATGCTGGCCGGTGAGCATCGTCGAGCGCGACGGCATGCACACCACCGACTGCGGGTGGGCCCGCTCGTAGCGGCGACCGGCGGCGGCGAGCCCGTCCACCACCGGGGTCCGCGACAGGATCCCACCGTTGCAGCCCAACGTGTCGTAGCGCTGCTGGTCGGTCGTGACGAACAGGATCTTGCGTCCCATCAGGAGCCCTCCATGATCCGCTTCAGCTCGTCGAGGGCGCCGGCGGCGGCGCCGGCGATGACGAGCGCCATCGTGCGGGGATCGGCGTCGGCGGCGTAGACCACCACGCACGTGCCGTCCCCGAGGTCGAGCACGTCGAGCGTGCTGCGGTGGAACGAGAACATCGGCGCTGCGATCCGGTATTGGAGGCGGCGCTGCACCGGGTCGACGACGAGCAGTTCCTCGGGCATCGGGATTCCCGAGCCGAGCGTGATCACCCGCATCGTGCCGGTCACCTGGCAGGCGTCGATGCCGGGCCACCACTCCGGCAGCCTGGCCGGGTCACCCACGAGTGCCCACACCTCCTCGGCCGGGCGGGCGATCTGGACGTGATGGCGGACCGATCCGAAGGCCATGGTGGTCACCGACCGTAGCGACCGGTCAGCTCGGCGGCGAGTGCGCCCTCGGGCACCTTGCGCCCGCCGGCGACGTCCACCGCCACCACCGGGCCCCGGCCCCCGGCCCGCAGCCGGCGAACCGCCTGGCCGTGGCTGGCGAACCCACCGGCCCGTTCGATCACCGCCGTGTCCCGGCCGGTCACGGCCAGCACCGCCGCATCGGCGAACGGGTCGGCCTGTGCCGGCCCCGCGGCGAGGACCCGGTCCCCGACCGGCACCAGATCGGTGACCGACCACAGGTCCCACCACCGTCCCGTCCACGACCGCACCCGTGGGCTCGCCGCGCCCTCCCGGGCGAACCGGCGCAGGATCGACAGCGCCCCGTCGCACCACGACGAGGCCGGCCCGTCGATCGCGTTGGTGAGCACCGACACGCACCACCCCTCGGTCGGGACGAGCGCCGTGCGCGACGCGAACCCCTGGAACGCCCCGCTGTGGCCCACGGTGTCGGTGCCGTGGTGGGCGACGGTGATCGTCCCGAGCCCGTAGCCGCGACCCCCGGCATCGTCGGGGACCGCCCACCGCCGGGCCAGCAGCTCGCGCCGGGACGCAACGTCGAGCACGCTGCGGGGTGCGGCGGGGTCGAGCTGGGCGAAGAACTGCGCCACGTCGGCCGCTGTCGACACGAACCCGGTCGCCGCCGACAGCGCACCGGAGTCGTTGCGGCCCGGGACCGCGACGCGGTACCCGAGCGGCAACGCCCCCGAGTGCCCGACCGCCAACGGCCCCGTCGCGGTGTCGATGTCCGGGGTGGTCGCCCGTAGCCCGACCGGGCGGAGCACGTGGCGCACGATCCAGTCCCGGTACGGTTCCCCGCTCACCGCCTCGATCAGCACGCCGGCGAGGCCGTAGCCGATGTTCGAATACTTGAACCGGGACGCCCGATCGAGCACCGGAGCCTGGGCCAGCACGGCCCGCAGCTCGCCGGCGTCGAGGAACGGGCGACGGTCGGACCACTGGCCGGCGTCGTCGCCGTCGCGGGTCAACCCGGCGGTGTGGGTCAACACGTCGGCCACCGTGGCCGCCGCGACCGCCGGGTGCAGTCCGGGCACGTGGTCGCCGATCGGATCGTCGAGACGCAGCTGGCCCTGCGCCCGCAGCACCAGGACCCCGACGGCGGTGAACGTCTTCGAGTGCGACGCAATACGGAACCGGTGGGCCGGGGTGAGCGGCTCGCCCGTCGCTGGATCAGCCACGCCATGCGCGCTCGCATGGACGAGGCGGCCGTGGTGAGTGACCGCGATCGACACGCCGGGCTGCCAGGTGCTGCGCACCTGGAAGCCCAACCACAGCGGCAGGTAGACAACGGCCGCTCGTCGGGCCGTGATCGTTGCGAACTCAGCGTCTTGCGTCACGACCGTCCCACTCGGCGCAGACGGCGATCATGGCCTGGTGACGGCGTCGGGTTGCGTCGTCGCGCCGGCCGATCTCGACCAGCTCGCGCCCCGCCCGGCCGACGGCGGTGGCCGGCTCGAAGTAGCGGAACGCGAAACCGCCGGTGTGTCCGTCGACCACGCACCGGTGCCCGGCGTCCAGGAGTGCCTGCGCAGCGGCCTCGGCGTCGTCGGGGAAGTAGCAGAGGTGCTGGAGCCCCTCCCGACCCGAAGTGAGGAAGTCGCGATAGGGCGACGGCTCGTCATCGACCGGCGCGATCAGCTCGAGCATCAAGCCTCCGGAGAAGCTGATGGCGCAGTCGAACCGAGCGGTCGTCGACTCCCCTCGGTACACGAACTCGTCCGGGGCCAGCGCCCGGTACGTCCACCACGGCCCCACGCCCACAACGAGGAACTCCTCCACCCAGCGGTCGACGTCGAGCACTGCGTAACCCAGCTGTCCGATCGGCCCCATGCGCACGAGCGCCAGTCTGCCCGCTTGCTACCGTCGCTGCTGGGGACCGACGAGCAGGAGCGAGCATGGAGCTGAACGGACCGGTCACGATCCTGGTCACGCTGGGCCTCACGCTTCCGTCGATCTCCGACGAGGAGATCGCCTCGATCGAGGCTGCGGCACCGCCCGGGTCGACGGTGCGGGTCGCGCCGTCGCTCCGGGATGCCTTCGGTCAGGCCGCCGATGTTGACGTGATCTTGGGCTTCATCCCCGAGAAACTCTTCGACGCAGCCCCCAAGTTGCGCTGGGTGCACGCGATCGCTTCGGGGATGGACGCCTTCTGCTACCCGAAGATGGTCGACAGCGACGTCGTGCTCACCGGGGAGAAGGGCCTCGTGGGCGGTCACCTCGCCGACACCGGGTTCGGATTGCTGCTCGCGCTCACCCGCCAGATCCACACGGCCATCACGCTCGGGCCGGACGGCTGGAACCATCGCGAGGCCATGCGGGCCGCCGAGATCGAGCTCGAAGGCATGACGATGGGGATCGTCGGCTTCGGCGGCACCGGCCGCGCCATGGCGCGCCGCGCCGTCGCGTTTGGGATGGATGTCATCTCCGTCGACCCGGTGCCCGTGCCCGCCTCCGACGGCGTGGCCGAGGTGTGGCCGCTCATCAAGCTCGGCCTGCTGCTCGAGCAGTCCGACGTCGTCGCCGTCTGCTGCCCGCTCACCGACGACACCCGGGGGCTGTTCAACGCCGCAGCCTTCGGACGCATGCGGGACAACAGCTATCTGGTGAACGTCACCCGAGGCGAGATCGTCGACGGCGACTCGCTGGTCGCCGCCCTGCGATCCGGGCCGCTCGCCGGCGCTGCGCTCGACGTGGCGCCGGTCGAACCGCTCCCCGCAGATCACCCCCTTTGGACATTGCCGAACGTGGTGATGACCCCGCACACCGCCGGCGCCAGCCAACTTCGCGGTCGGCGCAACATCGATCGCTTCTGCGAGAACCTCCGCCGGGCGCAGCACGGTGGAGGACTCGTCGGTGTCGTCGACAAACACCTGGGGTTCTGAGGCCGCGTGCGCCGGAACTCGCCAACGAGCACAACTGGAGGGACCATGCGGTACTACTCGTGCGACTCCCACGTCGTGGAGCCGGCGTCGGTGTTCGAGGGCTTCGAGGAGGCCTTCGGATCGCGTGCGCCGCGCATCGACCGGGTCGCAGGGCGCGGGGAGTTCCTCGTGCTGCCCAAGGCCGGTCGCATCCCGGTCGGGCGGCTCGGCATCGCCGGCAACCGCCTCGACGATCCGGCCACCGAGGAGCGCATCGCCCGAGGGTACGCCGGGCTCAACCCCGGGGTGCTCGACCCGCACGCCCGGCTCGACGAGCAATGCGTCGATGGCATCGTCGGCGAGGTGATGTACCCGAGCCTGAACATGTTCTCCTTCGCCGGCCTCGACGTCGACGTCGCCACCGCTGTGTTCGCGAAGCACAACGACTACATCGTCGACTATTGCTCCCCGGCGCGCGAGCGCCTCGTCGGCATCGGCTGCCTGCCGATCCCCGACGTCGACGCCGCCGTCGCCGAGCTCGAGCGGGCGGCGTCGCGCGGGGTGCGGGGCTTCATGGTGCCCACACACGTCGACCCGGCCCGGCCGTGGTGCCATCCGGACTACGACCGGTTCTGGGCGGCGGTGCAGGACGCGAGCGCGCCGCTGACGATGCACATCTTCACCGGCACCGACTGGCTCACGGGCCTGTCCGAACACTGGGGCGCTCCGGGGACGAGCATCAAGGGCTACGCGCTCGCGCACACTTCAGCCTGCAACACGCTGATCGACCTCATCTGCGGCGGGGTGTTCGAACGGTTCCCGGGCGTGCGGGTCGTGATCGCAGAGTTCGAGACGGGTTGGGTCTCGCACTTCCTGCGCCGGCTCGACCATGCGCTCTACCGGACGCCCAAGCTCGCTGCGGACTACCTCACGATGAAGCCGAGCGAATACTTCCGACGCAACGTCACCATCACCTTCGAAGACGACCTCGACGGGATCCTGACCCGGGACGGCATCGGCGTCGACAGCCTCGCCTGGGGTAACGACTACCCACACCACGACTCGATCTGGCCGCACTCGATGGCAGTGCTCGACAAAACCATGGCGTCGTGCACCCCGGAGGAACTCGAGCGGATCTGCTTCGGGAACGCGGTCGCCCTCTACGACATCGACACGAGCAAGCTCCCCGAGGGTTGATCGACCCGTAACCTGACCCCGTGGACGATCTCGACGGGCTCGCGTCGGCCCGGCTGGCGAGCCAGGGACAGCGCTTCACCGACAACCGACGTGCGTTGCTCCGGCTCCTTGCCGACGCCGGCCAGCCGCTCACGCTCCCCGACATCCTCGACCGACGGCGTGACCTCGCCCAGAGTTCGGTGTACCGGAACCTCGCCGTGCTCGAGCAATGCGGTCTGGTCCAACGCATCGTCACCAACGACGAGTGGGCCCGGTACGAACTCGCCGAGGACCTCTCGGAACACCATCACCACCTGATCTGCTCAGGCTGCGGAACGGTGCGCGACGTCGCCGTGTCGGCGTCGCTCGAGCAGGAGATCCACCGGGCACTCACGGCGGCGGCAGCAGCAGCCGGCTTCGTCGCCCAGCACCATCGCCTCGACCTGGTCGGGTTGTGCGCAGCGTGCGCAACTTGAGAATGGATCTCATTATCTGTTGAACTGGGGAGATGGCTGACGGACGCGTCCCTGTAACCGTGCTCACCGGGTTCCTCGGTTCCGGCAAGACCACCCTGCTCAACCACGTCCTGCGAGCCCAACACGGGCGTCGCATCGCCGTTATCGAGAACGAGTTCGGCGAGATCGGGATCGACGACGCCCTCGTGATCGACGCTGAAGAAGAGATCTTCGAGATGAACAACGGATGCATCTGCTGCACCGTTCGCGGCGACCTGATCAGAATTCTCGGGAACCTGATGCGCCGCAAGGACCGCTTCGACCACATCCTGGTCGAGACCACCGGCCTCGCCGATCCGGCGCCAGTTGCGCAGACCTTCTTCGTCGACGAGGAGATCCGATCGCAACTGCGACTCGACGCGATCGTCACGATGGTCGACGCAAAGCACGTGATCGGGCACCTCGACGAGGTGAAGCCCGACGGCGTCGAGAACGAGGCGGTCGAACAGGTCGCATTCGCTGATCGCCTCGTGTTGAACAAGTGTGATCTCGTCGACCCACGTGCGCTCGAGCAGGTGGAGCGCCGCCTCCGCCAGATCAATGCGCTCGCGCCGATCGTGCGAACCGAGCACGCCCGAGTGGACCTCAGCGCCGTGCTCGACGTCGGGGCGTTCGATCTGGCCCGGGCACTCGAAATGGACCCCGAATTCCTCGTCGACACCGATCATCAGCACGACCAGACGGTCTCCAGCGTCGGACTCGAGGTCCCCGGGGTCGTCGACGTCGATCGCGTCAACGATTGGCTCGGATGGCTCCTCGGGACGAAAGGCACCGACATCTTCCGCATGAAGGGCGTACTCGCCGTCGCCGACGACGACCGCCGCTACGTGTTCCAAGGCGTCCACATGCTCTTCGACGGCCAACCCGACCGCCCCTGGCGTGCCGATGAGGAGCGTACGAACCGGATGGTGTTCATCGGCCGAAACCTCGAGCGTGACGAGCTCCGCAAGCGATTCGTCGCCTGCCTGCGGTCGTGATGAACCGGAGGGTCGACGAGGAACAGGGTTCCTCGATCTCGGAGTTGCTGCGCGTCGAGGACCACGTGACCGCCGTGGCCTTCTCACCGGACGGCGTGCACGTTGCCGCCACCGCCTTGTCCGGACAGGCCGTCGTACTCGGGGGCCGCCGGCTGCGTCAGGACCTGCCGGTCCACGGCTTGGGCGCCCTCACGCTCGCCTGGTCGCCGGATGGCGCCACGGTCGCCATCGGAGGCCAGGACGGTCTCGTGCGGCTCTGGCCGGTCGGCGAGACCGATGGGCCGCCCCCACTCGACGTCCCGGGATGGGCGACGAGCATGTCGTGGGCGCCTGACGGCCAGCTGCTGGCAGTGGCGGCGGGGCGCAGCGTGCTGCTCGTGGATCGAACCGGTGCCGTCCGGCGGCGATTCGATGGACACCCTGCCACGGTCACCTCCGTGACCTGGACACCGGGCGGCAAGCGGCTGGCAGCGGCAAGCTACGGCGGTCTTTGGTGGTACGAACCTGGTGAGGCGGACGTCGTGAAGCGCTTCGACTGGAAGGGTTCCGTGCTTGCCATCGCCGTCGCCCCGACGACCAAGTGGGTGGCGACGGGAAACCAGGATGCCAGCGTGCACTGCTGGAAGCTCTGGACGGGTGAGGACCTGCAGATGACGGGCTACCCGGCCAAGGTGGAAGCCCTTGCGTGGGACCGCACCGCGCGCTTCCTGGCGGTTGGAACCCTGGGCGAGGTCAACCTCTGGGACTTCTCCGGTCGTGGCCCCCAGGGAACCAAGCCGGTAACGCTCGGCGGCCATGATCGGCGAGTCGTCGCAGTGGGGTACCAACCCGGCGGGTCGGTGCTCGCTGCGGCGGGCGCCGACGGGGTCCTGAGCCTGTGGCACCCCACCAACCGCCGTCGATTGCTCGAGCGCATCCCGATCGGCGAAGAGTTGTCGTGCCTTCACTGGCACCCTGGCGGACGCCGCCTCGTGGTCGGCACCGCCGAGGGTGGCGTCTACCTCGTCAAGTTGGGGACCGCCTGACAAATCAGACGACCTGGCACCGCAGACGCATACGCTGCGCCCGTTTGCCCAACCAGTGGAGGCGGCGATGCGTGTCGTGGGCGTGGACGAGTTCGGTGGGCCCGAGGCCCTGAAGGTCTTCGAAGTTCCCGAGCCGCACGCCGGCCCCGGCGAGGTGCGACTTCGGGTGCACGCCGCGACGGTCAACCCCACGGACACCTACACCCGCAACGGCGCCCGCGCCGCGATGCTCACGACGATGCCGCCGCCCTACGTGCCCGGCATGGACGCCGCCGGCGTCATCGACGAGATCGGCCCGGGCACCGTCACCGACCTCGCCATGGGCGAGCGCGTCATGGCCATCGTGATCCCCAACGGCGGTCACGGCGCCTACAGCGAGCATCTCGTGCTGCCGGCCGAGTCGGTGGTCCGCATGCCCGCCGGAACGGGCTTCGCCGAGGCGAGCACGCTCCCGATGAATGGCCTCACCGCACGATTGAGCCTCGACCAGCTCGCGCTCACCCCCGGGCAGGCCCTCGCCGTCACCGGGGCGGCCGGCTGCTACGGCGGGTACGTCGTGCAGTTGGCCAAGGCCGACGGTCTCCGGGTGATCGCCGACGCGAGCGAACCCGACGAGGAACTCGTGCGCTCCCTCGGTGCCGACGTCGTCGTGCGACGGGGGCCGGACGTCGCGGCACGGATCCTGGCCGCATGTCCGGGCGGGGTCGACGCCCTCGCGGACGGCTCGGTGCAGAACGAGCAGGTGTACGACGCCATCCGGGACGGAGGCGGCCTGGCCACCGTGCGCGGGTTCCAGGGGCCTGCGCCGCGCGGGATCACGCTGCACCAGACCTGGGTGCGCGACTACTGGAAGGCCACCGACAAGCTCGACCGGCTCCGCCAGCAGGTCGAGGCGGGTGCGGTCACGCTGCGGGTCGCGCGCACCTTCCCGGCCGCAGAGGCCGCAGAGGCCCACCGACTGCTGCAGGCCGGCGGCACCCGCGGCCGCCTCGTCATCGAGTTCTGAGCGGCGCCCACCAGCCGGCCACCTCGGGAGCGAAGCGCTTCGAGTAGGCCTGCATGAGTTCGGACGCGTCCGCCGGCATCTCCTGATGGTCGGTCGGCGTCAACGGTGACGCCGACCCGATCGGGTCCACCCACTCGAGACGGAGCCCGGCGAGGACCTCGCCCAGGGCGGGCGACGCAGTCTCGTGATGGTCGCTCGTCTGGTGCCTCATGAAGCCGACGAAGTCGTCGAAGCTGAGCAGCGTGTAGTACGTCCCCGGATCCGCGCCTCGCCAGTACTCGTACCGTCGAACGTCGGTCTCGTTCGCGTGGGTGGCGCGGTACAGCTCGGTGGCGATCTCCTCGAACCGAGCCTCGGAGCCGGGCTTGACACGGATGTGGGCAAGGATCGTGGCCATCGCGCCACGGTAGCGATCCGGACGACGCGACTCGGGCGTCACCACTCGGGCGCGACGCCGTGACCGCCGATCCGACGTCAGCGGGTGACGAGGATCCGGGACGATGCGAACGCACCGATGCCGACCCGGATGCCGTCGATCTCGACCGTCACCGTCCCGTCCGGCGACGTTGCGGTGACCTGTCCGGAGCGCCCGGGCCGAATCGACGAGCCTTCCAAGAACTCGAGCATCCCCGGGTCGAGTTCGAGCTCCTCGGGAATGCGGGCGACCGTGAACTCGCCGCCGACCGAGATGACCGCCAGAGGCGTCGCGTCGGGAGCTTCATACGTGGATCCGGGAATCGGGTTGCCGTGCGGGCACGTCGTCGGCTGGCCCAGGACACGGTTCATCGCAACTTCGACGGCATCGGACATGATGTGTTCCCACTTGCCCGCCTCGCGGTGCGCCTCCGCCCAGGGCAGTCCGAGCACGTCGGTGAGGAACCGCTCCGCCAACCGGTGTCGACGCACGACCACCTCGGCGAGTACACGGCCCTGGTCGGTGAGCCGGATCGTGCGATCGATGGCCACCAGGCCGTTCAGCTCCATCCGCTTCACCATCTCCGACACGGCGGGACGAGAGACCCCGAGGCGCTCGGCGATCCGAGCCTGGATGACGGCGACATCGTCCTCCTGGAGCCCGAAGATGCACTCGCAGTACTCCTCGAATGCCGGATGCCACTCCGTGCCCATCGCGCGATCCTACCGGCCGACCCGAGCAGCGAACCGACCGTGGGAGCAGCCCGAGCGTTGTGCGCCAATTCCGTGTCAACCGTCACCGCTGACCGCACGGCGGAGCCGGCCGCGCTCTACCGTCTCGCCGTGCCCCGTTTTCGGGTCGGCGTTCAACTCCATCCGCAGGCCACCACCACGACCGCCCTGCGGGGCGCATGGCAGGCCGCCGACGGTATCGGCGCGGACTCGATCTGGGTGTGGGATCACTTCTTTCCGCTCTACGGCGACCCCGACGAGAGCCACTTCGAATGCTGGAGCTTGCTCGCTGCGATGGCGGTGACCACCCGTCGGGCCCGGTTCGGGGCGATGGTGTCCTGCATCGGCTACCGCAATCCCGACCTGCTCACGGACATGGCCCGCACCGTCGACCACCTCTCGGGCGGCCGTCTCGTGTTGGGGCTCGGCGCCGGCTGGTTCGCACGGGACTACGAGGCGTACGGCTACGAGTTCGGCTCGGCGGGCAGCCGGCTCGACTCCCTCGAGCGGGGTCTCGAGCGGATCCGGCACCGGATCGCCAAGCTGAACCCACCACCGGCAGGCGGGTTGCCGATCCTGATCGGCGGTGGCGGCGAACGCCGCACGCTCAAGCTCGTGGCCCAACACGCCCAGCTCTGGAACGGGATCGGCGAGCCCGAGGTGCTGCGGCGCAAGAACGCCGTCATCGATGCCTGGTGCGAGGAGCTCGGGCGTGACCCCGACGAGATCGAACGCACGGCGCTCGTGCCACCCGACGCCGAACCCGAGCCGTACCTCGACGCCGGTATCACGCACCTGATCGTCATGACCGGTTCGCCGTTCGATCTCGCACCCGTACAGCGGTTGCTCGACCTCGCCGGCAGCTGAGCCGACCCGGGCGCGAGCTTCCGCCGCACGACGGGGGGCGCACCCCCGTTGGTCGTGGACGCCTCCGTCGATCTCGCCCACCGGGCGCAACTCGTCCGGGCGCTCGCACGACGGATCGACCAGTCGCTGGTGCGCAAGGTCCCGCTGCTCGTCGGCGACGACACGTGGCGAGGTCCGCTGGCGGTCACGGTGCAGGATCGCCTGTTCGACGTCCAGGTCCGCCTCGACAACACCCTCGGCCAGCTCTACGACGTGGCCCGAGCGCTTGAAGCCGCGGCCGCAGCAGCAGCCGTTCGGGAAGCCGGCGGCATCCGGTGACCACCGGCTTCCTCGGGTTCGATCCGGAGCGGCTCGACGCTCTGTTGCGCCTGCTCGACAACGTCGGGTCCGAGGCGGACCGCTGGCGCAGCACCGAACCAGCAGGGGAGATCGCCTTGCATCACCTGCGCACCGGCATCGCCAACCTGCTCGAACTGCGCCGAGAGATCCGCCGGGTCCTGAGGAGCGGGGTCCTCCAGCGGACCTTCCCCGTGGCGCTTCTCGCACCCGTTCCGGGCCTTGCCCTCCCCCGGCGCTGGCAGGTCGCCACGACGGCGCCCCGAACGCCGAGCGACCTCGTGGCGCACGCCGAGGTCCTCCTCGTCGAGATCCTCGCTCGGCTCTCCCCGGCGGGGCTCCGCAGCTCGTGGCAGGAACTCCTCGAGCCGCTCCGAGCGATCGCGGCGGGCAACGACGACGCCGCCACCGCCCTGATCGGCGGCTTGGGACCCGATGGCCTCGCCTTCCTGCTCGAACGGCTCCACGCCGCCGATCTCCCGGGCGCGGACCTCCTGCCCGACGGCGGGACCCGGGCGGTTGCGCACGCCGTCACCGTGCTGGTCGGCCGCCACCTGTCCCGGACCGGCATCGACACAGCACCCTGGGATGCCGCATTGGCCGCGCTTGCAGGGCACGTGCTCGCCCGGGTCGTGTCCTCGGCGGAGCTCCCCGATCCCACGCTCGCTCGGCTCACCCGCACGCTGTTCGAGCGTCCACCGGCGACGGGAGCCGTGACCGGGGGGGAGGGACCCACGGACATCGACCGTGCCGCCCTAGCCCTCTCCCGACGACCGGCAGCGGCGCGAGCGGTCCTCGGCTCTCTCGACGCCGCGGCGCGTTGGCGACTCCTCGCCGAGCCGACCCACGGGGGTATCCCGGCGCTCCTTCGCACGCTCGCCGACCGGGGACCCTCCGCAGCGCCCGCGGCCGCCCACGCCCTGCCACAGTGGATCGACACGGCGCGAGCGGCGCCCGAGGCCCCCCGGGAGGACAACCGCGCCGCCCTCGGCGACGTGTTCGGAGCCTGGATCGACGAGCTGGTCGGGTCCACCATCGGGATCGGGAACTGGCCGGCGCGATCGAGCGCCGAGCTCCACGAAGCGCTGTCGCTCGTCGCCCGGTCGGCCGAGGGCGCACACGCGCTCACCGCCTGGCTGACGGCCATCACGCTCGAGGTCGCCCAACGCGGGATCGCCACCGCCGAGTCCGTAGGTCCCGAATGGGCTTCGTCGTTGCGGCTCGCCGGCCTCGCCGCCGAGCACGTCACGAGTGCGGTCGTCGCAGGCCGCGTCGCCTGGGCCACGGCTCGGGCCGAGGAGCGAGCAACGCTGGTCTGGCTGATCGAGGCGGTCGTGGCATGTCCGATCCATGCGGTCACGGCACCTGCGCGCGCCGTCCCGGGCGTGTCGATGGCCGTCGGATGGTTGGGTGACCGCACCGTCGAGTGGCTGTCGTCGCGTCTCGCCGAGGGACTCGGTGCTGCACCGGCCGACGAGCCCGCCCGCATCCGTGCCGAGGTGGAGATCGAACGGGAAGTGGCGCACCTCGTACTGGTGTCCGTCGTGCTCGCAGCTGCCGGCGCGCCCGCAGCACTGCGAGCCGCCGTGCGCTCGGCGCCCAGCCGAACGGAGGTGGCGGCCATCGCACACCGCTGGCGAGACGATCCGTCGGCGATTCGGGCCCTCGCAGCGCTCGACCACTACCTGGCCGGTTGGGCAAGTTGCGATCGACGCATCTGCCGTTGAACACCCGAGCGCGCGTGGTCGACCACCCTACGTACACTCCACGGGTGCTTCCCCGTGTCGCGAGCCTTCTCGGCCCCGTGCTTCTCGCCCTCGCCGTGACCGCCTGCAGCTCCTCGGGGACTGGCGTCGGGTCCACGACCACGCGCTCGGACCGGCCGGCGACCACGCTCGGCAACGGCGCAACGGCGTCGACCGCGCCGACCGACGCGGAGACCACCAACCCGCTCGGGGATCTCCTGGGTCGGCTGAGCGACACCGAACGCGCCTGCATCACCCGGGGGTCGGGCGGATCGATCGACATGGCCGACGCCGCCGGTTTCGAGAGGGTGTTCGCTGCGCTCGTCTCGTGTCGCCCCGCAGCGATGGTGCAGGACATGGCCGACTCCGCCCAGGCACAGGCAGGCCTCGAACCGAAACAGGCGACCTGCGCGACGAGCGCGATGCTCGATCTGCTGGCACGGAACCGTGCGCTGATCACCCGCATGGCCAGCGGCGCCGACCTCGGTGAGGAAGTCCGGGTGCAGCTCCGCACACCCTTGCAGGCCTGCGGCCTGTCGGCGGCACAGATCGAGTCGCTCACCGCCTGAGGTCGGGCGGCGGATCCGGCGATGGACGAGATCGACCCGGTACTCGTCGAGGTGGTGCGCGCTCGGTTCGTCGAGAGCCGGCACCGAGGTGCGCTCGCAATGGTCGATGCATCGGGCCGGACGCTGCTCGCCCTCGGGGACGTCGACGCCGAGATCCTCCCCCGCTCGGCGCTCAAGCCCTTGCAGGCGTTACCGCTCGTGACGAGCGGCGCGGCCGACGAGTTCGAGCTCGAGGATCGCCACCTCGCCATCGCCATGGGCTCCCACAGCGGCCGGCCCGAGCACCGAGCCGCCGTGCGCGAACTGTTGGACGCCGCCGGGGTTCCCGCAACGGCGCTCGCGTGCGGCACCCAACCCGGGCGGGACGACGCGTTGAGCACCAACTGCTCCGGGAAGCATGCGGCCTTCCTGGCCATCGCCCGGCGGATGGGCGCCCCGACCGACGGCTACCTGTCGCCCGATCACCCGGTGCAGGTCGCGGTGCGGTCGGCGATCGAGGGGTGCTGCGGCACGTCCTGCGGGGGACCCGCACTCGACGGTTGCTCGGCCCCGGCCTGGGGCGTCCCCCTGCGGGCGCTCGCAACCGCCTACGCCCGCTTCGCTACCGACACCGGGCCGGCGGCCCGGTTGTTCGACGCCGGCATCGCCGAACCGTGGGCCCTCGCCGGTGACGGCACCTTCGTCACGTCGGTGACGCAGGTGGCCGGCGGACGGGCGCTGGTGAAGTCGGGGGCCGAGGGCGTCCTGGCGGCCGCTGTCCGTCCCGAGGGCGTCGGCATCACCGTGAAGATCGCCGACGGCGCCACTCGGGCCGCCGAGGTTGCGCTCGCCACCGTCCTCGGTCGGGTGCTGCCCGGACTGGATCTTGCGGCATTCACCCGGCCACCCGTGCACCGCTTCACGGGCGAAGTCGTCGGCGTCGTGCGGCCGAGCCTGCTGTTGTGATGCCTGCCCCGTCCCACCCCGCCGGGATGGGACGATGAGGACATGGACCGCACGCGTCTCGCCGTCACGCCCACCGCCGGTGCCCTTGGGGCCGAGATCACCGGGATCGATTGCACCCGGCCGCTCGATGTCGAGCAGGTGGCTGCGCTGCGAGCCGCGCTCGACCGCCACCTCGTGGTGTTCCTCCCCGACCAACCGCTCACCCTCGACCACCTCGAACGGCTCACCGACGAGCTCGGCGGCCGGGACGTCACGCCCTATGTACGGGCCGTGGAGGGACGCCCCTACGTGATCCGCGTGATCAAGGAAGCCCACGACGAATTGAACTTCGCCAACGCCTGGCACACGGATCTGTCGTACCTGCCCGAACCGCCCTCGTACACGCTGCTCCACGCATGGGACGTACCCGACGCCGGCGGCGACACGGTGTGGACCAACCAGCAACTCGCTTACGACACGCTGTCGCGCGGGCTGCGGGCCACGCTCGAGGGTCTCGATGCGGTGCACTCGGCGGGCCCGGCGTACGGCACGGGCGGCTACCTGGACAAGGTGGCCGACAAGACGTCGATGGCGATCGAGCCGTCCCCGGAGGCCTACGGGACCCAGGTCCACCCGGTCGTCACCGCGCATCCTTCCAGCGGTCGATCGGCGCTGTACGTGAACCCGACCTACACGCAACGCTTCGAGGGATGGACCGCAGCCGAGTCCCAGCCGTTGCTCGACGTCGTCCACCGCCATGCGACCAATCCGAACTTCACCTGCCGGTTGCGGTGGCGACGTCACACCCTCGCGATCTGGGACAACCGGGCCACGATGCACAACGCGCTCAACGACTACCGAGGGGTCAGGCGGGAGATGTTCCGGACCTCGGTGCACGGCTCGGCACCGATGGCCGCCCGGGCCCGCTGAGGGACGAACCGGCAAGGCTCGGTCGAGGTCCCGGCAAGGACCAGGCACGGCCCATCAGGCCGGCGGGCGAACGGTCCGATGCCAAGGGTGCTGCCCGTGCACCCTCTCGTCATGGACCGACCGACCCGCCCCCGTATTCGTGTCGACCACCGACGGTCGGTGCGCGCCGGCCTTGCGATCACGGTGGCGATCCTGGCGAGCAGCTGCACCCCGGAATCGCTTCGGGCATCGGCCGGCGGGGCCACCGGCGCAACCGGACCCACGAGAACACCGCCGGTCGAACGACCCGCGGGTGGTGGCGCCGAGCGTTGGGACGACGGTCGGACCCACGTGCTCGTCCATCTTGCCGGCGCGTGGACGACGCCGACCGCAGTACCGCCCACCCCGGGCCGCAGTCGGTCGGCAGGCACGCTCCTGTCTCGGCATCCGGCATCGGTCAACGGTGACCATGCGGCGGTGATCGCCGCCGTAGCTGCCGTCCCCGGGGTGGTCGAGGTCCGCTCGCTCGCACCCGGCCTGCTCGCCGTTGCGACCGACGGAACCATGGAGTCCCTGGCTGCGGTTCCTGGTGTTGCCGGCGTCGACGAGGACGTGCTCATGCGCTTCGGGGATCTCGACCCGCTCTTCGGCCGCCAGTGGGCCTTGCGCAACGTCGGCGATCCCGCCCAGACGGGTGGTGCACCGTCGGTCGCCGGGGTCGACATCGGCGCCCCCGAGGCGTGGCCGGTGGCCACGGGCGCAGGTCAGACCATCGCCGTGATCGACTCCGGCGTGGCGCTCGACCATCCGGACCTCGCCGGACGCTCCTGGCGCAACGAAGCGGAACGTTGCGGGAACGGGCTCGACGACGACGGCAACGGTCTGGCCGACGACTGCGTCGGCTGGGATTTCGGCGGCGACGACCCCGACCTCGCCCCGACCCTGCCGCCTCGGTGCGAAACCACGGGACTCACGTCGCCGGCATCGCTGTCGCAAACCTCGGCAACGGGGTCGGTATCGCCGGGGTTGCGCCCGACGCTCGGGTCATGGCGCTCAAGGTCTCCCGGGGTGAGATGTTGCCGTCCTCGACCGTCGTTGCGGCGATGCGGTACGCCGTGGACCACGGCGCGACGGTGATCAACCTGTCGCTCGGCGTGACGGGGGTGACCCGTCAGCGGATGGGCGCCCTCGAGCAAGCAATCGCCTACGCCCAGGCGGCCGGGGTGACCGTCGTGGCGGCGGCGGGCAACGCGGCGAGTTCGCTCGACGTCACCGACACCTGGCCGGCCGGGTACTCGCGCTGGTACGACAACGTCGTCACCGTTGGGGCCACGACGGCGACCGACGCCCGAGCCTCGTACTCCAACTACGGAACCCCGGTGGTGGTCTGGGCGCCGGGGAGCGCGCTCTACTCGACGCTCGCCGACGGCATGGGCTACGGCTTCATGAACGGCACCTCGATGGCAACCCCGATCGTGGCCGGAGCGATCGCCGTGCTCCGATCCGCCGGCACGACCGAGGCCGGTGCGCTGCGCGCCGCGATCACCAGCGCAGCCGTGCGCGCCGGCCCCGGACCCCGGCTCCACCTGGGAGCGGCGCTCACCGGCAACGGGTCGGGGCCGCCGTTGTCGACCATGACCGCCTTCGGCATCGACGCCATCCGGCCCGGGTCGCCCTCGACGATCGACCTCGCCGTCGAAGCACGCAACCTCGGTGTTGCAACGGCCCGAGTGCGCCTCGCGATGGCGACCCTCGAGAGCGGGTCGGTGTACGGCGTGAGCGCACTGTCGCTCAGCCTCACCGACGCCGGCGCAGCGCCGGTAGCGGTCGTTTCCGACGACAACGGCACCCTGGGATGGTCGGCCTCGGTCCCCGCGGCCGAGCTTGCGTCGACCGGACGCCGACTCCGACTGTTCGGCGCGCTCCCCGAGGGCCGCTACGCCATCGTCGCCGAACTGATCGGGCCTGACGGCTCCTCGCTCGACCGGCCGCTCGCGCTCGCATTCGATGTCACCGTCGCTGCCCCCACCTCGACGGCCGGACCGGCTCGCGTGAGCACGACCGCTGCGCCGGCACCGGTCAGCTCACCTGCGCCCGGGCCGGTGACCTCGGCCCCGACCTCGCCCGGAACAGCGACCAGCTCGCCGGCGACGACGCCGGCCACGACGCGCGTCGCAGCGCCGCGGGCGGCGACGCCCACCACGGCACCCATCGCGCCGGCGACCACCGCTGCGCCGTCGACCTCGACAC
>JBEIFW010000045.1:0-21118 GCA_040382215.1 Acidimicrobiales bacterium
CCGGGCCAAGGTCCTCATCTGCGAGCAGCCACTCGAGGGCGAGCGGTGCTGCGCCTGCGATTCCTGCAAGGCCGTCGAGGCAGGCACCAGCTACGACGTCATCTAGCTCGATGCTGCGTCGAACTACAGCGTCGAGGATGTACACCTTGCGCCGGCCGGCGATCCCGAGCGCCGCCCGTTCGATGAGCTCGCGTACATCGTCGACGCTGTTGTTCGACGCAGCATCGAGCTCGATGACGTCGTAGCTGGTGCCGGCCTCGACGGCCTTGCAGGACTCGCAGGCGCAGCACGGCTCGCCGTCGAGGGGCTGCTCGCAGTTGAGGACCTTGGCCAGGATCCGGGCCGAGGTGGTCTTGCCGGTGCCGCGCGGCCCGGAGAACAGGTAGGCGTGGCCCACCCGGTCCTCGGCCACGGCGTTGCGCAGCGCCCGCACGATGTGGTCCTGGCCCTTCAACTCGGCGAACCGACGGGGTCGGTATCGGCGGTACAGGGCCTGGTAGGTCACGGCCCCGATGCTAACGGCGGGCTGTCGCAGCGCCCTGCTGGTGCACCGGCGGCCGCCCTGCCGGAGGAGGTGGCGGCCAGGCGGCCTGCGGCACCCGTCAGGTTCCGTTGAAGGCTGCTGCCTCCCGGCCCTGACCTGGTTCACGGGCTGACGTTGCACAGGACCCGACCGCCACCTCGCCCGGCAGGACGACGACGACGGGTGTGGAGGCTACCGCTCGGCTAGCGTCGCCACACGCCGGCCACGGGTCGGCAGCGGCGCTCCGTGCGGGTGTCCGGGAGGGATGCGAGAGCGGCCGAATCGGCACGCTTGGAAAGCGTGTGTGGGGCAACCCACCGTGGGTTCGAATCCCACTCCCTCCGCCAGCGAGACTCGGCCCATGAGCGAGCACGACGCCCTCATGGGCCTGGCCCTGGCCGAAGCTGCGATGGCCGTTGCCCACGGCGACGTCCCGGTCGGTGCCGTGGTGGTGCGCGATGGCGCAGTCGTCGCCTCCCGGCACAACGAGCGCGAGCGCACCGGTGACCCGACCGCGCACGCCGAGATCCTGGCGCTGCGGGATGCGGCTGCGGCCCTGGGCACCTGGCACCTCGAGGACTGCACCCTCTACGTCACGCTCGAACCGTGCGTGATGTGCGCGGGCGCCCTGCTCAACGCCCGGCTCGGCCGGGTGGTCTTCGGTGCGGCCGATCCGAAGGCCGGCGCCACCTCCACGCTCTACAACGTGTGCGCCGACCCCCGCTTGAACCACAATCTTCCCGTCGTGCACGGCATCCGGGCGGCCGAGTCGGCGGCGCTGCTGCAGGAGTTCTTCGCCTCCCGGCGGTGACGGCCGGCGCGCTACGCTCACGGCCTCCGGAAGGATGCCAGAGCGGACGAATGGGACGGCCTCGAAAGCCGTTGAGGTCTTCGGGTCTCCGTGGGTTCGAATCCCACTCCTTCCGCCACCGGAATGCCGTCGGTCGCTGTCGACCGCCGCCGGATCAGCGGGTCGACAGCGGCAGGTGCACGATGCCGCCGAAGGTGCCTGCGGCCCACTCGGCGTCGCCGGCGAGGCGCAGGCCGGGCAGGCGGGCGACGAGGGTGTCGATCCCGACGGCGAGCACGAGCTTGGCCAGGTTGGCGCCGATGCAGTAGTGCGGCCCGGCGCCGAAGGCGAACTGCTTGCCGGGGGTGCGGGCGACGTCGAACCGCTCGGGATCGGGATACCGAACCGGGTCGCCGGCCAGGCCTGCGGTCATCACCATGACCAACTCGCCCGGCTCGACGCGCAGCGGTCCGAGCGTCACGGGTGACATCGCCAGGCGCGGGAGGCCCGTCAGCGGCGGGCTGAACCGCAGCGCCTCGGCGACGACGTGCTCGGCCGGGCACCCGCCGGTGACCGCAGCAAGCTGGTCGGGTCGGGTGACCAGGAGATGGACCGCCGAGGTGAGCGCCTTCGCAGTGGCGTCGAGGCCGCCGAACATCAGGTTGGCGACCAGCCCGCGCTGTTCGGCCGGGCCGAGCGTCGGGTCGGCCCGAACCGTGGCCAGCACGGTGCCGGGATCGCTCGGCGGCCCGGCGAACCGTGCGTCGAGGTAGGCGATGAACGCCTCGGCTGCCGCCGTCGCTGCTCGTGCCGCCTGCTCGTCGAGGACGCCGAAGGCCTCGACGAGGTCGAGCGCCCACGGCACGATCCGGTCCAGGTCGTCGACCGGCAACCCGAGTAGCGCGGCCTGGACCCGGGCTGCGAGCGGGAGGGCGTAGTCGTGGAACAACTCGATCGACGACCCGTTCCGGGCGATGGCGGCATCGAGGAGCTGCTCGGCCGTCCGTACCGCCTCGGGCCGGAGCCGTTCGACGGCCCGTGGGGTGAAGTGGGCGGCGGTCACGCGCCGGATGCGGTCGTGGTCGGCACCGTCCTTGCCGAACATGAGGACCGCCCACAGGTCGTGGAGCGGACCGCTCGTGACGCCGGACGCGTGGAGGATCGGCATGGCCACGGCGCCGGCGATCCTCGGTTCGGTGAGCAGTCGTTCGGCCAGGGACTCCTCGAGCACGATCGGGCCGCCCAACTCGGCGCTGCGCGCCACGGCGACCCCGTCGCGAGCCATCTGACGCAAACGGGCGCACCCGTCCGGGCCGCCCACCTCCTCGAACGTCATCACGGGTACACCGTCGCCGCTCATCCCCCACCCCAGGTTCGCGACCCAAGGCTAGGAGCTGGGTTCGGAACGAACGTCCGTACGCGGATGGGATGCGGCCTGGTCGGCGTCTCAGGCGGAGGCGGGCGGTCGGAACCCGGCGGGCCAGCGCGTGCGGTAGTTGTGCCGCACCCCGCTGAAGTCGGTGCCCACCAGCGTGGCGCCCGTGAGGTCGGCGCCGTTCAGGCTGGCCCCGCTCAGGTCGGCGCGGGTGAGGTTGGCCCCGGTGAGGTTGGCCCCGTTGAGCGAGGCGCCGTTGAGGTTCGCCTCGACCAGCTTGGCGCCCGAGAGCACGGCGTCGGCGAGGTCCGCCGCGGTGAAGTTGGCGCCGCTGAGCCGGGCCCCGTTCATCTTGGCGTCGTTGAGGTGCGCACCGGTCAGGTTGGCTCGCTCGAGCACCGTGCCGGTGAGCAGCGCGCTGATCAGGAACGCCCTCGTGAGCCGGGCGCCGCTGAGATCGGCCCCCATGAGGTTGGCACCGCTGAGGTCGGTGCCGACCAGGTTCGCCTCGCTCAGGTCGGCGTCCATGAAGTCCGCGCCGCTGAGCTTGGCGCCGGACAGATCGACGCCCCGGAGATCGCCGCCGGGTCGGCTTCCGACAAAGGACACCTCGAAACCGTATGGGCACGACCGGCGCAACGGTCGCCGAGCCCGCGGTGCGCTGGGACACCGCCGGCCGAGCGCGTACGGTGCTCCCGGGCCGAGGGGGCCCAGGAAGGGGATCCCGTCATGCGACGACTCCGGCAGGTGGCACTCGTGGCCGAGCACCGTGACCCGGTCGTGGAAGAGCTCCGGGCCGTGCTCGGTGTGGAGGTCGGGTTCAACGACCCGGGGATCGAACGGCTCGGGCTCGTCAACGCCGTCATCCCGGTCGGCGACCAGTTCCTCGAGGTGATCGCCCCGACCCGTGACGGCACCCAGTTCACCCGGTACCTCCAACGTCGGGGCGGTCCGAGCGGCTACATGCTCATCGTGCAGACCGACGACCACGCTGCGCACGTGAGCGCCGTCGAGGAACTCGGCGTGCGCGTCGTGGCGCGATTCGACGCACACGGGTTCACCGACGTCCAGCTCCACCCGGCCGACACCGGCGGCACCTTCCTCGAGATCGACCAGATGGAGCCGCCCGAGGACTGGGAGCCCGCTGGGCGGGACTGGCGGCCGGCCGTTCGGACCGAGGTCGTGCGGGGTCTTCCGGCGGCCACGGTGAACTGCCACGAACCGGCCACGGTCGCCGAGCGATGGGCACGGCTGCTGCGCGTGCCCGTCACCGTCGGGTCCGGTGGTCCCGATCTCGCCCTCGACGACGCCACGATCCGGTTCCGTCCCATCGACGACGAGCGCGGTGAAGGGCTCGCGGCGGTCGACATCGCCGCCGTCGATCCGGCCGCCGTGCTCGGGCGGGCGGCGGCGGGCGGGGTCGAGGTGATGGACGGTCGTGTGCGCATCGGTGGGCTCTGGATGCGGCCCGTACCCGCCTGATCCGATGTCAGCGCGGCGACCGCCGCGCTGATGCCCGTCCCGACCTGGTCTGCCTCGACGGCCCGGACGATCTCGTCTCGCGGTCTACGCGGTCCTCGTCGATGTGACTTCCGCGCGCGCCCTCGGCCCGGTCAGGCGCAGTGCGAGCAGACGCCGAGCACGTCGAGCCGGTGGCCCGTCGGCTGGAAACCGTGCTCGCGCAGCACCTCGGCGAGCGCAGCTTCCAGGGTGCGTTCGGCACGCGCCGGCACGACGAAGTCGTCCACCGCGCCGCACTGTGTGCAGATGCTGTGGTGGTGGTGTCCGATCAACGCCTCGGCCAGTTCGAAGCGAGCTCGGTCGTCCGCCCCGAGCACTCTTTGGACGACGCCGGCGCCTTCGAGGTCGACCATGTTGCGGTACATCGAGCTCTGCGTGAGCCGAGGGCGCCGTTCGAGCAGTTCGGGCATCGTCATGGGGCGGGTGGCGCCGAGCAGCAGGCCGACGAGCTCCCGACGTCCTGCGGTATAGAGCAATCCGGCGGCTCGCAGGCGCTCGAGCGCAGCGTCATGGACCGCATCGGGATGGACGGACACGCCTCGAGCGTAGCCCGGGGGCCAGTCTCGAATAGGAGCCGTTCCGAACGCGACAATACGTGCAAACATTCGCATTCATTCATATGATGGACGGGTGACGTTCGCCCGCTCCGCTGGCTGCCGTGTCGGTGCCGACCTGCTCAAGGCCTTGGCGAACCCCGTCCGCCTCGGGATCATCCTCGAACTCGCCGAGCACGGGGAGCGCTGCGTCCACGAGTTGGTCGATGCACTCGAGGTGACCCAGCCGCTCATGTCCCAGCACCTACGGGTGCTTCGGGAATCCAACTTGATCGGTGGACGCCGGGCGGGCAAGGAGATCCGCTACTCGATCGTCGACGAGCACGTGATCCACATCGTCAGAGACGCCATACACCACGCCGAGGAGACCCTCTCATGACCACCACCCACGCCGTCCACGTCGATCACGCCCACCAGCACGGTGCCGACTGCGGTCACGCCGCGGTCGAGCACGACGGGCATGTCGACTACTTCCATGACGGCCACGTGCACCACCTCCACCACGACCACTGGGACGAGTGCGGCGGGGTCCACGCCGAGCATGCGGTGCACGACCATCAGCACGGGCCCGGGTGCGGGCACGAGGCGGTGGAGCACGACGGCCACGTCGACTACCTGCACGACGGCCATCGCCACGCGTTCCACGACGGGCACTGGGACGAGCACTGAGCCGTCGGCGGGCCCGGCCCTAGCCGGTGGATCGGTCCGCGCCCCTCGGATCCGGCAGGTCGAACACGAGGTGGGTCGTCTCGCCGTCGCGCACGGCGCGCACCGTGATGCCGTACACGGCTTCGAGTACCTCGCTCGTGAGGACGGTCATCGGCGGGCCTGCGGCCACCACGCGACCGTGGTCCAGCAGGACGAGGTGGTCGCAGTAGCGCGCGGCGAGGTTCAGGTCGTGCAGGACCACGATCACGTCGAGTCCGAGGGAACCCACGAGACGGAGCGCCTCGTGCTGGTGCCGGATGTCGAGATGGTTCGTCGGCTCGTCGAGCAGCAGCGTGGGGCTGCCCTGCGCCACGCAGCGGGCGATCATCACCCGTTGGCGTTCCCCACCGGACAACTCGTCGAGGCGGCGGTGCTCGAGGTGGTCGATCGACACCCGAGCGAGGGCGGCGCGCGCGATGCGGCGATCGTCGTGGCCGTAGGCCTGGTGATCCCGGCGGTGGACGTGGCGGCCGAGCAGGACGAACTCGGCGACGCTGAGCCCGATGCCGTCCGACGCGGCGTCCTGGGTCACGACCGACACCGCCCGGGCCACTGTCCGCCGCGACAACCGCTCGATCGCCGTGCCGTCCACGAGCACGGCGCCACCGCAGGGCCGCAGGGCGCCGTACAGACACCGCAACAGGGTGGACTTCCCGCTGCCGTTCGGGCCGATGAGCCCGACCACCTGCCCAGGACGGGTGGTCAGGTCCACCCCGAGCAGGACGTTGGTGGTCCCGAGGCGTGCCTCGATACCCCGCGCGTCGATCATGCCCGACTCACTTCGTGATCCTTTCGGCGAGGAGACCGAGCCCCTTGATCACGAGCGGCGTGGGCGGCTCGGAATAGTTGAACAACAACGGATGGACCGCCCCCTTCGCCACGGCCGTGATCCGGTCGGCGCCGGGCCGCTTGGTCACGAACGCCGTGATCTGCTCGGGCGTGAGGCCGGTGTCGTCGTAGAGGAGGATGAGCACGTCCGGGTTGCGTGCGATCACCTCCTCGATCGAGATCTCGGGCACCCGCTCGCGCAGTTCGGCGAACACGTTCGTCATCCCGAGGGCCTCGATCTGGGGGTGGACCATGCCGAGGGCCGAGTAGGCGTAGAGCGTCTTGCCGTCGGAGGTGACGTAGAGCGCTGCGGCCTTCTTGCCGGGCGCGACGGCGCGGCCCGCCACCGCCGCCACCGCCTTGTCCAGTTCGGCGGCGCTCACCTCGGCCGTGGCCGAGGTGCCGAACATCCGGCCGTAGAGGCGGACCTCCTCGACGACCGACCCGAACGACGGCTTGGGCGGGTTGTCGCAGAAAGGCGGCATCACGTAGAGCTGGATGCCGGCCTTGGCCAGTGCCTCGTGGGAGATCGTCTCGTTGTCGTAGCCGATGACGAGGTCGGGCTTGCGGTCGATGATCGCCTCGAGGGAGACCTCGACCCCGCCGGTCGAGGTGGCCTTCGCCTGGAGGGCGGGGATGGCCGAGAGCACCGTCATCTCCTCCGGGGTGTAGTACTCCTTGGGGAAGTCCTCGATACGAGCGATCACCCGATCGATCGCGCCCGCGGCGAACAGCAGCGACGGCGCCGCGGCCTCCATCAGCAGCACTCGGGTCGGGGCCTTCGTGAGGGTGAACTGCTTGCCGCAGTTGGTGAACGTGAGGGGGAAGGCGGTCGCGGTCGCGGACGCTGCGCCGGTGGCGGTGGTCCGCTCCGTGGCGTCACCACCGCAGGCGGCGACGACCACAGCGCACGACGCGAGGAGGACTCGGGTGGTTCTCATGGGGTTCCTTTCCGGCGGCTCGTGCCGCTCAGTGGTGATGGGCGAAGCGGCGCACGAGCGCGACGAGCACTGGCGCGCCGAACACGCCGGTGACCACACCGATCGGGAGCTCACGGGGTTGCAGCACCAGGCGCGCGGCCACGTCTGCCCACACCAGGACCAGCGCACCGATGGCGGCGGCGGCCGGGACGAGCAGGCGGTGGAGGGGGCCGACGGCGCGTCGGGCCAGATGGGGCACGGCGAGGCCGACGAACCCGATCCCGCCCGACAGCGACACGGCGCAGCCGATGCACAGTGCGACCACGACCACCACGACCACACGGGTCCGAGCCGGATCGACTCCCGCGGCGATCGCCGTGTCGTCGCCGATGGCGAGCAGATCGAGCCGGCGGCGCCACCAGAACAGCACGGCCAGTGCCGCCAGCATCCCGGCGTAGCCGACAGGAAGCGTCGACCACTCGGCGTTGACCAGCGAGCCGAGCAGCCAGAACATCACGGCTCGTGCGCCTTCGCTCGTGTCGGCGAACAGGATCAGCAGGCTCGTGGTGGCGCTCAGCAGGTAGCTGACGGCGACCCCGGCGATGAGGATCCCGGCCGGGGTGACGCGGCCGGCGCCACGAGCCAGCGCAAGGACGAGCGCCAACGCACCGAGCGCGCCGAGGAAGGCCATCAGGGCGACCGAGTGCGCACCGAAACCGGCCCCGATCCCGAACAGGATCGCTGCGGCGGCGCCGGTGGAGGCGCCCGAGCTGACCCCGAGCACGTAGGGCTCGGCCAGCGGGTTGCGGGCCACCGCCTGCAGGGCGACGCCGACGACGCCGAGCGCAGCGCCCACCATCGTCCCCAACAGCACGCGTGGCAGGCGGACCTGCCAGATGATGGCGTCGGCCGTGCCGGTCCACGTGACCGTCCGCGGACGGCCGATGACGTGGTGCCCGATGATCCGCACGACGTCGTCCGGGGCGATGGCCACCGGACCGAGCCCGACCGCGAGCACCGAGGACGTCGCCGCGAGCACGACCAGTACGACCACGCGACGGGAACGAGGTCGGGCCCGGACACGCTCCACCTCGCCCGTGGCGGCGAACCCGGCCGCAGTCGGGTTCATCCCGGTGTGCCCGGGCCCTTGACGGCCATCACGACTCGGTCGTCGGCACGCTGCCAGATCGTGTCGACCTCGGCGAAGCCGGCCCGGGCGGCCGCCCACCACTCGTCCCAAGCGGGCGCGCCGGCGGCGCGAGCAAGCGCGTCGTCGGCGTCCGCCACCCATCGGGCGTGGCGGTCGAAGCTGGAGCCGGTCGCAAACCCGAGATGGTCGGCGTCGAGCAGCAGACCGCCGGGCCGCAGCGCTCGGTGGGCAAGACCCAGGGCATGCAGGCGCGCGTCGAGCACGGTGTCGAAACGCTCTTCGCGCCGCCCGATGTAGAGCTCCTGTCGTCGGTCCCAACTCGCGGCGTCAACCATGGGCTCACTATAGGAATAGGAATGATTCCGAGTCAACCGAGCCGGAACTCGACGAGGGTCGGGCCCGCCGGCTCGGCCGTGGCTCGGTCGAACACGTGGGGGCGCAGGGACGGTGACGGCGGGGTACGGGCGCCCATCGCGACCCAGCTGCAGAGTTCCTCGACGACGGCGTCGTCGAGGACGCCGCCGATCCACACCCGATCGGCGTCGATCCCGGCCGGCCGGACGATCACGATGTTGGAGCGGCTGCACTCGTCGACACAGCCGACGGTGCGGCTGCTGCCGCCGGCGCCCGCTGCGGCGAGCGCGAGGCGGCGCCGGATCGCCGCATGGTCGACGCCCGGGTGCTTGCGGTCGGTGCCGCAACAGCACCCGTCGCACACCTGCACTCGGACCGGTCGATGGCGCAGCGGGTACTCGGGCATCGCCGTATCGTAATCAGGAATCAGAACGATTCCTGATTACCGCCCGGCGGCGGTCTCCCCCGCGAACCATGCCTTCAGGCGAGGCATGACGCCGCGGGCGAAGCGCTCGAGGCTCTCGTCGGTGCGCTCGGGCGACAGCCCGGGCGGCACGCCCCACGTCACGACGTCGGTCAGGCCGTAGGTCTCGATGAACTCGCCGAGCTGTTCGGTGACGTGGTCCTCGTCGCCGATCACCCACGTCTGGGGGATGCCGCCGGTGACCCCGAGGCCGAAGTCGACCTGGGCCTCCTCGAAGAACTTGGCGTAGGTCCGCATCCGGTAGCGCTCGGCGTCGCGGATGGCCGGCCAGTCGCGATCGCGGTCGTCGGTGACCAGCCACGACCGGATGATTCCCACCCGGTAATCCTCGGCCGGGGTGCCGGCGGCCGCCAGTTCGTCGCGCCAGACGTCGAGGGTGTCGGCCCGGCTCCCCTGGGGCAGGAAGTGGCACCCGAAGCGGGCGGCGCGCCGGGCGCCGGCCGAGGTCATGGCGGCCAGCCACAGCGGCGGCCCGCCCGGCTGGGCCGGGGCGGGGGTGACCTTCACGTCGCGGAAGCTCCAACGCTTCCCCTCGAAGCTGAACGGCTCGCCGCTCCAGGCCGCTCGCAGCACGGCGATGCCTTCCTCCATGAGCGACACGCGGTGCTTGAGCGACACGCCGAATGCGGCGAACTCGTGCGGGGCGTACCCCATGCCGAGCCCGAGGTCGATGCGGCCCCCCGAGAGGTGGTCGAGCACGGCGAGGTCCTCGGCCAGCCGGATCGGGTGGTAGAAGGGCATGAGGGCGATGTCGGTCCCGATGCGGATCCGGCGGGTCCGGGCGGCCACGGCGCCGGCCACCGGGATCCACGACGGCAGATAGCCGTCCTCCACGAAGTGGTGCTCGGTGAACCACACCAACTCGTAGCCGAGCTCGTCGGCGCGCACGATCTGGTCGAGGATCTCGCCGTAGACCTGTGTGGTGGTGCGGCCGGAACCGGCCGGGTTGCGGAAGTCGTAGCCGACGCCGAAGCGGACCCCAGGAGCCATGGTCACCTCATACGCTGTGGACCTGGTGCCGGGCAAGCGGCCCGTCACCGTGGGAGGTGGACGTGGACGCCGGGACGATCGCTCTCATCGCCGCTGTCGGGTTCGTGCTGGTGGTGCTGTTCAGCGCGCTGCGGACCGTTGCGCAGGGGACCGTTGCGGTGACAACGATCTTCGGCAAGTACCGCCGGGTGCTGCGCCCGGGCCTGAACCTCCTGATCCCCTTGGTCGAGCGCATCCACTCGCGCCCGACCACCCAGAACCGTTCGGTCGAGCTGCAGTTCCAGGCGATCACGCAGGACCAGGCCAACGTGCATTTCGCCGCAATGTTGCTGTTCGCTGCGTTCGACGACTCCGAGACGACGATCAAGAACGTGGCGTTCAAGTTCGAGTCGCCGCGATCGTTCATGACTGCGCTCACCCGCTCGATCGAGGGCAGTGTGCGCGGGTTCGTGGCCACCATGAAGCAGTCCGAGATCCTGTCGCTGCGCTCGGAGATCGTGGCCGAGGTGAAACAGCAGCTCGACGCGACGCTCGAGTCCTGGGGCTACCACCTGATCGACCTGCAGCTCAACGACATCACCTTCGATCAGGTGATCACCGAATCGATGGCCCGGGTCGTGGCGTCGAACAACCTCAAGGCGGCCGCCACCAACGAGGGCGACGCCCTGCGGATCAAGATGACCAAGGAGGCCGAGGCCCAGGGTGCGGCGATCACCATTGCGGCCGAGGCGGAAAAGACCGCGGCCCAACTGCGCGGCCAGGGCGTGGCGCTGTTTCGTGAGGAGGTGGCGCGCGGGTTGGCCGAGGCGGCCAACCGGGTCAGCGAGGAGGGCGTCGACCCGGCGCTCATCCTGTTCTCGATGTGGACCGAGACGATCCGCCAGATGGCCGAGCAGGGCCGGGGCAACGTGCTGTTCCTCGACGGATCACCCGACGGCATGGAGCGATCGTTCCGCCAGTTGGCGTCGATGAACATGGTGTCGCTCGGCGGCAGCCTGCCGCTGCCGCCGCCCCCACCGGCGGGCTGAGGCCCGAAGGGCGGCGGCGTCAGCCGAGCGGGTTCGCGAGGCCCTCGACCAACTCGACGCCGGGGAGGGCCGTCAACAGTTCCGGCGCGATCAGCACCTTGCACGACCGGGAGCCGCCACCCAGGATGACCCGGGGTCGGGCCATCACGGCGACGTCGATCCAGAGCGGCAGGCCGGGCGGCAGGCCGATGGCGGTCACCCCGCCGATCGCCATGCCGGTGAGTGCCCGGGTGGCCTCGGCCGAGGCGAACGACGCCTTGCGCACCCCGAGCCGCCGGCGCACGATGTTGTTGACGTCGAGTCGGGTGGAGGCGAGCACGACGCACGCGACTCGCACGGGCGGGTCGGCCCGGCCCTCCACCACGATGGTGTTGGCCGAGTCCTCGGCGGCGAAGCCGTAGGCCTCACAGAACGCCGCCGTGTCGGCGAGGTCGGGGTCGCACGGGACGATCTCGTAGGGCACGCCGAGCCCGGCGAGCACGGCCCGTACGTGGGCCTCGGGGTCGGCCGGGACGCTCACGCCCGCTGGTAGCTCTGGTCCTCGCGGTCGCGCCGGCCCGTCGTGAACCGGGACTTCCACTCCTCGGGCAGGTCGCCGACGATCGGGTCGATGCGCGACCAGTCGAACACCACGACCCGGTGCGCGATGCGCCACTCGCCGTTGCGCTTCTCGAGCCGGTCGACGTAGCGGCCCATGAACAGGAACACGTTGCGGCCGCCGTCGGCATCGGGATGCGACAGGTGGTAGGCGTGGACGTAGGTCTCGCCGTGGGCGACGTCGCCGCCGAGCTCGATCGAGGAGTTCAGGATGCTGTGGTGCGTGAGGGCGTAGCCCTTGCGCAGGGCGGGCACCACGAACGTCGCGAACTCGTACCCGTTGCCCTTGTAGCCACCGTGGTCGTCGTAGGAGTCCTCCCAGTAGACGGAGCGGATCAGGTCTTCGTCGAGGCGGTCGATCCCCCGGCAGTAGCGCACCAGGCAGTCCTGGATCGCGATGCGGTCGGCGAGTGTGGTGAGCAGGTCCCCCATGGCGCTCAGTTGACCACCTTTGCGACCGCCTCCCGCAACTCGCCGAGATCCCACAGCACGTCGAGGCGGTCCACGATCGTGCCGGTCGCGTCGGTGACGAACAGGATCGGCTCGAACGAGGCTCCGAGCGCTTTCACCGCAGGCGCAACGGTGTCGATCGTGTCGTCGGTGTACACCTCGGCGTGCACGACGGTGACCTTGCCGTCGAGCGTCGCAGCCAACTGGATCAGGTTGTCGAGGACCGGGCCGCACACGGCGGTCTTGCAGTGCGCCGGGGTGCCGACGAGGTAGACGACCGGCTTGCCGCCCCCGAGCGCCTCGCGCAGGGTCGTGGCATGGAACGGGCACGCCGGGTTGCGGGTGCAGATCGGCGTCACCCCCCGGGCGTCGGCAGCGGTGGGCGTGTCGAACGGCGGCAGGACGGCACCGATGCGGGGCAGTGCGACCTTCTCCGGCTTGCCGACGGTGAACGGCACCTCGACTCGGCGTCCCTTCACCGTGGCCCGCAAGGTGTAGAGCCCTGCCGCCGGGAGCGTGGCGCGTACGGCGTAGTACTGGCGAGGGACGCCCTCACCCCGTCGGGGGGCCGACACCGTGGCGATCTGGGTGCCCTTGTCGTCGAGGATCACCCCGTCGACCCGGTCGGGCAGGCCGGAGGTGAGCAGCGACGACGTATCGGCCAAGCCGAACGGATACCGGATGGGTCCGGGCACCTGGGTGCCGTCGTCGAAGTACCGCACGATCGACAACCCGCCCCCTGCGCTCGAGGTCGCCGGCGCGTCGTCGCCGCAGGCGGCGAGCAGGGCGGCGGCGGCCGTGCCGACCAGGAAGGTTCGTCGATCCAGCGAGGGCATCGGGGCGAACGTAGTGCGACCGTTCCGGCCGGTGACGGCAGCGGCTGCGTAACGTGCGTCTCCGTGCCCCCCTCGATCTCGTTCTCGCTCAACGGCGCGCCCGTCGAGGTGGCCGACGACGGCTGCTCGCTCCTCGAGGCCCTGCGTGACCGGTTGGGGGATCGCTCCGCCAAGGACGGCTGTTCACCCCAGGGGCAGTGCGGCTGCTGCACCGTGCTCGTGGACGGTCAGCCCCGGGTCGCGTGCGTTACCCCGCTCGCCCGCATCCGAGGCCGGGCCGTGACGACGGTCGCCGGGCTCCCCACGGCGGCGGTGTGGGCCGAGGCGCTATGTGCGACCGGCGGCAGCCAGTGCGGGTTCTGCACCCCGGGGATCGTGGTCCGGCTCGCCGGCCTGACGGCCCGTGAGCCCGATCCGTCGCCCGCCGCCGTCGGTCAGGCCCTGCTCGCGCATCTGTGCCGGTGCACCGGCTGGCAGACCATCGCCGAGGCCCTCGAGGCCCGGGGGAGCGCCCATCCGGTCCGTGATCTCGAGGCTGCGGCCCGTCGTGCGGCGATCGAAGGTGGCGCGCCCCAGCGGGTCGGAGCGGCGGTGTCGCTCGGGGAGGGCGGGTTCGCCGACGACACGGCGCCGCCCGACGCGCTCGTGGCCGTGCGCGCCGCCGATGGGTCGTGGGCGGTCGGTGAGACGCTGGCCGAGGCGCGGCGGACCGCCGGGAAGATCCAGGGGCGCCGCACGACGGCAGGGCCGGTCTGGCCGATCGAGGTTCCCGACGGGGACTGGGCGCACACCCTGCAGACCACCTGGGTGGAGCCCGCCTATCTCGAGCCGGACGCCTCCTGGTGCCGACCCGGCGGCGAACCGGTCACCCCGCTCGGCAACGGCGGCGCGTTCGGGGGGAAGTTGGCGTCACCGGTCGGCGGCATCGCCCGGTCGCTCGCGGACCGCCACGGCCGGCCGGTGCGGGTGCTCTGGAGCCGGGAGGACGTCGTGCGTCTGGGCCCCAAGCGGCCGCCGGTCGCGGCGGGGGTCCGACCCGACGGCACCGGGGTCCTCCACCTCGCCGCCACGCCGGGCGTCGCTGCGGCGATCGCAGCGGCCGTCCCCGGGTTCGAGGTCGTCGAACGAACGGTCGTGGGCCCTCCGACCTCGGCGTCGCTCCGGGGTGCCGGTTGGGTCGAGGCGTGCGTGCTCGCCGCCTCGGTCGCTGAACGAGATGTCGTGACCACGCCTGGTGGCGCCCGGGCGGAGGCCCGCATCGACCCCGACGGCACGGTGCACGTCGCATTGCGTTGCGGGTCCGTGCTCGACGCCGTGGTGTTGCGCTCCTATGCGATCGGAGCGGCCCACCAGGCCCTGGGGTGGGTTCGTCGCGAACATCTGAGCGTCGACGACACCGGCGAGGTGCACGATCTCACGATCCGGAGCTTCGGCGTGTTGCGCGCCGTCGACATGCCCCGGGTCGAGGTCGAACTCGACGACGTCGACGGTGCGCCGGTCAACGGATCGGATGCGGTGTTCGCTGCGGTGGCCGCAGCGGCCTGGCGGGTCGCCGGGCACCCGGGGCGCTGGCCGACCGAGGCTTGACGGCCACGGGTCGGCCGGGTCAGCCCCCAGCGACGGCCGGGATGATGGCGACGGTCTCGCCGTCGGGCACCGGGGTGTCGAGCCCCTGCAGGAAGCGGATGTCGTCGTCGGCCACGAAGAGGTTCACGAAGCGACGGAGCTTGCCGGTCTCGTCGAGCAGGCGGTCGGCGAAGCCGGGGTGGGCGGCGTCGAGCCGGGCGATCACCTCGCCCACGGTGCCCGCCTCGAGCGACACGGTGGAGGACCCGCCGGCGAGGGGACGCAGCGTGGTGGGGATGCGGACGGTCACGGCCATAGGGCCGATACGCTACCGATTCGCTCAGGATTACGACCAAGCCCGATCGTCGGCGAGACTTCGCTCGTGTCCGGCACCACCCGGTATCCGTACCACCACGACTATGACCCGTCGACGCTCGTCGCGGCCAAGGGGTCGACGACGGTGTCGGTCTGCCTGCCGGCCAAGGACGAAGCGGCCACGATCGGCACGATCGTGGGGGTCATCCACGACGAACTGCGAGTCCGGCACGGCCTCGTCGACGAGATCATCGTGATGGACGACGGTTCGACCGACGGCACTGCGGCCATCGCACGCGCCGCCGGGGCGACGGTCGCATCGACGGCGGAACTCCTGCCCGAGTGTGGGCCGGGAACCGGCAAGGGCGAAGCGCTCTGGAAGAGCCTCTGGGCGTCGCGCGGCGACATCGTGGGGTGGTGCGACGCCGACATCGTGGACTTCGGCCCGCGGTTCGTGATCGGCCTGGTGGGCCCGCTGCTGGCCTACCCGGCGGTCGGGTTCGTGAAGGGGTTCTACGAGCGCCCGATCGACGGGGCGATCAGCACCGGCGGTCGCACGACCGAGCTGGTCGCCCGGCCGGTCATCTCGATGCTGTTCCCCTGGCTCGCCGGGCTGATCCAGCCGCTCGCGGGCGAATACGCCGGGCGCCGGGAGCTGCTCGAGCAGGTGCCATTCGTGCAGGGTTACGGCGTGGATCTCGGGCTGCTCGTCGACCTCACCGTGCGGTTCGGCACCGAAGCCGTGATGCAGGTCGATCTCGGTACTCGCATCCACCGCAACCGGACGCTCGACGAGTTGTCCCCGCAAGCGCTGGCCATCCTGCAGACCGCGTTCCGTCGCGCCGGCATCGACGTGCCGACCGCCGAGCGGGCGACGCTCGTACGCCCCACGCTGCCGGCCCGCGAGCTCGTGCACGTGGAACGGCCGCCGATGGCCACCGTGCCGGGCTACCGCCACCGTTGTCGCTCGTGACCGTCCACGTCCTCGCCCTGATGGACAAGTTCCGAGGCACGATCTCCGCGGCCGGTGCGGCCGCGGCGGTCGCTGCGGGGGTGGTGGACGCCGGGGGCACCGCCGAAGCGATACCGGTCGCCGATGGCGGTGAGGGCCTGCTCGACATCCTCGGGGGTCCGAACCGGACCACGACCGTGACCGGCCCGCTCGGCGCTCCGGTCGTCGCAGGTTGGCGTCTCGACGGGCGCACAGCGGTGATCGAGATGGCCCGGGCCGCAGGTCTCGTGCTGGCCGGTGGACCCGAGGGGAACGATCCGATGGCGGCCACGACGGCCGGGGTCGGCCAGCTCGTCTCGGCCGCCCTCGACGCCGGCGCCAAGCGGATCGTGGTCGGGCTCGGCGGGTCGGCCACGACCGATGGCGGGCTCGGGGCGCTCGGCGCGATCCGCACGCCGGGTCGCTTGCGGGGTGTCGAGCTGATCGTGGCGTGCGATGTCGCCACCCGCTTCGTCGACGCCGCCCGGGAGTTCGGGCCGCAGAAGGGAGCGAGCCGCGCGCAGGTCGAGTTGCTGACCCGCCGCCTGGAGCGCTTGGCCGAGACCTATCGCACCGAGCGCAGCTGTGACGTGACGGGTGTGCCCGGTGCCGGCGCTGCCGGGGGGCTCGCCGGTGGCCTGCTCACGGTCGGCGGCCGGTTGGTCGGCGGGTTCGAGCTCGTCGCGGACGAGTTGGGCCTGGCCGAACGGGTGGAAGCGGCCGACCTGGTCGTCACCGGTGAGGGCACGCTCGACGAGCACAGCTTCGAGGGCAAGGTCGTGGGTGGCGTGTGCGAGCTCGCCGAGCGAGCCGGGTGCCCGGTGATCGTGATCGCCGGTCGGGTGGCGGCGGAGATCCGGTTGCCGGCCGGGGTCGGGGTGGTGTCGCTGGTCGAACGGTTCGGTGAGGACGCTGCCGTGCGCGACACGGCCGGCTGTCTGCGGCTCGCCGCTGCAGTGGCCGTCGACGAGTGGGGTCGCCGGGTCAGGCCTTGACGGTGGTTGCCGTCGCGGCCTTCGTCGTGGCCGTCGCGGCCTTCGTCGTGGCCGTCGCCGGCGCAGCGGTCGGTTGCGGAATCGTGGCGGCAGTCGCCGCGGTCGCCGCGGCCGGTGTTGCCGGGTCGGCCGGCTTCTTCGGGATCTGGCCGCTGACCGCCTGGTTGCCCAGATCCGTGCCGAGCACGATCACGTGGCTGGAACCGGCGAGCGCTGCCACCGGGAGCACCGCCGGCATGGCAGCGGTTTGCACGCCGGCGCCGAGATAGGTTGCGAGCACCTTGGCCTGCGCGTCGGCCCCGGGGTTGGCGACGAAGTAGACGACCGTCGCAGCCTGCTGGCTCTTTGCGTCCACGGCGGGCCGGATGACCTTGATGCCGAGCACGGCCAGATTGTCGGTGAGCTTGCCGGCGGCGCCCTTCACGCCGGCCCCGTTCGCAACCAGTACCGTGGCTGTGGCCAGGCTCACCGTCGTGGTCGTGGTGGCGATCGTGGTCGTCGTCGTCACCGCTGCGGTGGTGTTCGCGGGCTTGGCGGTCGTGGCCGTGGTCGACCCGGTGGAGCTGGCCGAGTCGTCGCCGAAGCCTCGGTTGAGGATCAACAGGCCGAGGATGACGGCGACCGCGACGATGATGATCGACCGCCCAGCGGCCGAGCGCCCGCCGCTACCTTGCCGAGGGCGCTTCGGTTGCATCAGGTGTCGCTCCCGGTTGCCACCTGGGTGGCGCGATCCCGGCGGCGGCGGTCGCGCAGGCGACGAAGGCGCCGCACCACCAGCGGGTCGTAGTCGAGTGCCTCGGGCCGTTCCAGCAGGTCAGCGAGGATCCGGTAGTACTGCGTGCCCTCGATGCCGAGCCGTTCGGTGATCATGGCGTCCTTGACGCCATCCACCGTCCACCAGCCCCGCTCGAAATCGAGGATCGCTCGCTCGCGGTCGGTCAGCACGTTCTAGAGCCTGGCAGGTTCGCCCGCTCGAAGCGAGGATCCCCCACCCGCGCCGGCCCGGCCGCTCAGCTCCAGCTACGCCCGTCAGTCGGTGAACACCGGCGGGCGCTTCTCGACGAAGGCTCGGAAGGCCTCGGCGGTATCGGCGCTGGCGGAGATCCGCATGTGACGCTCGCTCTCGAGGTCGACGAAATCGTGCAGCGACAGTCGTTCGGCGGCGAGGAAGTTGGCCTTCATGCCCGTGAGCGCGGCCGGGGAGGCGGCGGCGAGTCGATCCGTGACGGCGCGGACGGCTGCGCCGAGTCCGTCTGCGGGGACGAGTCGGTTCACCAGACCCAGGTCGTAGGCCTGCTGGGCCGAGAACTTCCCGGGCAGGAACATGAGTTCACGGGCCTTGGCTGCGCCGACGAGGCGGGGCAGGGACCACGGCAGGGCCATGTCGCCGGCCACGGCCACATCGAGGAACGCTGCGTTCAGCGTGGCGTCGTCGGCGCAGAGCCGCAGGTCGCACGCGCAGGCCCAGCCGAGACCGGCCCCGGCGCAGGCCCCGTTGATCGCCGCGATCGTGACCGCCGGCATCTCGTGGAGCAGCACGGTGATCTCGAAGTACTGCGGCTTCAGGCGCTCCTGGGCTTCGCCCGTGGAGTACGCCCGTAAGTCGGCCCCGACGCAGAACGACGATCCGGCGCCGGTCAACACCACCACCCGGATCGAGCGGTCCTCGGCGAGGCCTCGCAGCGTCTCGTGGAGCTCCCGCATCAGGCGGTTGGTGATGCCGTTGCGGTGCTCGGGCCGGTGCAGCGTGACGGTGGCGACGGGGCCGGCGACATCGAGCAGGACGGTCTGGTGATCCCCCATGGGCGGCACCCTACGGGGCGTCGCCCCGGCGTCGCGAGACCTCGGGAGGTGCGTCGCCCCGGCGATGCGGCCCGGAGCGCGTTGGCATGGTCACGGAACGTGCGGTGCGTCCCCGGTGTCACCGGTCCGTCATGGTTGTTCACATCGCACCGTCGAGTCGCCATGACGCCGACACATCCCCGAAACACGACGTACCTACGGTCCGCAGCTGTGTATACAGCCCGGGACACAGCGCGAGAGCGCACGGCGTCGGGTGCCCTGCGCAGCGACGAGGCCTACCACGAGCTGAAGACCCGGATCCTGCAGGGCGACTTTCCGCTCAACGTCCGTCTCGGCGAAACCCGTCTGGCCGCACTGCTCGGCGTGTCCCGCACCCCGGTGCGCGAGGCCCTCAAGCGGCTCGACGCCGAAGGCCTCGTGGAGTCCCACCCGGAGGGCGGGTTCCAGCCCTGCGTCCCCGACACCGTCGTGGTGCGTCATCTCTACGAGGTGCGCCTCGGGCTCGAGCTGCAACTCCTCCAGCGCCCCGCCCGCAACGGCACCCGCCACGACCCGTCGATCATGGAGCCACTGCGCGACCAGTGGCGAGCGCTCGCCGCTGCGGCGCCCGATCCGGACCCGGGGTTCGTGCTGCTCGACGAGTCGTTCCACGTGACCTTGGCCCGTGCCTCGGGCAACCAGGTCGCAGCCGAACTGCTCCAGCAGGTCAACGAGCGGATCCGTGTCGTGCGGATGCAGGACTTCCTCACGCACGAACGGATCGAGGCGACGATCGCCGAGCACCTCGGCGTCGCCGAGCAGGTGCTGGCCGGTGAGATGGTGGCGGCGGAGTCTGCGTTCACGGCGCACATCACGGCCTCGATCCAGGTGGTCGAGGAGCGGGTGCGCCTGGCGATCGCCCGCATGGCGATGGGAGGCCGACGGTGAGCGCGCCGTTATTGGCCGCTCGCGGCATCACCAAACGGTTCGGGGACGTGGTGGCCAACGACGATGTCGCGCTCACGGTCCAACCCGGTGAGGTGCACGCCGTGCTGGGCGAGAACGGGGCGGGCAAGTCGACCCTCATGAAGGTCGTCTACGGGCTGTATCCGGCCGACGCCGGCACGATCGCCGTAGACGGCGCAACGGTGGCCATGACCTCACCGGCCGTGGCCAGAGCGAGCGGCATCGGGATGGTCTTCCAGGACCTGCGGCTGGTCCCTGCGCTGAGCGTCTGTGAGAACGTCGCGCTGGCGCTGCCGATGGGCGGTCTGCGGCTCGATCGCAAGGCGCTGAGCGCCCGGATCGCCGAGGCGGCTGGCCGGTTCGGTCTGGCGGTGCACCCCGGCGCCACGGTCCGGGACCTGTCGATCGGTGAACGCCAGCGGGTGGAGATCCTCAAGGTGCTGCTCGCCGGCGCCCGCCTGGTGATCCTCGACGAGCCGACCAGCGTGCTCGCTCCCCAAGAGGTCGACCACCTCTTCGAAGGCCTGCGTTCGCTGCGCGACGGCGGACTGTCGGTGGTGGTGATCACCCACAAGCTCGCCGAGTCACGTGCGATCGCCGACCGCCTCACCGTGCTGCGCGGCGGGCGCCAGGTGCTCGACGCCGTCGACCCGGCCGGCATCGCCGACGACGCCCTCATCGAGGCGATGGTCGGGCGTTCCGTGAATCCGTTGCCGGCGCAACGATCGGCGCCCCCCGCAGCGGTCGCCCCGGCGCTGTCGCTGCGCGGGGTCGGCGTGCGCGACGGTCGCCGGGGCACCCTGCTGAGCGACGTCAGCTTCGAGGTCGGTGCCGGTGAGCTCGTGGGGGTCGCCGGGGTGGCCGGCAACGGTCAGCTCCCGCTGTACGAAGTGGTGCTCGGCCTTCGTCATCCCGCCCATGGCGAGCTCGCGATCGGCGGTCAGGTCGTGCATCGTCCGAACCCGCGGCGGGTGCTGGCACGGGGCGCGATCGGGGTGCCCGAGGATCCGGTGCGCGACAGCGTCGTGCCCGGCCTCACGGTCCACGAGCACGTCGCCCTCGACGATCTGCCGGCCGTCCGCAAGGGGCTCGGCATCGACTGGGCGGCGGTGCGCAAGCGTTACCTGTCCCGCAACGAGGCGACATCGCTGCGGGCGGCCGCCGGTGACCGGCTGCTGTCGTCGCTGTCGGGCGGCAACATCCAACGGGTGATGCTCGTGCGGGCGCTCGGCGCGCCGGCATCGTTGGTCGTCGCAGCGTACCCGAGCCGCGGGCTCGACGTGGCCACCACCCGGCGCACGCAGGAGCTCCTGCTCGAGCGTCGGGCCGGCGGGGCCGGGGTACTGCTGATCTCCGAGGACCTCGACGAGCTGTTCGAACTGTCGGACCGCATCG
>JBEIFW010000046.1:0-20955 GCA_040382215.1 Acidimicrobiales bacterium
CGATGCGGCCGCCGCCCGGGGGCCGGTCGACGTCGAGAACTTCCTGATCGTCGGATCCGATACGCGGGTCGGGGCCGACCCGTCCTCGGTCGATTTCGGTGGGATCGGTCCGACCGGGGCGGAGGCCGACGGCCAGCGATCCGACACGATGATGGTGCTGCGATACGACCCGAAGTCGCGCAGTGGAGCCCTGCTGTCGATTCCCCGAGACCTGTGGGTCACCCGGTCGGACACGGGTCGGAAGGACAAGATCAACGGGGCGTTCAACGGTGGTCCGCAAGCGCTCATCAAGACGGTCCGAGACGCCCTCGGCATCCCGATCAACCACTACGTCCAGGTCGACTTCTCCGGGTTCAAGCGGATGGTCGACGCGCTCGGCGGGATCGCCGTGCCGTTCGACCGCTACCTCTACGACAAGCAGACCGGCTTCGAGGTGACCAAGCCGGGCTGTATCCGCCTCGACGGGCTGCGAGCCCTGCAGTACGTGCGCAGCCGGCACCTGCAGACCGTCGACAACCGCGGCCGCTACCGCGACGTCGACGGCACCGGCGACCTCGGTCGGATCGACCGTCAACAGGCCTTCATTGCTCGGCTCCTGTCCAAGGCGATCCGGGTGGCGTCCTCGGACCCGTTGTCGATCGCCCGAATGCTCGACGCTGCGTCGTCGTCGGTGCAGGTCGACAAAGGGGTCGACCTCATCGCACTCGCCGGGCAGTTCCGCCGGATCTCGGCGGGCGCGCTCACGACGTACACGCTTCCCGGCTTCGACCGCACGGTGAACGGGCTCGCCGTGCTCGTGCTCGACAATGCGAACTCCCGGCCGATCCTCGACTTCTTCGCCGGGCGCACCACGGTCGCCCCGCCGAGCGACGGGGTCGCTGCGTTGGCCGTCGTCGGCGAGGCCGCCCCGGCGCCCCCGGCGCCCCCGGCCCCGGGGGCCAAGGCGCCGGCGACGACAGCACTGGCCACGACGGCCGCCGTGGCGGTCGGTCCTGCGGTCACCGGTCCGGCCGGGGGGTATCTGCCGGTCGCAGCGAACGCATGCGACCCGTGACGCCATGACGGCGCCTGCTAGAACGATCCGCTCGTGAAAGGTCTCATCCTCGCGGGCGGAGCGGGTACCCGGCTGCGGCCGATCACCCACACCAGCGCCAAGCAATTGGTGCCGGTGGCGAACAAGCCGATCCTGTTCTACGGCATCGAGGCGATGGCCTCGGCAGGGATCGTCGAGATCGGGATCATCGTCGGTGACACCCGAGCCGAGGTGATGGATGCCGTCGGCGACGGCTCGCGCTTCGGGGTCTCGGTCACCTATCTTCCGCAGGACGCGCCCCTGGGGCTGGCGCATTGTGTGCTCATCGCCCGGGAGTTCCTCGGCGACGACGATTTCGTCATGTACCTGGGCGACAACCTGCTCGAGCAGGATCTCGGGGCGTTCGTCCAGCGCTTCGAACAGGAGCGCCACGCCTTGCAGCCCGCGATCGCACAGATCCTGCTCAAGCAGGTGCCCGATCCGCACCGATTCGGGATCGCAGAGCTCGACGGCGAGGGCAACGTGGTGCAGCTCGTCGAGAAGCCCGCCGATCCGCCGTCGGACCTTGCGCTGGTCGGGGTCTACCTGTTCGATCCGACTATCCACGAGGCTGTTCGGGCGATCGCCCCATCGCCGCGCGGTGAGCTCGAGATCACCGACGCGATCCAATGGCTGATCGAGCAGGGACACCGGGTGCGCATGGAGCTGCTGACCGGTTGGTGGATCGACACCGGCAAGCTCACCCCACTGCTCGAGGCAAACCGGCTGCTGCTCGAGAAGGTCGAGACCCGCGTGGATGGCGACGTCGACGATGCCTCGGTGCTCGACGGCCGGGTCGTGATCGAAGCGGGAGCCCAGCTCGTCAACTCGACCGTCCGTGGTCCGGTCGTCATCGGGGCCGGCGCCCGAATCGTCGACAGTTTCATCGGTCCCTACTCGGCCATCGCCCCAGGGTGCGAGGTGGTCAACAGCGAGGTCGAGCACTCGGTCGTCATGGAGCGCAGCCGGATCCTCGACATCCCGCGGCTCGAGGATTCCTTGATCGGCCGAGAGGCGGTCGTGAGCCGTACCCAACGCCGGCCACGTGCGCTGCGGCTCATGGTCGGGGACCACTGCCAGATCGATGCGGAATAGGTGGAGCCATGGCCAAGGTGACCGAGTCCGAGGTGATCTCCGGGGTGTGGCTCGTCGAGCCGCAGATCCACGGTGACCAGCGTGGGTTGTTCATCGAGACGTACCGGCGGGAGTGGTTCCCGAACGGTCGCGAGATGTTGCAGGGCAACCGTGCGAACCGACAGCGCGGTGCACTGGTGGGCCTGCACTATCACCTCCACCAGGCCGACTACTGGTACGTGCCGTTGGGCACGGCCCGCGTCGTGCTGCACGACCTGCGCGAGGGCGGACCGACCGACGGCGCCACGTTGTGTCTCGACCTGTCCGGCGAGAACCACAAGGGTGTGTTCATCCCGCCCGGTGTCGCCCACGGGTTCGCAGCGCTGACCGACATGGTGATCACCTACCTGGTGGACGGCTACTACAACCCCACCGACGAGCTGGGGGTGGCCTGGGACGACCCCGATGTCGCCGCAGACTGGGGGATCACCGATCCGGTGCTGTCCGAGCGGGACAAGGCCAACCCACGGCGGGCCGCGATCGCCGAGCGGGTCCGCCCGTTCTGGCCGATGCGGACCGGAGGTCGCTGACGTGCGGCTGTTCGTCACCGGGGCGGCCGGCTTCATCGGCTCCAACTTCGCCCGCCGGGTCCTCGCCACGAGCGACGACTCGGTGACCGTCCTCGACGCGCTCACCTACGCCGGAAACCTCGACAACATCCGCGACCTGCGCGACGACGGACGGTTCTCGTTCGTGCACGCCGACATCTGCGACCGCGATGCCGTCGCCCGGGCCATGGACGGCCACGACGCGGTCGTGCACTTCGCCGCAGAGAGCCACGTCGACCGCTCGATCGTCAATCCGGACGCGTTCGTGCGCACCAACTGCGACGGCACCAACGTGTTGTGCGACGTCGCCCGTCGGGTCGGCGTCGACCGGTTCGTGCACATCTCGACCGACGAGGTGTACGGCTCGATCGAGGTCGGCAGCTTCACCGAGACCGACCCGCTCGGCCCGCGCTCGCCGTACTCGGCGGCCAAGGCCGGCAGCGACCTGATCGCGCTCAGCTACCAGACGACCTACGGCCTTCCGGTGCTCGTCACCCGGTCGTCGAACCAGTTCGGGCCGTTCCAGTTCCCCGAAAAGGCCATCCCGCTGTTCACCACGAACCTGCTCGACGGACGCACGATCCCGCTCTACGGCGACGGGCTCAACGTGCGCGATTGGCTGTTCGTTGCCGACAACTGCCGGGCCGTCGAGCTCGTCTTGCGTTCGGGCACCGTCGGCGAGATCTACAACATCGGGGCTCACAACGAGATCACCAACCGCGAGCTCGTCGACAAGCTGCTCGCCCTCACCGGCCGAGGCCACGACGCCATCGAATGGGTGACCGACCGGCCCGGCCACGACCGGCGCTACTCGATCGCCACCGACAAGATCGCCCGGCTCGGCTGGCGACCCGAGCGTGATCTCGACGAGGCGCTCGCCGAGACCGTGGCCTGGTACCGCGACAACCGCTGGTGGTGGGAGCCGCTGAAGGCCAAGGCCGCGTTCGACCGCCTGCCGGCTTGAGCCGTGCGGGTGCTCGTCACCGGCGCTGCCGGCCAACTCGGTACCGACTGTGTGCTGGCCTGCGAGCGGGCCGGCGACGCGGTCGTCGGCGTCGGCCGCGACGAGCTCGATGTCGCAGACCGCGACGCCGTGCTCGGTGCCGTCACCACCCTGCGCCCCGACGTCGTGTTGCACTGCGCCGCATGGACCGCCGTCGACGCCTGCGAGTCCGATCCCGCTCGCGCCTTTGCGAACAACGCGCTCGCGGTGCGGTGGGTGGCGGACGCCTGCCGGCGGGTCGGGGCCCATCTCGTCACCGTGTCCACCGATTACGTGTTCGACGGCACCAAGCTGGGGCCGTATCACGAGTGGGACGGTGCGGCCCCGCGCTCGGTGTACGGAGCGTCGAAGCTCGCCGGCGAACGCGAAGCGCTCGAGGCCGGGATCGGGGCCACGGTGGTGCGCACCTCATGGGTGTACTCGGAGTACGGCTCGAACATGGTCAAGACCGTGCTGCGCCTTGCGGCGCAGCGGCCGGAGCTCGCGTTCGTCGACGACCAGGTGGGGCATCCCACCTTCACCGCGGACCTCGCCCCGATGCTGCGCCGCCTCGCGCTCGACCGGCGCAGCGGGGTCCATCACGTCACCAACCAGGGTGCGGTTTCCTGGTTCGGGTTCGTGCAGGCGATCGTCGCTGCGATGGGCAAGGACCCGGCGATGGTCCGCCCGATCGCCACGGCCGACCTGGTGCCGGCCCGGCCGGCACCCCGGCCGGCGAACTCGGTGCTCGACAACGCCGTGCTGCGCGCGGGCGGCGTGCCGCTGCTCGCCGACTTCCGCGAGCCCCTCGAACGGGTCGTGCGGCGGCTGCTCGGCTGATGCGCGTCGCCGTGACGCTCGAGCAGTGCTGGCACCGGGTGCCCGGCGGTACCGCCGTGGCCGCGCTCGAAGTGGCCCGAGCCGTTGCAGCGCACGGCGCCGTCGAGCAACTCGGGGTCGCCGCCTGGCACCGGGGGCCCGCCCCCGAACCGTGGCGGCCCCCGGTCCCCGTCGCCCACCTGCCCCTGCCCCGCCGGGCCCTCTACGCGTCGTGGCTGTGGGCCGGGTCGCCGGCCTGCGAGGCCGCCGTCGGTCGCGTCGACGTGGTGCATGCGACGACGGTGCTCGTCCCGCCCCGGCGGCGGGCTCCGCTCGTGGTCACCCTCCACGACGTGGCCTGGCGGCGGGCCCCGGAGCAGTTCCACCGGCGCGGGGTGCGGACCTTCGAGCGCGGGCTCGCCCTGATCGGCCGGCATGCCGACGCGGTGCTGTGCTCCTCGCTCGCCACCCTCGACGACGCCCGGGCCGCCGGTCTCCCCGTTGCACGGTTGCACCACGTGCCGCTCGGGGTGCGGGCCGAGCCAGCGACCGCCGATGCGGTGGCCACCGCCCGACGCCGCCATGGAGTCGATCGGCCGTATGCCGTGTTCGTCGGCACCGTCGAGCCTCGCAAGAACCTCGATGGCTTGCTCGCCGCGTTCGCCACCCTCGGCGATCTCGATCTCGACCTCGTGGTCGTCGGCCCCGCTGGCTGGGGGCCCGCCCTCGGCCCGGTCGGGCCCCGGGTCCGGCGTGTCGGGTTCGTCGCCGGCGCCGAGAAGGACGCGCTCGTCGCCGGCGCGGCGGTGTGCGTGCAGCCGAGCCGCTGGGAAGGCTTCGGACTGCCGGTGCTCGAGGCGATGGCGCAGGGCACACCGGTGGTCACCTCGGCCGGCACCGCGACCGAGGAGGCTGCCGGCGGTGCCGCCGTGCTCGTCGACCCGGCCCGCCCGGACTCGATCGCCGAGGGCATCCGCCAGGCGCTCGGCGACGGAGAGCGGTTGGCGACGGCAGGGCGGGCGCGGGCCGCTGCGATGACCTGGGACGCAACGGCCCGGGCGACCGAGGGGATCTACCGGATGCTCGGCGGGGCCCGCTGATGCGGGTCGCATGGAACCTGTTGTTCCTGCGCCCCGGGGTGGTGGGCGGCACGGAGTCCTACGCGGCGGCGCTCGCCGATGGCCTGGCGACGCACGCCCCGGCGGTCGAGGTGTCGCTCTACGCCCTGGCGGCGCTGGGGTCCGCCCGCCCGGAGCTCGTCACCGGTCGGGTGGTGCGCACGGCGCCGGTGTCGGGCCGGGTGCGGCCCGTCCGGGTGGCTGCCGAGACCACCTGGCTGGCGGCCCGCCTGCGTCGTGACCGGCCCGACGTCGTGCACCACCTCGGGGGCACGGTGCCCTCACTCGGCGGCCCCGTGCCGGCCGTCGTCACGATCCACGACCTGCAGCCGCTCGATCATCCCGAGCACTTCTCGGCGCTCAAGCGGGCCTTCCTGCGCCGGGCGCTACCGGCTGCCGTGCGGCGCGCCGCCGTGGTGTGCACGCCCTCGGAGCAGGTGCGTGGCCGGGTGATCGACCGGCTCGGTGCCGACCCGGACCGGGTCGTGGTCGTGCCCGTCGGCTGGATCGGCTCGGCCCGGCCGCCGGCCCCGGTGCCGCCCGGGCCCGGCCTGCCTGCCCGCTACGTGCTTTACCCGGCGATCACCTACCCGCACAAGGACCACGTGACCTTGGTGCGCGCCCTGGCCGGCCTGCCCGCCGACGTCGGCCTGGTGCTCACCGGTGGCGAGGGGCCGGCCGAGGCGACGCTGTGGGCCGAGGCCGACCGGCTCGGGGTCCGCCATCGGGTGCACCGACCCGGGCGTGTCCCCGCCGGTGTGCTCGCCGGCCTGTACGCCTCGGCGGCGGTCGTGGCGGTTCCCAGCCGGTATGAGGGATTCGGGATCCCCGTCGTCGAGGCCTTCTGGGCCGGGGTGCCCGTCGTCGCTGCGGCGGCGACGTGCCTGCCGGAGGTGGTCGGCGACGCCGGGCTGCTGGTGCCGCCGGGCGACGTGACTGCGTGGACCGAGGCGCTCGGCGCCGTCCTGGCCGATCCGGCCCAGGCCGCGGCACTGGTCGAGCGGGGGCGGGCCCGCCTCACTGCGCACGAGGCCCGCTCGATCGTCGCCGCCCAGGTGGCCGCCTACGAACTGGCCGCCGGCCCGTAGGGTTGGGACATGGCGACCACCCTCACCGACCCGGGCGAGCTGCTGGCGGCGGCGCGCGAGCTCGTGCCCCTCGTCGAGGCGCACGCCGATGCGAGCGAGCAGGGGCGCCGGCTGGCGTCGCCGGTCGTCGAGGCGCTGCGCTCGGCCGGGCTGTTCCGCCTGTGCGTGCCCGCCGCGTACGGCGGCCCGGAGGTCGACCCGCTGACGTTGTCGGAGATCATCCAGACCGTCGCCGCCGCCGACGGTGCCGCCGGGTGGTGCCTGATGATCGCGTCGACCACGTCGTCGATGTCGATGTTCCTGCCGCCCGACACGGCACGGGCGATCTACGCGGACCCGGCGGTGATCACCGGTGGGGCCTACGCCCCCAACGGCCGTGGCGTGCGCACCGAGGCGGGGTGGTCGGTGACCGGACACTGGCAGTGGGGGAGCGGCACCCAGCACTGCGACTGGATCACCGGCGGTGCCCTCACCGACGACGGGGGGTTTCACCTGTGCTTCCTCCCCGCCAGCGCCGTCGAGTTCCACGACACCTGGTACTCGTCGGGCCTGCGGGGCACCGGGTCGCTCGACTTCTCCGTCGACGGGGTGGTGGTCCCGTTCGACCACACGGTGCAGCCCGGGGTCGGGCGCCCGACGATCGATGGCGCGCTCGCCCGGTTCCCCAACTTCAACCTGCTCGCCGCCGGGGTCGCATCGGCGGCACTGGGCATCGCCCGCCGGGCCCTCGATGAGATCACTGCGCTCGCCGGTGGCAAGCGGCCGCTGTTCTCCGCCAAGACAGTCGCCGATTCCGCTGTCGCCCAGGACGATTTTGCCCGGGCTGAGGCGGGTCTCGGCGCCGCCCGTGCGTTCCTGGCCCACGAGGTGGGCACGGCATGGGCGGTCGCACAGGCCGGCGACCGGGTGTCGACCGAGCAGCGGGCGCGGGTCCGCCTGGCCTGCGCCCATGCGGCGCGTGCCGCAGTGGCGGCGGTCGACACCGCGTACGAACTCGGCGGCGGCACCTCGGTGTACGCCACCAGCCCGCTGCAACGCTGCCTGCGTGACGTCCACACCGCGTCGCAGCACCTGATGGTGTCGCCCCGGATGTTCGAAACGGTCGGCAAGGTCCTGTGGGACCGCAAGGTGGACGTGACCACGCTGTGAGCACGCCCGGCAACCCGGCGTCGGTCGTGCTCGGCCTCTGGCAGGACCGCCCGCCGCGCGAAGTCCTCGCGATCGCCGCGGCGGCCGACGCCCTCGGCTATCCCGAGCTGTGGGTCGGGGAGATGGCCACCTGGGACGCGTTCGCGCTTGCGACCGCGATCGGCCTGGCGACGGAACGGATCGAGCTGACGATCGGGCCGCTCGCCGTGCCCGTGCGCAGCGCGATGACGATGGCGATGGGCACGGCTTCGGTCGCCGAGCTGACCGGTCGGCCGACCCACTTGGCGATCGGCACGTCGTCGACGGTCGTCGTCGAGCACTGGCATGGGCGCAGCCGGGCCCGGCCTGCCGTCCAGTTGGCCGATTCCGCCGCCGCCCTGCGCCCGCTGCTTGCGGGCGCACGCGGGCCGGGCGGCTACCGCCTGCGCCTGCCGGCCCCGACCACGTCGCTCACCATTGCGGCGCACGGACCCCGGGCCGTCGAGCTCGGCGGTCGGGTCGCCGAGCGGGTCGTGGTCAACACCGTCACCCCGGCCTCGGCCGCAGTGATCCGCGAACGCCTCGAGGACTCGGCGCGCCGGGCCGGGCGGCCGACCCCGACACTTGCTGCCTGGTTGTCGGTGTGCGTCGATCCAGGTCCGGCAACCCGGGTTCAACTCGCCAACGCGTACGCGATGTACCTGGCGGCGCCGGGCTACGGCGAGATGTTCGCCGAGGCCGGCTTCGGCGATCTCGTGACCCGGGCCCGCGCCGGTGCGGCGTTCCCCGAGCTCGTCGCCGCGCTGCCCGACGAGTTGCCCGACGCGGTCGGCCTGCACGGATCCCTCGCCGAGATCGCGTCGCGGGTCGCCGCGTACCGTGGCGCCGGGGTCGACGAGCTGGCGCTCGCAGTCACCACCGCCGAGGACCCCGACGGCGCCCGTACGCTCGCCGCGGTCGCCGCGCTGGTCGGCGTGGGCACCTCGGGCTGACGCGTCGGGCCCGACCCTGCGCCTGCGGGGCTACGGTCGGCCGCCGTGGAGACCATCCGACTCGAGCGCGACGGCGACGTCCTCGTCGCCACGATCGACCACCCACGCAGCCCGATGAACGCGATCGACGGGACGTTGCATCACGATCTCGCCGAGCTGATGCGCACCCTGCGCCAGGAGACCGAGGCCCGGGCGGTGCTGCTGACCGGGGCGGGGCGGGCGTTCTCGGCGGGTGGCGATTTCGACTGGTTCCCGACGCTACGTTCGGTGGACCGGCTCGCCGCCCTGCACCGGGAGGCCAAACAGCTGGTGTGGGACCTGCTCGACGTCCCGATCCCGGTGGTGTGCGGGCTCAACGGGCCCGCGGTCGGCCTCGGCGCGTCGGTGGCGCTGCTGTGCGACGTGATCGTCATGGCCGACACCGCGACCGTGCTCGATCCTCACGTGCGGGTCGGGATCGTCGCCGGCGACGGTGGCGCCGCCATCTGGCCGTTGCTGGCCGGGCCGGCGATCGCCAAGCAGTACCTGCTCACCGGCGACCCCGTGCCCGCCGCCGAGGCCTACCGGCTCGGGTTGGTGAACGAGGTGGTACCCGCCGCAGACCTGCCCGCCCGGGCGCTGGCGTGGGCCCGCCGACTTGCGGCGGGCGCTCCGCTCGCCGTGCAGTACACGAAGGCGGCGGTGAACCAGCAGGTGAAGCGGGCGTTGCTCGAGAGCTTCGATCTCTCCACGGCGTTCGAGCTGATGACGTTCCTGTCCGCTGATCACCGTGAAGCGATCGACGCGATCGCGGCCAAGCGCCCACCCACGTTCGAAGGACGATGACGATGACCGAACCAGATGCGCCGCTCGGGGTGATCGACGCCTTGCTGACCACCCGGGCGATGCGCCGGTTCACCGACGAGCCGGTGACCGACGACGAGATCCGCCAGTGCCTCGCCGCCGCCCAGCAGGCCCCGACGGGCGGCAACGTGCAGCCGCAGCAGTACCTCGTGCTCACGGACCCCGAACCCAAGGCGGTCGTCGGGGAGCTGTACCGGCTGTCCTACGAGCGCTACGAGCGGGCCCTGGGTGACCCGGCCTCGTTCCGTTCTCCCGAGGACGAAGCGTCGTGGCGGCGTACCCGCGCAGCGTCCCAGCATCTCGCCGACCACCTCCACGACGCGCCGGCTCTGGTGCTGTTCCTCCTGCCGATCATTCCGTGGGGGGCGAGCGACGACGAGGGCTTCCTGGACATCGGGCCGCTGTACGCCTCGGTCTATCCGGCGGTGCAGAACTTCTGCGTCGCGGCCCGGGCGCTCGGGATCGGCACGGCGCTCACGACCGTGATCCGCATCCGCACCGAGGAGGTGCGCGCCGCACTCGGCATCCCCGACGGCTACGAGATCGCGGCGCTCGTCCCGATGGGCCGCCCCATCGGCCGGTTCGGCCTGGCCCGCCGCAAACCTGCGGCCGCCGTCACCCACTGGCAGCGGTGGGGCAACCGGCAGCGCTGAGCCCGGTCAGAGCCCGGCGAGCAACGGCGGCAGGTCGTCGAGCGTCTCGATCCGGTGGACGCCGACCGGCGGTGTCCAGTCGTCGCCGTACCGGTCGAGCCATACGCTGACCAGACCGGCCGCGTGTGCGCCCTCGGCATCGCATGCGATCGAATCGCCGACATACACCGTGCGCCCGGGTCGGGTCCCGAGTACCTCGCAGATCAGTTCGAAGGCTGCGGCATCCGGCTTTCGGCGTTCGGCGACGACGGCGTGCTCGAACCAGTCGCGCAGCCGCAGCCGTTCGACCTCGGCGGGGAGGTGCCGGTTGTTGGATAGCACGGCGAGCCGGTGCCGGTCGACGAGGGTGTCGAGCGTGGGCACCACATCCGGGAAGTAGCCGACCCACAGCTCCTCGCGGAACCGCCGAAGCACGAGCGCGAGGTCGGCGGCGTCGAGCTCCGGCAGCGCTGCGGGCCAATGCTGTTCGGCGGAGTCGTGCAGCGCCCAGGTGCGTCGGATGACCGTCACGCCGTTACGGCGCTCGTGCAGCACGGCGTCGGCGTAGGCGAGCAGGGCGTCGGCCACGTCGTCGCCGGCGACGTCGCCGACGGTCCGGCGGATCGCCCCGGTCCAGTCGAGCAGGGTGTCGTCGAGGTCGAACACCACGGCGTCGGGACCGGCCATCAGCGCATCGTAGGGATCGAGGTGGGCGCGGGTCAGTCGTCGGCGGGCACGGCGAGCTCGCGCAGGCCGTCGCCGCCGGAGGGGATGAACCGACTGAGCCGCAGCCCGCCCACCGGGATCTGGTCCAGACCGACGACCTGTTCGAGGCAGGTGGCCCCGGCGCACTCGGTCACCACGACGCGGGCGCCCGGGAGGACGCGGAACGGCGACGGCTCGGCGTCGATGTTGCGGACGTACCAGTCCTGCCCGGCCGGAAGGGTGACCCCGTCGCGGGCGGCTTCGGTGCGTGCCGCGGTGCCCGTGTAGCGCTCGACGACGTCGATCAGTGCGACCGGTCCTGGCTGCAGGGCGACGAGATAGCCGTAGGCGTTGGTGTCCGGGAGCACCGGGGGGATGGTCGAGCTCGGTGGCGGCAGCGGGACCGTGGTGGTCGGTGGACGCTCGCTGGTGGTCACCGGGGCCGGGGTGGTCGCGGGCGGCGGGGTGGTGGCTGGTGCCGGGGTGGTCGGGGTGGCTGCGGTGGAGGGGGTCGCCGCAGTGGTCGTCGCAGGCGGCGTCGGGACGGTGGCCCCCGGTGTTGCGGCAACGGTCGTCGTGACGGCGCTCGGTGTTCCCCCTGTCGAGGTCTTCGGCGCGGTGACGGATCCGGTCGAGGTCGAGGGACGGTCCGGCGTCGGGGCGGTGTCGGATCCCGGCGCACAGGCGACGCTCACCAGCGCAAGGGCGATTGCGCCGGCGAGGCCGACTCGAATGGGGAAGGGTCGGGAGCGGTGTGGCCGCACGCCGGTCCCATCGGCAGCGGCGTCCGCCGATCGAGCCCTCGAAACTTGTCGGGTTCTTGTCGGTCTGCACCGGGAGCCCCGACGTGGACGGTCGATCCTTGGAGGCGACCCGGGAGGAGCCCGTGACGACGCCGGCGGCCATGCTGACCCATCTCGATCTGCTGGAGGCCGAGGCCATCCATCTGATGCGCGAGGTGGTCGCCGAGTGTGAGCGGCCTTGCCTGCTGTTCTCCGGCGGAAAGGACTCGACCGTTCTCGCGGAACTGGCCCGCCGGGCCTTCGCCCCTGCGCGGGTTCCGTTCCCGTTGTTGCATGTCGACACCGGGCACAACTTCGACGAGGTGCTCGAGTTTCGTGACCGGGTCGCGGCCCGCCTCGGGCTGCGTCTCCTGGTCGCATCGGTCCCGGAGGCGATCGCTGCGGGCCGTGTGGTCGAGGAGCCCGGCGCGAGCCGAAACCGACTGCAGATCCCGGTGCTCGTCGAGGCGATCGCCCGACACCGGTTCGATGCCGTGTTCGGCGGAGCCCGGCGCGACGAGGACAAGGCTCGGGCCAAGGAACGGATGGTGTCGGTGCGCGACGAGTTCTCCCAGTGGGAACCGCGACGGCAACGGCCCGAGCTGTGGTCCCTGCACAACTGCCGGGTCCGCCCCGGCGAGCACCTGCGGGTATTCCCGCTGTCGAACTGGAACGAGCTCGACGTGTGGGCGTACGTGCAGCGGGAGGGGATCGAGTTGCCCGCGCTCTACTACGCGCACCGGCGCACGGTGGTGGAGCGCGACGGGATGCTGGTGCCGATCGGCCCGTTCGCGGCTGCCCGTCCGGACGAGGAACCGTTCGAGGCGACGGTGCGGTTCCGCACCGTCGGCGACGCGACCTGCACGGCGGCGGTGGCGTCGAGCGCATCGACCGTCGAGCAGGTGATCGTCGAGACGGCCGCCGCCACGGTGTCCGAGCGCGGCGCGACCCGGGTCGACGACCGGATTTCCGACACCGGGATGGAAGACCGGAAACGGGAGGGCTACTTCTGATGGACCTCGTGCGCCTGGCGACCGCCGGCTCCGTCGACGACGGCAAGTCCACCTTGATCGGTCGGCTGTTGCACGACACCAAGAGCCTGCCGGTCGACACCCTCGCCTCGCTCGAGCGATTGAGCCTCGAGCGGGGCCTCGATCACCTCGAGCTCGCGCTGGTCACCGACGGACTCCGAGCCGAACGCGAGCAGGGGATCACCATCGACGTGGCCCACCGGAGCTTCCAGACCAAACGGCGCCGCTTCCTGCTCGCCGACTGCCCTGGACATGTCCAGTACACGCGCAACATGGTCACCGGCGCGTCGGACGCCGATATCGCCGTCGTACTCGTCGACGCCCGGCACGGGCTGTTGGAACAGTCGCGACGGCACGCGTTCCTCGCAACGCTGCTCGGGGTACGCCACCTCGTGATCGCGGTGAACAAGATGGACCTCGTCGACTTCGCCCCCGAGGTGTTCGAGCGCATCCGGGCCGAGTTCGAGGCGTACTCGGCCAAGCTCGAGGTGCAGGACGTCGCCTTCGTCCCGATCAGCGCGCTGCACGGTGACAACGTCGTGGCCCGGTCACCCTCGATGCCCTGGTACGAAGGCGCGACCCTGCTGCACCACCTCGAGTCGGTGCACGTGGCGGCGGATCGCAACTACGTCGATGCCCGCTTCCCGGTGCAGCTAGTGCTGCGACCGCGCACGACCGAGCACCCCGACTACCGGGGCTACGCCGGTCGGATGGCCTCGGGAGTGTTGCGCGTCGGCGACGAGGTGGTGGCGCTGCCTGCTGGGCTTACGACCCGGGTCGTCGGGCTCGAGGTGGCCGGTCGCGCCGTGGCCGAGATCGCCCCGCCGCTGCCCGCAACGGTCCGACTGGCCGACGACATCGACCTCGGCCGGGGCGATCTGCTGTGCCGGCCCCGCAACCAGCCCACCGTCACCCGGGACCTGTCGGTGCTGGCGTGCTGGATGGACGACCGCAGCGAGCTCGTGGCCGGCCGTGCCCTGCTGGTGAAGCACACCACCCGCACGGTGCGGGCCGTCGTGCGCAGCGTCGACTACCGCGTCGACATCACCACCCTTCACCGCGCCGAGGGCCCGGAATCGTTGCGGAGCAACGACATCGGTCGGGTCACCCTGCACACCACCCAGCCGCTGATGGTCGACCCCTACCATCGCAACCGCGAAACCGGGTCGCTCGTGCTGATCGACCCGCAGACGAACGCGACCGTCGCCGGCGCCCTGGTGCGCTGAGCGCCGCCGTCACCAGGGCAGGTCGCGGCCGAGGAGTTCCTCGAGGCGTCGGATCTCGTCCCGGTACCGCTCGACGAGCCCGGCGCGCGTCGCAGGGTCCATTGCGTCGCCGCCGGCGTCGTTGTGGACCCGGGGGTCGCCAAGGACGTGGTCCGGCAACCCGAGGTCCCGATACAGCCGGCCCATCGTCGCGGTGGGGTCCGCGAACAGCTCGTCGCACACGATCACGTGCACGGCGTCGCGGCCGTAGGCCGCGAACCATCGCGCCAAGCCGTCCGCGTAGCAGCCCTGCGCGACGTAGGTGTGATGGCGGTGCGCGTGCGACACCGCGGTCGGGTCGGCGCAGAGACGTTCGTGCTCGCCCGCCGTGCGGGTCGCCTCGGCGGCGAGGGCGGCGGCGAAGTCCAAGGGTTCGTCATGGTTCGCCTGACGCTCCTTCCAGTGGGACCAGGCGCGTTCGACCGGGTTGCGCAGCGCCACCACGATTCGCGCCTCGGGAACCGTGGCCTTGGCCCGCTCGGGTGCGAGCGGGTGGAACAGGTAGTACGGCGTCGACTCGAGCGCCGCCACCGCCCCGGTGCGGCGCCGGATGGCCGCTCGCGTGGCCACGGTCGGGAAGTGGGACCGATACCAGGCTTCACCGCGGTCGAAGCGGTCAGCGAAGTAGTACGTCCCCTTCACCTTCTCGGGGCGCGGGAAGATCGCCAGCACGCTCGGGTGGTCGAGCAGGTAGCGGTGCAGCGAGGTCGACCCTGCCCGCTTGGCCCCGATGACGATGATGTCGGGTCCGGGGCGCCAGGGCGCGCTCAACCGACCGACGGTGCGCAGGCCGGCCTTGGCGGCGGCGCGCGCGGCGACGCCGGGCCGAGAACGCTTCACGTGCCGCTCGTAGAGATCGATTGCGGTCATCGGCCGGCTCCTGCGGTGCGGAGACGCTCCCGCCAGCAGATGCCGGCGGCGACCCCCACGACAGGCAGTTGGGGCAGCAGCCCGTAGAACGGCACCTGGACGAGCGCGACGAGCGCCGAGGCGAACGCGGCGACCCCGATCGGGGTGGCGAGTCGGGCGGCGCGCCGTACGACTCCGACCAACCAGCCCACGAACAGACCGGCGGCGACGACCCCGTGCGACTGCAGGAGGTACCAGAGCATCCCCTGGGTGCCCACGAGCGGCAGGTCTTCGCTGGCGCGTCGGGGCGAACCGAACCCGACGAGCGGAGAACCCAACGCAGACCCGAGCGCGCTCTGGTAGACGCTCGTGCGCGCCGCGTTCGAGTCGGCGGCGTTGTCGAATTTCGCCGTGATGAGCGAGCCCAGCGGGGTGGCGACGACCACGACGCCGACGGCGGCGCCGAGCAAACCGATCCCGGCCAGGGCCCGCCGGTCGCCGTCGAGGGCGACGCGCACGGCATACACCACAGCGACCACCCCGAGCGACAGCCACAGACCGCGGTTCATCGACACCACGATCGGAACGAGTGCTGCGAGCGCGAGCGCCACGCCGAGCCGCCGCCGCTGCGGTGTCGCATCGACGATCCAGCAGTGGACGAACCAGGGGGTGAGCAACCCGAGCGCCGATCCCCAACCGTTCGCGTAGGCGAAGGGAGCGGCCGGCCGGGGCAGTGGGAACCCGAGCCAGCTCTGGACCTCGGCCAGTCGCACGACGGTGAGGTCGTGCAGGTACTCCTCGGCGACGAGCGCGTTCGGCAGCACGAGCTGGAACGGGCTCGGCGTCGACGCTCCCTGGAACACCAGTGCGCCGTAGCCGAACGCCACGAGCCACACCCAGACCGTCGCCCACCAGCCGGCGATCCGGCGCGACGGCAGCACGGTGTCGGGCACCGTCACCATCCAGACGTAGACGGTGGCGAGCGAGGCGAACAGCGCGAAGCGGTAGCCGAACAGTGCGAGCGACCCGATCGATCGCAGTTGCAGGCCGGACACCGCGACGAGCGCAAGGAGGGCCACGAGCAGCCCGATCCCGCGGGGTAGCACGACGGGCCGGTTGGCCACGAGCCAGGAGCCGAGCACCAGCACCGGCAGGCACCACAGCATCGCCAGCACGCCCAGCAGGTACCAGATCGGCAGCAGCGTGCACAGTGCGGCCATCGCCGTGGACCCGGCCGGGAACCCCGTGGTCCACCCTGGGCGGGCACGCAGCGCAGTGGGGGACGGCGATCGTCCGACGACGAACGACGACACGGCTCAGCGATCCGGGTGGGTGGTGGGCGGGGTGGCGGGAGATCGGCTGCTTCGAACGCTCGTGTCGAGGCCCAGGAGACCGTCGATCAGCTGCGGGATTGCCCGCAGCCCCGGCGGGGTCTCCTCGTCGGCCACCCGGACGCGGAATTGGCCGGGGTCGGCGACGGCGGCGTCGAGCCAGGAGGCGAGCATTTCGGCGTCATCGGCGGCGCGGGCCTTGCCGAGCGCGACGAGCCGCTTGCAGAACGCCCGTTGGTGGTCGTCGATCGCTTCACGGCGGTCGGCCCGGCGGGCCACCACGACCGGGAGCCGCCCGGCGGCCCGGGCGTCCATGACCGTCCCGGGACCTCCGCCGCAGACGACCAGCGCCGCCCGGGCGAAGGCGACCTGCATCTCGTCGATGGTGAGCATCGGGTGGTTCAGACCGTACGACGACGGCCGGGAGCACCCGTGCTGGACGAGCAGCGGTCGCTCCGGGTTGTTGGCCGCCCACGCGTCGACCCAGTCGATGAGGCGATCGAAGCGGTGGTGGTCGGTCCCCACGGTGACGAACACGAGGCCGGGCGAACGGGGAGGCAGAGGCATCGGGGCGCTCAGTAGACCGGTCCGGCGACGACGGCGCGTGGGTAGAACTGGCGCTGCTCCTCCCACTGGACCAGGAACAGGTCGACGACGCGGTGGCACAGGCGCCCGCTGAGCGTGGGCGAGTCGATGCGGTCGTAGACCTCCAGGAAGACCGTGCGGATCCCGAGCAACCGGGCGAGGAACACGAAGGGCACGCCGATGCCGGCCCCGGCGGTGACGACGAGGTCCGGCCGTTCGTGGCGCAGCATCCGCCACGCCAGGCCGAGGTTCCGCAGAGCGTTCGGGAGGTTGCGGGTGGTGGGCGAATAGCCGAACACGACGCGGTCGTCGACGAGGCGGCTGCGGACGTCGGCGGTGTCGAACGACACCCAGGTCGCGTCGAAACCACGCCAGTACCCCTGCAGGCGCAGGAGTTGCGCAAGGTGGCCGCCGGCGGAACTCACCAGCATCACTCGGGGGCGGGTGTCGGTCATGCCGCCTCCCGCAGCCCGACGGTGACGGCAGCGAGGCGGTCGGCGCCGAGAGCGTGGAGCTCGTCGATGGCGCTGCGCACGGCCGCTTCGGTGGTGTCGCCGGCGTCGACGGCGAGCACGACCCGGTCGACGAGGGGGACGAGCTCGGCGACGTCCGGAAACTCGAACGACGGCGCAAGCACCACGACGAGGTCGGCGAGCGCGTGCAATTCGGGCAGCAGTGGGCCCAGGCCCGACCACCGCACGAGGTGGGCGACGCGCGGGTCGCCGACGGGCGGGCCGGGCAGGACGGCGACGTTGCGCCGGTCGCGCAGCGCGATCAGTGCGACCTGCACGGGCACGACGCGGCGAATCACCCCGATTGCAGCGGCCGTATCGACCACGCCGAGGATCTCACTGGCGGCGGTGGTCCGGCAGTCCGCCCAGACGAGGATCACCCGCCGACCGCCGGCGCCGAGGGCGGTGACGAGGTCGACGGCGACGTGCGGCGCGAGGCGAGACCCGGCGGGCGCGGTCACGAGCACCGTGCGCTGGCCGTCGGGCCCGAGGAGGTGGGCGGCGAGCCGGCGCACGCCATCGGCGCCGGCGGGATCGCGCAGGCGGGCCTCCGGGAGGTTGACGAGGTAGCTGCCCGGCCCGAGGAGGTTCGCCAGCGCGTTCGTCGACCGGATCCGGCCGCGGGCACGGTCGCGTGCGACCAGGATGCCGATCGTTGCGATCACACCGATCACGCCGCCCGCAAGGGCGGTCAACGCAAGCGGCACGCGTCCGGTGGCGACGGGCGCACCGGTGGCTACCAAGGCCCCCGGGTTCGGGTCGGTCAGCTTCAGTTCGAGCTGGCGGCTCGACAGGTCGTCGAGCTGACGCTTGAGGTTGTCGCGCTCCTGCTCGGCCACGATCCGCTCGGTGCCTGCTGCCGCAGCCACTTTCGCCGCCACCGCCGCCGAGGCGTCGCCGGCCCGTTGCGCCTCCTCCTCGATCGTGGCGAGCGCCTTGTCACGGCGCTGCTCGACGGTCGAGCGGCGCTCGTCGAGGTAGGCCGTGGCAAGGGCGTCGACGCGCCGTTGTGCCGCTGCTGCATCGGTGGCGTCGTAGTCGAAGCGCAACACCGTCGAGCGGTCCGTCGCCGACACCGTCAGGAAGGCGAGCAGGTCCTCTGGTGGCCGGGTCTCCCCGAGCGCAGTCGCAGCGCGCCGGGCGACGGCGAGCGAGCGCGCGACCTGGCGTTCGGTCTCGATGTTCACGCTCGACCCGCTCGAGCCGGGGCTCAACGGGTCGGGCGGGAGCGGTGTGACGACCACCAGAGTCGAGGCTCTGACGGCGCTGCGCTGGTTGACCCCGACGAACGCCCCGCCGATCACGCCGACGACGGCGGCGAGGGCGAGCAGCCGGGCGTGCCGCTGGGCGAGCACGACCCAGCCACCTGCGAGCGCGACCGAGGGCGGGAGGTTCACGCTACGAGAATCGCTGAACCACGCCGCGATGCCAGGCTGTGGGCAGTTCTTGTCCAAGTCTTGCGGACGGCCAGCGCTCGCCGTGACGGCCCGTCCACAGGATGTGTCCGATGGCTACCGCTGGTCGGATCCCGGAACCGCACGAGTCTTCTCGACCGCCGGCGCTCAGTGTCGTCGTGGCGACGCGGGACCGACCGGTGCTGGTGCGCGAGGCGCTGGCGGCGATCGTTGCGCAGGACCTCGACGCGGTGGTGGAGACCGTCGTCGTGTTCGACCAGTGCGACCCCGATCCGACGCTGGCCTCCCACGACTGGCGCCGGCCGGTGCGGGTCCTGGCCAACGAGCGGACCCCGGGCCTGGCGGGGGCCCGCAACACCGGCATCCTGGCGGCCCGCGCCCCCTGGGTGGCCTTCTGCGACGACGACGACACCTGGCTGGCAGGCAAGGCCGCCCGGCAGCTCGCGCACGCCGGTTCCCGTCCGGGTGCGGAGCTGTTCGTGACCGGCGTCGTGGTCGATGACGGTCGCCGCCGGACGGTTCGGCTTCCGGCGCCCGCCATCACCCACGACGACCTGCTGCGATCCCGGGTGGCGGAGGCTCATCCGTCGTCGTTCCTGGTGCGTCGCGACGCCCTGCTCGGTGGACTGGGTCTCGTGGACGAGTCGCTGCCGTCGAGCTACGCCGAGGACTACGACCTGCTGCTGCGGGCGGCCCGCCGGACCGACGTCGCCGGTCTCGCCGAGCCGCTGGTCGAGGTGCGCTGGCATGCGCAGTCGTTCTTCGCGGCCAAGTGGCGCACGATCGACGATGCGCTCGGCCACCTTCTCGACGCACACCCCGAGTTCGCCTCCTGCCCCCGAGGCAAAGCCCGTATCGTCGGCCAGCGAGCCTTCGCCCGAGCGGCAGGAGGCCGGCGCCGGGCCGGTGTGCGACTTGCGCTCGACGCCGGCCGGCTCCACTGGCGTGAGCCCCGGGTGCCGCTCACCGTTGTCGTGGCGGCGGGTCTGTCCCCCGATTGGCTTCTGCGTCGCCTCCACGAGCGCGGTCGGGGCATCTGATCCGTGCCGTCGGTCGCCGGTGCAACGCGGGCCCGTTCAGGCCGCGCAGCGTTCGCCTTGGGCGACATCGTCTGCGATCGCGGCGTGGTCAGGGTCGGGTTCGAGTCCCCGGGTGCGGGCCGTCTCGACCCGCACGGCCAACGCGAGTCGGTGCACGACCGTGAGCAGGCGGCGATCGTCGCGTGTCCGGGTCAGGCCACCGGCGATGTCGGCGGCCGCATCGAGCGCCTGGGGGAGCGGTCGCCGGCGCTCGACCCGGACGCGTTGGAAGGCATGGTGGACGAGGTCCAGCCCGACCGGTGCCCCGGGCTCGGCGTACTCCCAGTCGAAGGCCCACAGCGTCGGGCCGTCGACGCCGAGGTTCCACGGCACCCAGTCGCCGTGCCACCAGCCGGTGCGCACGGTGCGCCGATCGAACGACGACAGCAGGTCCCTCAGGCGCCGGGTACCCGAGCCGGTGACCGGCGCGGTCTGAAGCCGCTGGGCCAAGGGGCTCGAGGCCCACGGGTCGGTCCGGGCGTCTGCTGCCGCGAGCGCGCCGAGCGCAAGCGCACCCGGCAGGCAACGGGCGGGTGGGCGACGGACCCCGACAGGGAGCGGGGCGGTGACGCACACGGTTCGTTCTCCGAGCGGGCCGCCGTGGATCAGGGCGGGCAGGTGCAGCGCGCCGTTCCCGAGGTTCGAGCCGAGCCGGCTGAGCGCGGTCACCTCCGTGCGCACGAGGCCGTCGGTGACGGCGTTGCGACCGACCTTGGCATAGGCGAGCGGGCGACCGTCGAGGTCGAACACCTGCAGGGTGGGTTTGGTCGTCACCTGGTCGGCCCGAACGCCGGCGAGCCACAGCACCGCCGGTCGCCCGAGCAGGGCGGCGAGCTCGTCGCCGAGGCGGCGACTCGTGGACCCGTCGTTGCTCGACGGAGCTACGGCGACGGGCTCGCCGGCCTGACCGGCGAGCACGAGACCTGCGACGGCGAGCCGTCCGGCCCGCACCCGGGGGTCGCGCAGCGCGCCGTAGGCGGCGATGGCTGCGGCGAGCCCGCGGCGGGGTGGGGCATCGGGCGCCTCGGGGCCGGCCACGCCGGCG
>JBEIFW010000047.1:0-20682 GCA_040382215.1 Acidimicrobiales bacterium
CCGCTGGGCGGGGGCCCCCGGCCGTTCTGGCCGGGCCCACCCCCGCGTCCGGGGTCAATCGACCGCAGTGGTGTAGACCTGCCGGAGGTTTCGCTTGAGCGCCTTGCCCGACGGGTTCCGCGGGATCACGTCGACGAACTCGACCGCCTTGGGCATCTTGAACCGGGCGAGCTTGCCCTCGCAGTGGTTGACGACGTCGGCGGCGGTGAGGGCAGGGTCCTTGCGGACGACGACCGCCAACGGCGACTCGCCCCACTTGTCCGACGGGATGCCGATCACGGCGACTTCGGCCACGCCCGGCAACCCGAGGATCACGTTCTCGATCTCGGCCGGGTACACGTTCTCCCCGCCGGAGATGATCATGTCCTTCAGACGGTCCTGGATGTAGACGAACCCCTCCTTGTCGACGACGGCGACGTCGCCGGTGTGCAGCCAGCCGTCGCGCAGGGTCTCCGCCGTGGCATCGGGACGATTCCAGTAGCCGAGCATGATGTGCGGACCCTTGACGATCACCTCGCCGGGCTGGCCGGGCTCGCACTCCGTGCCGTCGGGGCGCACGACCTTGACGTCGGTGTGGAAGAACGCCTTGCCCGTCGAACCGGCCTTGCGCAGTGCGTCCTCCGGCTCGGTGAGGCAGGCCGGACCGCAGGACTCGGTGAGCCCGTAGACCTGATGGATCTCGATCCCCATCTCCGCATAAGCCTCGATCAATGTCACCGGCACCGGCGAGGCGCCCGACATGATCCAGCGGAGTCGATCGTGGCGGTGCTTGGCCGGGTCGTGGAGCTGGCGCATGAAGGTGAGCATTGCGGGCACCATGAGCGAGTTGTCGATGCGCTCGGCGTCGATGATCGACCAGACCGCCACCGGGTCGAAGGCGCGCATGAGCACGTGGGTGCAGCCGCTGTAGGTGACCGTGAGCGCCGGGGTGAGTGCACCGACATGGAACATCGGCATGGGGTTCAGGTAGCGGTCACCGTGACGGAAATCGGCTGTCGCGGCGATGGTGAGCACGGCCCAGATCTGGGTGTCGTGGCTGTGCATCACGCCCTTGGGCAAGCCGGTCGTGCCCGAGGTGTACATGATGTAGAGCAGGTCCGAGCCCTCCGCGCCGATCTCGGGTTCGGTGTCGGAGCGGTCGGCAGTGAGCTGCTCGTACGAGGTGGCGAACGCCGGCCGGGTGGCCTCGGTGCCCACGTGGAGCCAGTTGCGGACTTCGGTGCGCTCGCCGCGCGTCTGCAACTCGGTGATGGTGGCGGCGAACTCCTCGCCGTAGAGCAGCACGGTGGTGCCCGAGTCCTTGAGGATGAACTCGAGCTCGTCGGCGACGAGCCGCCAGTTCAACGGGACGACGACAGCGCCGATCTTGGCGAGCGCGAAGAAGCTCTCGACGAACTCCGTCGAGTTCATGAGCAGCAGCCCGACCCGGTCGCCCTTGGCGACACCCAGCGAGCGGTAGGCGTCGGCCGCCTTGTTGACCCGCTGGTTCAGCTGGCGGAACGTGAAGCGGCGGTTCGTCCCGAGGTCGACGAGGGCCTCGGCGTCCGGTTGCATGTACGCACGCTTGGTGATGAACAGACCGACGTTGTTGCGCATACCTGCATTCTGTCACCGGCATTTCGGGGTTTGCTCCTCGGCAAATCCGGGCGCCGCCGACCGAGGTCGGACCCGGCGTCCTAGGGTTCGGCCGTGCGACGGTTGGGCCCGGCCCGGCGGTGGGCCGTGGCGGCGACGTTCGTGCTCCTCGCGCTCGGCGACCCCGCCTCGGCGGCACCGGTGTCCCCGTCGGTTGGTTCGCTTCCGGCGCCGCCCACCGCGCTCGTGCCGGTCGCCCCGGCCCGGGTTCTCGACACCCGTGTGCTCGGTCCGGCCGTGCCTTCCGGTGGCATCGTCCGGATTCCGGTGACCGGGCGGGCCGGGGTGCCGCTCGGCGCCCGGGCCGTGGCCGTGAACCTGACGGCGACGGCGACGACCGCCCCGGGGTACCTCACGGCGTGGCCCGCCGGCGGGGCGCGGCCGTTGGCCTCGAACCTGAACGTCACCGATGCCGGGCAGACCGTGGCGAACCTTGCGATGGTGGGCGTCGGGGAGGATGGCGCCATCGACGTGTTCACCCAGGCCTCGCTCCACGTCGTCGCCGACGTCGTCGCTTACGCCCAGGACGCACCCGATGGCGCGGTCGCCGGCCGGTTCCAACCGCTGACGCCCGTTCGCCTGCTCGACACCCGGGAGGGCCCGGCTGCGCCCGGGGACAGGGGCACGGCGACCCTGGTGATCGGTGGCCGGGGTGGCGTGCCGGCGGATGCGGCGGCCGTTGCCGTCACCGTGACGGCCACCGGGGCCGAACGGCCGGGGTTCGTGACGGTCTGGCCCGCCGGTGGATCGCGGCCGGAGGCCTCGAACCTGAACCTCCCGGGTCCGGGCGTCGTGTCGAACCTCGTGCTCGTACCGCTCGGGGCAGGTGGCGCGGTGCACCTGTACACCCAGCACCGGGCCGAGCTGATCGTCGACGTCGCCGGGTGGTTCACCGGTCCGACCGGAGCACCACGCCTCGAGGGCCGTTTCGTGCCGGCGGGACCGGTGCGCATCGTCGACACCCGGGACCAGCAGGCGCCGCTGCGGCCCCGCTTCCGTCGGGACGTGCGGTTCCCCGCGGCCCTGGGTTCGGCGGTGCTTGCCAACCTGACGATCACCGAGTCCGACGCGGCCGGATACCTCACCGCCTACCCGGGCCGCACGCGCCGGCCGTGGACCTCGGTGCTCAACGCCGACGGCCCCGGGGTGACCAAGGCCGGTCTCGCCCTACTGCCCGTGACCACGGGCGGCCGTACCTCGATGTGGTCCCAGTCGGGGAGTCACCTCGTCGTCGACCAGGCGGGCTGGTTCACCGGCGCTGCGTTGCCCGTCGATCCCACGCTCGCCGACGTGATGCCCGGCGCCCGGGGTCTCGACGGATTCGGTGGCCTCGATGCGACCATCGAGGCGTTCCTCGCCGACGAAGGCGTCGCCGGGGCGTCGGTGGCGGTAGCCCGCGACGGTCGGGTCGTGTTCGTGCGGTCCTACGGCACCGCCGACGTGACCACCGGCGTACCGGCCGAGCTCGACGATCGCTTCCGGGTGGCGAGCATCTCCAAGACGCTTGCGGCCATCGCCGCCGTCCGGCTCGCCGAGCGGGGTGTGGTGGCGCTCGACAGCCCGGTCTGGCCGCTGCTCCAGGGCACCGTGCCGCTGCCGGCCGACGCCGATCCCCGCCTGTGGACCGTGACGCTGCGGCAGCTGCTCGGCCACACCGCCGGGCTTGCCGGATGGCCCGATCCGTTCTTCAACGAGTACGCCGCAACGCGCGCCGTGTTCGGTGCGACGGGACCGCGTTCGTGCGTCGAGGCGGCCCGCTGGTTCGTCACCCTTCCCCTCGCCGCCGACCCGGGCACCGCTCGGGAGTATGTCAACGTCGGGTACTGCCTCGTCGGTCTGGTCCTCGAGGCGGCGACCGGCCGCAGCTACGACGCCGTGATCACCGACGAGGTGCTGCGCCCCCGCAACGTGGTCGGCATGCGGGTGGCCGCCACGCGCGGCGGCGTCCCGGGCGACGTGGTCCATGCGACACCCGGTCCGACGACGCCCGGTGGCGGGTTCTTCATGGAGGCGCTGGGTGCGGCCGGGAACTGGATCGGGACGGCGGTCGACCTCGTGCGGGTCCTCGACGGGCTCGACCCGGCGCAGGCCGGGGGCTCGCCACTGGTGTCGTCGGGTGCATTGGTGGCGATGACCAGCCCGCAGCCCTACGACGTGCGGAGTTTGCCGCGCGCGTACGGCCTCGGGCTGTGGCTCGAGGACGGTGGGTCGGCGTGGGGGCACACTGGTGCGCTCGAGCAGGCGCGCGGCATGGTGCTGCACGAGGCCGACGGCACCACGTGGGCCATCCTGCTCAACGGCCGGGTGAGCGACCATGCGTCGAAGCTGAAGGCGGTCATGCGGGCCGCGATCGCGACGGTGCCGGCGTGGCCGTCGGGGGATCTGTCGCCCGACCTGCCCTGACGCCGGTCCCGACGATCAGCGGTGCGCCAGGGGACCGAGGTACTCCTCGACGACACGTGCGACGAGGTCTGGATCCTCCATCGGCCCGAAGTGCCCGAGTTCGTCGAGCTGGCGGTACGTGCCGTGCGGGATCCGTGCGGCGACCTCATGGGCCCAGGTGGAGGGCTGGTACTCGGCCGGCGCTCCCGACAGCACGAGGACCGGGCAGCCGACTTCGCCGAGGCGTGCCCAGGCGCCGTGCGACGCCGATCCCTCGTACGTCGCCGCCTCGTGCTCGCCGGCGCACGCCAGGTGCACGGTGCCGGCCTCGGTCGGGTGGAAGCCGTGGTCCACGTAGGCATGCAGCGCCTCGGGCGTGAACACGTTCAGCGGTGGTTTGGCCGAGAAGTTGTCGAACGCCGCCTGGTGGGACGGGAACTCGTGGCGGCGGCGGCGGGCCGACCCGGCGAGCGGGTTGCCGCCGGGGGCGGTGGCCCGATCGGGCGGGAACACGATCGGTTCGTACACGACGAGACCGGCGAAGGTGCCGGGCCGGGCGATCTCCCCGAGCAGCAGTGCCGCGCCGCCCATCGAGTGCCCCACGGCGACAAGGGGCCGGTCGAGATGGTCGACGACGACGGCGAGGTCCTCGGCCATGCCATCCCAGTCGAACCGGTCGTTGACCGGTGCCGTCGAATCGCCGTGGGCCCGGTAGTCGAGCCCGACGGAGTGGAACCGGTCGGCGAGGCGCCGAGCCAGGGGGAGATAGCAGTGCGCGTGGAACCCGGTCGCATGCGACCAGAGCAGCAACGGACCGGATCCGCCGAGTTCGTGCAGGGCGATGGTGACGCCGTCGGTGGAGGCCAGCGCAGGAGGCAGGTCGCCCATGGATGCATCCTCCCGCGACCGTTGCCTACGCTCCGAATCCGTGGAGTGGCCGCGCCAGCCGGGAGGGATCATCGACGCCGCAACCGTCCTCGCCGCGAACCGCGCGTTCTACGCCGCGTTCGAGGCCCGCGACCTCGACGCGATGAGCGACCTGTGGGATCGCTCCGAACGTGCGGTGTGCACCCACCCGGGATGGCCCGTGCTGCGCGGGTGGCCGGCGATCTCGGCATCGTGGTTCACGCTGTTCACCAACGGCCAGCACCTGCAGTTCATCGTGACCGACGAAGAGGTTGCGCTCGAAGGCACCGTGGCGTGGGTGACCTGCGTGGAGAACCTGCTCGGAGACGGGGCGGGCCCGGGCGGGTCCGTCGCAGCGCTCAACGTGTTCGCGCTCGTCGACGGGTCCTGGCGGGTCGTCGCCCATCACGGCAGCCCGATCCTGGCGCGCCACTAGTCGGGACGGGCGGGCCCGGCCCGGCCGGTCAGTCGTCGCGGTCGCGCTTGTTCTTGCGGCGCCGGGTGAACTGCCAGGCCCGATCGAGCACGATCCCGATGACGATGCACAGGACCACGAGGACCCACATCGGCGCCTGCACGCGTGGCACGAGGAACCGGATGCTCGCCGATTCGGTGTTGCCGAGCACGAACACCACGGCGAGCACGGCGACCACCACGAACGCGACCAGTTCCTTCGACGGTCCACGACTCTTGGGCTTGTCGTTCCAACCCGACCCGGGCGTCTTGGCGGGCGGCGAACCCTCGGAGCGGGGATCGTTCATCATCGGTCGACCTCAGCGGGGTTCACGGGGCAGGCCGAGCAGGCGTTCACCGATGATGTTGCGCTGCACCTGGCTCGAACCGCCGGCGATCCGTCCGCCGGGCGCGGCGAGCAGGCCGAGCGAGTCGGGACCGGTGAGCATCGCCTCGGCCCCGGCGGCATCGGCGCGCAGTTCGCTCGCCTGGAACATCAGCTCCGTGATGCCGAGCTTCATGAGCGATGCCGCCGTCGATGCGACCGGCCCCTGGCGTTGGGCCATGTACTTGTAGGTCGTGCCCCGGGCGAGGAGCTCGGCGAGGTCCTGACGGCCGATGGACCCGAGATCGCGGCCTTCGGCCAGGCGGGCGATCGCCCCCAACCGCCGTTCGAGGCCGATGATCGAGGCGCCGATGTGGCCGCGCTCGTTGGTGAGCACCGCCATGCCGACGTTCCAGCCGTCGTGCAGCGGCCCGAGCAGGCAGTCGGAGGGAACCTCCACGTCGGTGAAGAACACCTCGTCGAACTCGGCCTCGCCGGTCATCTGCTTGAGCGGCCGCACCTCGACGCCGGGCAGGTGCACGTCGAGCAGGAAGAACGAGATCCCCTTGTGCTTGGGTGCGTCGGGGTCGGTGCGGGCCATGAGGATGCCCCAGTCGCTGTAGCGACCGCCGGAGCACCAGACCTTCTGGCCGTTGAGGATGTACCGGTCGCCGTCGGCCATGGCCCGCGTGCTCAGCGATCCGAGGTCGCTCCCGGCGCCCGGTTCGCTGAACAGCTGGCACCACAGCTGCTCGGCGGCCAGCGTCTGGCGCAGGTGCCGGGCCTGCTGTGCGGGGGTGCCGAAGCGGAGGATGGCGCTGCCGGCCAGGACCAGACCCACCATGTTGAACACCGGTGGCACCCCGGCGCGAGCGCACTCCACCAGCCATGCGCCCTGGTGGGCCGGGGTCAGGCCCTGGCCACCCCACTCGGTGGGCCAATGGATCCCCGAGAATCCCTCGGCGTGGAGGAGTTGCTGCCAGGCGCGCCCGGCATCGACGAGGTCGGGCGGGCAGATCGCGCCGTAGTCACGGGGGGCGGCGTCGGTGTGGGCGGCGATCCAGGCAGCTGCCCGGTCGCGGAACGCCTCGACGGTCTCGATGGCCATGCAGGCACGCTAGCGACGTCGGTGCTGTACGGCCTGGCTCAGGTCCCCGAGGTGACGCGGCCGGCCGCCGTAGCCACCGGGGCTGCGCTCGCCGGGGGCACAGCGTTCGGACCGGGCATCTGCGTGCCGGCGGTCGGCGGGGGCAGCGGCGCCTCGGGGCTCGCCGGCTTCGCCGGGCAGGCGCCGTCGGCGGCGCGGTGTGCGCGGGAACCGAGCTCTCGTGCGGAACCAACGAGGAACACCGTGCCGTTGCTCGACATCCGGAAGCTCCCGACCCCCTCGATCGGGGTCACCTCGACGACGTCGGCATCCGTGTCGATCGGGGCCGGGATCCCGGGCAGCTGGCCAAGTGTGGCGGGCGGGTCGCACCGGGTACGGAACTCGGCGGCCCGGATGCTCGGGAACGGGTTGATGTTCTTCAGGTCGCCGGGGCGGCGGATCTCGAAGTGGAGGTGGGCGACGCTCGTCTCGGAGTCGCCCGAGTTGCCGGTGAAGGCCAGGAGCTGCCCCGCCTGGACCCGGCTGCCTTCGCCGAGCCCCGGCGCCAGGCGCCACTGGGCCGGTGCGGCGCCGTCGTTGGTGCCGGGCGTGTCGTTGTTGAGGTGGAAGTACCGGTACTCCCACCCGTCGGCATCGACGATCGTGACGCCCCAGCCCGCCGTGGGGTGATCCAGCGTGAGCCGCAGCGTGCCGGAGGCGGCGGCGACCTGCGGCTGCAGCTTGGCCGCGATCAGATCGACGCCGAGGTGGAAGTTGTCGGGCATGTTGGCCCGGTAGTCACCCCAGCCGTCGTCGTAGGTGACGGGGCCGAGCATCGGGAACACGATCGGCCGGACGGGCCACAGACCGCCCTTGCCCGGTGCGATCGGCGCGTCGGGATCGACGCGTGCGAGCGAGTCGGCGGCGAGCGACGCAGGGTCGGCGGCGAAGCGCGGGGCGGGCACGCTCGGGCGCAAGGCCACCGTCGTGGTCGGGCTCGACGTCGACGGTGCCGTGGTCGTCGTCGTCGGGCTCGTCGTCGTCGGGCTGGTCGTCGTCGGGCTGGTCGTCGTCGGGCCCGTGGTGGATGGCGAGGTCGTGGTCGGGCTGGTCGTGGTCGGGCCCGTGGTGGATGGCGAGGTCGTGGTCGGGCTGGTCGTGGTCGGGCCCGTGGTGGATGGCAAGGACGTCGTCGGGGTGGTCGTCGACGGTGCGGTCGACGGTGCGGTCGTCGTGCTCGGCGAGGACGTCGTCGGGGTGGTCGTGGCCGGGCTCGTCGTGGGAGGCGAGGACGTCGTCGGCGCCGTCGAGGTCGCCGGGGGAGAGGTCGTCGCCGGCGTCGTCGTGGGCGGCGTCGGGGCAGAGGTCGTGGCAGGTGTCGTCGGGGTGTCCTCGGCGAGGGCGGCCGCAGCGGGCACGGCTGCGATCGCCGCCGACAACAGCCCCGTCACGAACACCCGCTGACCCATGCTCGGGGAATCGGCCCGGCGTCGGTCGCTGTTGAGGCGACGATGCGGAACTTGCCGATTCCTGGACGAGCGCACGACCGAGCCCTCACCGCTCCCGCAGGTGCGCCAGCAGACGCAGGAGTTCCAGGTAGAGCCACACGATCGTGACGAGCAGGCCGGTGGCCGCGAACCACTCGAAGTGGCGCGGAGCACCCGACTGCACGCCCCGCTCGATCACGTCGAAGTCGAGCGCGAGGTTGAACGCGGCCAGGACGGCGGCCACGACGCTGATGGCGATGCCGAGCCCGCTACCGAGCTGGAAGTAGCTCGGCGGCCCGGCGAACAGGCTCACCAGCATCGACACCAGGTAGAAGGCGGCGAGCCCCAGGGTGGCGCCGATGACGATGCGCCGGAAGCGGTTGGTGACCCGCAGGATCCGGGTGCGGTAGAGGACGAGCATGGTGGCGAAGACGCCCACCGTGGCGCCGACGGCCTGGAGGACCACGCCGTCGTACAGCGACTCGTAGGTGTGGGAGATGCCCCCGACGAGCAGGCCCATGCCCACGGCGTAGACGGGCCCGATGATCCGGGCCAGCGCCGGCTTGAAGTAGAGGAGCCACACCGACAGCGCGGCACCCACCCCCAGCAGGAGCACCCACATGGGGGGCGCGACGACCTCGTTGGCCCGACCGTTGGGCTCGGCCAGGAACCATCCGACGGTGGCACAGGCGAGGAACAGCACGAACAGCACGCCGGTGGCGGTGAGGGTGCCGGCCAGGGTCATCCGGTCGTCGGCCGACCGGTAGGGCGACACCGGGCCGTCGTCGACGGGGTCGTGCCAGCGGGTGTCGGGATCCGGCGCCGCCCAGCCGCGGGCCGATCGTTCGAAGGTCTTGTCGTTGAGCACCGGGTTGGACATCTGATCGAGCTCCTCGGGCGATGGTCCTTGGCGGTCCAACGTACGTGCTGGCCGGTTCGTTCCGGGCGTTCGGCGATCGGCACGTAAGGTTCGCCGATGGCGGTGTCCACCGGGTCGACGCTGGGTGAACGGGAGGCGGTGCAACGGCGAACGTTGCGAGTCCTCACCGTCGGACAGCTCGTGGGCGCGGCGGCGCTCGCCGCTGCGGTCACCGTCGGGGCCTTCGTCGTCCAGGAGATCCTCGGCCAGGACACCGCCTGGGGTGGCCTGGCCACGGCCACGGTCACGGTCGGCACCGCCGTGGCCGCGCAGGTGCTCTCGCGCACGATGCGCCGGCGCGGCCGGCGGCCCGGGCTCGTGCAGGGCTACCTCACGGCCGTGGTCGGCAGCCTGGTGGCCGCCGCCGGCGTACAGACGGGCTGGCTGGCCCTGTTCCTCGTCGGCCTCCTTGCGTTCGGGCAGGGGCAGGCGGCCAACCTGCTGGCCCGGTACGCCGCCACCGATCTCGCCCCGGCCGAGGCCAAGGGCCGGGCCATGAGCCGCATCGTGTTCGCCTCCACCTTCGGCGCCGTCGGGGGCCCGCTGCTCATCGCCCCGGGCGAGCACATGGCCGAGCACGTCCTCGGGTTGCACCGCTACGCCGGTCCCTGGCTGCTGGCCGCCGTGTTCTTCGCCGCTGCGGCGCTCAACACGGCCGTGCGGCTGCGGCCCGATCCGCTCGCCGTGGCCGGCGGTCTCGTGCCGAGCGGCGCCCTCGGCGGACCGCCGCCGCTCGCCGCCGCCGTGCGGCTCGCCCTGGCCACCCCCACGGGACGGCTCGGGCTGGCCTCGATGACGGTGTCGCAGGCCGCCATGGTGGCCGTGATGGCCATGACGCCGGTGCACCTCAAGAGCCACGGTCACGAAGGGCTGTCGGCCTACGTGATCTCGCTCCACATCGCCGGGATGTACGCCTTCAGCCCGCTCGTGGGTCGTTTCGCCGACCGTGCCGGTCGGGTCGCTGCAGTCTCGGCGGGGGCGGTGGTACTCGTCGCGGCCACGACGCTGTCGGCCGCCGCGGGCGAGGGGGAACTGCTGCTCTTCCCCGCCCTGTGGCTGCTCGGCGTGGGTTGGAACCTCGGCCTGATCGGCGGCTCGAGCCTGCTCAGCGAGTCGGTGCCGGCGGCCGATCGGGTCGCCGTGCAGGGCTCGGCCGACCTGCTCATGAGCCTGTGCGGCGGGGTGGCCGGGTTCTCCTCGGGGTTCGTGCGCGCCGCGATCGGTTATCCCGCCCTGTCGGAGCTGGCGCTCGTGCTGTGCGCGCTCCTGCTGGCGGGCGCGGCGCACCGGCTGTGGCGGCAGTCGACCGGACGGGCCGTCGCGTCCGGGTGACGGGCGCCACGGACCGGGGACTAGGGTCCGGGCATGGCACTACGACCGTTCCGCTTCGGCGCCAAGGCCACCTCGGCCGGCTCGGCGAAGGATTGGGCTGACATCGCCCGCAAGGCCGAGGACCTCGGCTACGTCAACCTCCAGATCGACGACCACTTCCCCCGGCAGCTCGCGCCGGTCCCGGCGTGTATGGCTGCGGCTGCGGCGACGAACACGCTGAAGGTCGGCACGCTCGTGGCCGGCAACGACTTCCGCAACCCGGTGGTGTTCGCCAAGGAGGCGGCCACGATCGACCTGCTCTCCGACGGCCGCTTCATCATGGGGCTCGGGGCCGGCTGGATGAAGGAGGACTACGCGCTGTCCGGCATCGCGCAGGACGACGCGGTCACCCGCATCGAGCGCATGTCCGAGGCGATCGACATCTTCCGCGGCCTGTGGGGTGAGGGGAAGTTCTCCTACTCCGGCAAGCACTACACGATCGCCGAGGGCGACGGGCGGCCCAAGCCGGTGTCCAACATCCCGATCCTGGTCGGGGGTGGCGGCCAGAAGATCCTCGCCATCGCCGGGCAGAAGGCCGACATCGTCGGCATCAACCCCAAGATCGTCGCCCGCTCGATCAACCCGAAGTCGATGGCCACCGCAGCCGCCGACGTCGTCGACCAGAAGATCGCCTGGGTCCGTGAGGGCGCCGGCGACCGGTTCGACCAGCTCGAGCTGCAGCTCCAGGTGTTCGTCACGGTGGTCACCCCCGATCCGACGCCCGTCGCGGAGAACCTGTCCAAGGCGTTCGGGCTGCCGCCCGAGGTCGTCCTGCAGGCGCCGTACTTCCAGATCGGCACCGTCGAGCAGATCGCCGAGAACCTGCAGGCGCTGCGCGAGCGGTGGGGCATCAACTACATCGCCTTCCAGCAGGACGCCACCGACGCCATGGCCCCGGTGGTGGCCAAGCTCGCCGGCACCTGATCCTGGTGGAGCCGCTCGTGTCGACGGCTTGGCTCGCCGAGCATCTCGGCGAGCCAGGCCTGCGGGTGCTGGAGTGCACCACGATCCTTCGTCCGGGTGGCCCCGGGGGATACGAGGTGGTGAGCGGCCGGGCCGACTGGGCCGTCGCCCATCTCCCGGGCGCCGGCTTCGCCGACCTCGCCTCGGATCTGTCCGATCCGGGCAGCCGGCTGCGGTTCATGCTCCCGCCGGCCGAGCAGTTCGCAGCGGCCATGGGCGCCCTCGGCGTGGGTGAGGGCACCCGGGTCGTGCTGTACGACCGGGCCCGCTCGATGTGGGCGGCGCGGGTGTGGTGGATGCTGCGGGCGTTCGGGTTCGATGCCGCCGCGGTGCTCGACGGCGGGTGGGCGGCGTGGACCGCCGAGGGACGTCCTGTCACCGCCGAGGTGCCCGACGTCGAGCCGGCCGTGTTCCGGCCCCGGGTGCGTCCGGGGCTGTTCGTCGGGCGTGACGAGGTGCTCGCCGCCATCGGGGCCGACGACACCTGCCTGGTCGACGCCCTGCCCGCCGCGAGCTATCGGGGTGAGGCGCGCGTGTACGCCCGTCCCGGGCACATCCCGACGGCCTGCAACGTGTCGGCCGCCGGACTCGTCGAGGAGACCACACACCGGTACCGTCCCATCGACGAGCTGCGGGCGTCGTTCGCCGAGGTGATCGACCGAGACCGCGTGATCACCTATTGCGGCGGTGGGATCGCGGCATCGAGCGATGCGTTCGTGCTCCACCTGCTCGGCCACCGAGACGTGGCCGTGTACGACGGGTCGCTGTCGGAGTGGTCGGCGGACCCGTCGCTGCCCATGACCGTCGAGGCCTGAGCGAAGCGCGACCTCCGTCGGCCCGGGGCGGGCCGGTAGCGTCGCCGCCCGTGCTTCGACGTCGGTTCGTCCCGGCCGCTGCGGCGGCCCTGTTGCTGGCCGCCTGCGGCGACGATTCGTCCTCGGGTCCCTCGACGGTGCCGATCGTGACCACCACCATCGCCAAAGGCATGGGCGAGCTGCCTGCGGTCACCGGCGCGTTCGGCACCAAGCCGACCGTCGTGCCCACCCAGATGGCCGCGCCCACCCAACTGGTGGTCAAAGCGCTCTCGGAAGGAACCGGCAAGGTGGTCGCATCGGGCGACACCCTGGTCGTGAACTACCACGGTTCGATCTGGGAGACCGGCAAGATCTTCGACAACTCCTTCGATCGTGGGCAACCGTTCCTCGTGAAGATCGGGGCGGGTCAGGTGATCAAGGGTTGGGACGAGGGGCTCGTCGGGCAGAAGGCTGGCGGCCGGATCCTGCTGGCGATCCCGCCCGACAAGGGCTACGGCCCGCAGGGTCAGCCGCAGGCCGGGATCAAAGGCACGGACGTGATGGTGTTCGTGGTCGACCTCGTCGGTGCGTACGGACCGACGTCGTCGGCGGAGGGCACCCCGGTCGACCCCGATCCGGCGCTGCCTGCGGTGACCGCCGCTGCGGGTCAGAAGCCGACCATCGCCACGCCGTCGGGTCCGGCGCCCACGAGCCTCGTCGCCAAGGTGCTGCTCCAGGGCGCCGGCGCCGAGCTGACGTCGGGTCAGACCGCCGTCGTGCAGTACGTCGGGGTGATCTGGGGCAGCGGGAAGCTGTTCGATTCGTCGTGGGACCGCGGCGCGGTCGCCACGCTGTCGATCGGTGGCGGTCAGGTGATCAAGGGCTGGGACGAGGGCCTGGTCGGCCAGAAGGTTGGGAGCCGGGTGCTCCTCGTGGTGCCGCCCGACAAGGGCTACGGCAGCCAGGGCGTGCCCAAGGCCGGGATCACCGGTACCGACACGCTCGTGTTCGTCGTCGACCTGCTCGCCGCCGTCTGAGGGCGGGCCGGACCGATCCGGTGCGCCCCGTGCGCCGCCTGCTCAGCGGGCGACGAAGTACTTGGCTCGGGGGTGGTGGCAGATGATCGCCGAGGTGGTCTGCTCGGGCTGGTACTGCCAGCCGGTCTCCTCCGACACCTCGATGCCGAGGCGATCGGCGCCGAGCAGCGCCGCGACGGTCGCGTTGTCCTCGAGGTCCGGGCAGGCCGGATATCCCCAGGAGTAGCGGCCGCCTCGGTACTGCTGGCGGAACAGCCCCGCCACCGACGGGCCGTCTTCGCCGGCGAACCCCCACTCCTCCCGGATCCGGCGATGCCACAACTCGGCGAGCGCCTCGGCCATCTCGACGCCGAGACCATGGAGGAGCAGGTAGTCCTGATAGCGGTTGGCGGCGAACAACTCCGACGTCCGCTCCGACACCACCCCGCCCATGGTCACGATGTGGAATGCGGCGACGTCCACCTCGCCGCCGCCGTTCAACGGACGGAAGAAGTCGGCGATGCACAGGTAGGGCGCCTCGCGCTGACGTGGGTAGTGGAACCGGCACCGCTCGTCTGTGCGCGACTCGTCGGTCCACACGACCAACTCGTCGCCGTCGCCGTTGACCGGGAAGTAGCCGTAGACGACCTGAGGCACGAGGACCCCGCTGGCCTTGGCCGCCGCGAGTTGCTCGCGGAACACGGCACGGATGCGGGCCTTGAACGAGTCGTCGGCCTCGCCGTCGGTCGGCCGGAACTGCCACTGGTTGCGGAACAGTGCGGTCTCGTTGACATACGCGGCGATCTCGTCGAGCGAGATGCCCTTGACGACCCGGCTGCCCAGGAACGGCGGTCGGAACACGGGATTGTCGTCGGCGACCTCGGGTGACCGGGTGGGTGCCTCGACCGGTGCGCCTGCGTCGTTCGCCGGCGCCGAGCGCGACGGCAGCCCACGACCGGTCGGGATGCGACCGAAATCCTGGTCGTCGACGCCGTCGCGGCGCAGCTGCATCAAGCGGTCCATGACCGACATGCCCTCGAACGCGTCACGCCCGTAGAACACCCGGCCGGAATAGGACTCCCGCAGGTCCTTCTCGACGTAGCTGCGGGTCAGCGCTGCGCCGCCGAGCAGCACCGGCAGGTGCGACAGGCCGTGCTCGTCGAGTTCGATCAGGTTGTCCCGCATGATGAGGGTGGACTTCACGAGCAGGCCGCTCATGCCGAGCGCATCGGCCTCGTGTTCCTTCACGGCTGCGATCATGTCGGCGATCGGCACCTTGATCCCGAGGTTCACGACCCGGTAACCGTTGTTGGACAGGATGATGTCGACCAGGTTCTTGCCGATGTCGTGGACGTCCCCTTTCACCGTGGCGAGCACCAGGGTGCCCTTCGACGACGACTCGCCCACGCGCTCCATGTGCGGTTCGAGGTGCGCGACGGCGGTCTTCATCGTCTCGGCCGACTGCAGCACGAAGGGCAGCTGCATCTGCCCGGACCCGAACAGCTCGCCGACGGTCTTCATCCCGTCGAGCAGCACGTCGTTGACGAGATCGAGCGCCTTCCAGCCGGCGGTGAGGGCCTCGTCGAGATCTACGGTGAGGCCGTCGCGGTCGCCGTCGACGATGCGGGCGGTCAGGCGCTGCTCGACCGGCCAGGAGGAGCGGTCGGGTTTGGTCGACGCAATGCTCTGCACGTCGGCGAACACCTCGAGCAAGCGCTGCAACGGGTCGTAGCCGGGGGCGCGGCGATCGTGGATCAAGTCGAGGCAGACCTGCTTGTGCTCGTCCGGAATCCGGTTGAGCGGCACGATCTTGCCGGCGTGGACGATGGCGGAATCGAGCCCGGCTGCGACGCACTCGTGGAGGAACACGCTGTTGAGCACGTGACGGGCCGCCGGCTTGAGCCCGAAGCTCACGTTGGACACGCCCAGCGTGGTCGATGCGCCGGGGATCTCGGCCTTGATGCGCCGGATCGCGTCGATGGTGTGCATCGCGTCGCGCCGCAAGTCGTCGTCACCGGTCGACAGGGGGAAGGTCAGCGCGTCGAAGATCAGGTCGGTGGCCGACAACCCGTACCGCTCGGTGGCGATCTCGTGCAACCGGTGCGCGATCTGCATCTTCCACTCGACGTCTCGTGCCTGCCCGCGCTCGTCGATCAGCAGGCAGATAACGGCTGCGCCGTGATCGCGGGCCAGGGAGAACACTCGATCCAGCCGGCTCCCGGGTAGCTCGCCGTCCTCGAGGTTGGCCGAGTTGAGGATCGCTCGGCCGCCGATGCGTTCGAGCGCGGCCTGCATCACCGGGGGCTCGGTCGAATCGATGACGAGCGGGGCGGCCGCAGCGGTGGCGAACCGGGCAGCGATCTCGTCCATGTCCGCAGTGCCGTCGCGCCCGACGTAGTCGACGCAGACATCGAGCACGTGCGCACCCTCCCGCACCTGCTCGACGGCCATGCGGCTGCAGGTGTCCCAGTCGCCGGCGAGCATCGCGTCTCGGAACGCCTTGGAGCCGTTGGCGTTCGTGCGCTCACCGATGATCAGGAACGAATTGTCCTGCCGGATCGGCACCGGGCTGTAGATCGAGGAGACCGACGGCTCGAGCGCCGGGCTGCGCCGCGCCGGGGTGAGGTCACGGCAGCGCTCCACGACGTGGCGCAGGTGCTCGGGCGTGGTGCCGCAGCAGCCGCCGACGACCTGCACGCCGAGTTCGGTGACGACCCGGGCGTGGAACTCGGCGAGGGCGGTCGGCGTGAGGTCGTAGTGCGTGCGCCCGTCGAGCACCTGGGGCAGGCCGGCGTTGGGCAGCACCGAGATCGGGAACGGCGAGTACTGCGACAGGTGCCGCAGGTGCTCGCCCATCTCCGCCGGGCCGGTCGCGCAGTTGAGCCCGAGCACGTCGGGCCGCAGGCCGGCCAGGCCGACAGCGCCGCGCCGATCTCGGACCCCACCAGCATCCGCCCGGTGGTCTCCATGGTGACCTGGACCTGGATCGGCACGGTCCGCCCGCTCGCTGCCATCGCCCGTCGGCAGCCGAGCATCGCCGCTTTCACCTGGAGCAGGTCCATGCAGGTCTCGACCAGGAACAGGTCGACGCCGCCGTCGAGCAGGCCCCGGGCCATCTCCTCGTAGGCGTCGCGCAGCTCTGCGAAGCGAACGTGGCCGAGGGAGGGCAGCTTGGTGCCGGGTCCGATCGAGCCGGCGACATAGCGGGTGCGGCCATCGGCCTCCCACCCCGACGCAACCTCCCGGGCGATCCGGGCGGCGGCCACGTTGATGTCGTACGCCCGGTCCTGCAGGCCGTACTCGGCGAGCACGGGCGCGAACGCGCCGAAGGTGTCGGTCTCGACGGCGTCCACGCCCACGGCGAAGAACGAGTCGTGGAGATCGGCGATCACGTCGGGGCGGGTGAGCACCAGGTGCTCGTTGCACCCTTCGAGGGCCGGACCGCCGAAGTCGTCGGCGGTCAGGTCGCGGCGCTGGAGGTTGGTGCCGGTCGCCCCGTCGTAGACCACGACGCGCTCGGACACGGCAGACAGGTACGGCTGGCGGACCACCGTCGAAGGCTACCGGTGCGATCTCGCCCAGCGCTGCGCCGTGCGGCACCTGTGCCGGTACCCTGCGTGGTCCCATGACCCGCGAGCGCATCTACACCAAGACTGGTGACGACGGAACGACCGGCCTGTTCTACGGGGGTCGGGTGCGCAAGGACTCCGAACTGCCGCGCGCCTACGGCACCGTCGACGAGGCCCAGGCCGTCCTCGGCATCGCCCGGGCCCACGCCGGCGCCGGATCCGAGCTCGACGGGTTGCTGATCGCCCTCGAACGCGACCTCTACGTGCTCATGGCCGAACTGGCGACGCTTCCCGAGAACCGACACAAGCTCGCCCCCGGTTCGTCTGCGGTCACCGAGGAGATGGTCACGATCCTCGAGCGTCACATCGATGCCCTCAGTGAGCGGTTCGATCCGCCGACAGAGTTCGTCGTGCCCGGTGGATCACTCGTCGCCGCTCATCTCGATCTGGCCCGCACCGTCGTTCGCCGGGCCGAGCGCCACGCCCTGAGCGCTGCGCCGGCGCCCTCGCACGTCGTCGCCTACCTGAACCGTCTGTCCGACCTGCTGTGGACCATGGCCCGCTGGCAGGAGGGCACCTCCCTCGCCGCCCGCCTCTGACCCTGACCGGAGCACCCCATGGCTGTCAGCTTTGCCATCTCTCGCAACGCCCCCAAGGAGTTCGATGCCATCGGCATCGGCGTGACCTCTGACGGTCAGGTCCCCCAAGTCCGTCGGGTACAACCGCGCTCGTCTGGCGCAGTTGGGGTTCGAGGGCAAGCTCGGCCAGGTGGCGGTGCTTCCGGCGCTCGCCGGACCGGCCACCATCGCCGTCGGACTGGGGGAGCGAAGCAAGGTCACCCCGGCGTCCCTGCGGACCTCGGCGGCTTCGCTGGCCCGGGCCGCAGGCAAGTGGAAGCGGCTCGTCACGCCACTCGCCGACGTGAAAGGTCTCGACCCGTTCGAGGCGGCCCAGGCCGTCGCCGAGGGCCTGGTGCTCGCCTCGTACAAGTTCGTCAACCACCGTTCCGACCGCAGCGGCATCAGCGCGATCGAACAGGTGACCCTGCTCGCCAGCGACCTCGAGCACGCAAAGGCGATGGAGGACGGGGCCAGCCGCGGCGGCGCCGTCGGCGAGGCGGTCAACCTCGCCCGTGACCTCGCCAACACCTCGCCGGCGCACCTCAACGCCCAGGACCTCGCCGAGTTCGCCGTGCGGCGCGGGCACGCGATGGGGCTCACGGTCGAGGCGTTCGACGAAAAGGCCATCGCCGAGCTCCGCCTCGGGGGCATGCTGGCCGTCAACCAGGGCTCGACCGAACCGCCCCGGATGGTGAAGGTCACCTACACCCCGCGGTCGTGGAAGTCGACGGTCGCGCTGGTCGGCAAGGGCGTCATGTACGACTCTGGCGGCATCTCGTTGAAGCCGTCCGACGGCATGCACCAATACATGAAGATGGACATGACCGGAGCGGCGGTCGTGCTCGCCACGATGCTGGCGCTGCGGGCCACGCGGCCCCGCGTCCGGGTGGTCGGCTACCTCATGTGCACCGACAACATGCCCTCGGGCAGCGCCATGAAGCTCGGCGACGTGATCACGTACCGCAACGGGCGCACCGTCGAGGTGCTCAACACCGACGCCGAGGGCCGCTTGATCCTCGCCGACGGCCTCTCGCTCGCCGTGGAAGAGGGCGCCGACGCGCTCGTCGACATCGCGACACTCACCGGGGCGTGCATGGTGGCGCTCGGGAACAAGTACGCCGGGCTGATGGGCAACCACCAGGGGTGGATCGACCAGGTGCGCTCGGCGGGCGATCGGGCCGACGAGCGCTTGTGGCAATTGCCGCTGCCCGTGGAGTATCGCAAGCTGCTCGAGTCCGACGTGGCCGACCTGAAGAACATCGGCGGACCCAACGCCGGCGCGCTCACGGCGGGGTTGTTCCTGCAGGAGTTCGTCGGGGGCAAGCCGTGGGCGCACCTCGACATCGCCGGTCCGATGAAGGCCGACGGCGACGAGGGCTGGGTCGCCAAGGGCGCGACGGCGTTCGGTGTGCGCACGTTGGTCGAACTGCTGGATCGGTTCAGCCCGCCGAAGGTCTGACGGGGGCCGCCGCGGCCAGCCAGTCCCGGTGCGCCGCCTGCAACGACGAGGGCAGCCGCTGGAGGTGGTGGGGGGCGAGCGTCGGCATCCGGCGCCGCACGCACAGGCCCCATCGGTGCGGGGTTGCAAGGTCGAACGTGCAGCAGCGGTGCAGTGTGCGCCCGAGGGGGCTGTGACGGGCCGTCGAGGGCGCGAGGCCGAGCGCCGCGGCGGTCTCGAGCAGATCGATCTCGTACCCGGACGGCCAGTGGTCGAACCCGTCGGCGAACCGGCGCAACAGCCACACCGTGGACGGGCCGAGGACTCCCAACCAGAACCGCTCGACGTAGGCGTCCCGAGGGTCGTGACCCCACGTCGGTTGTTCGGCATCGGGCCAGGGCAGGATGGCGAGCGTGGACGCGGGTAGGTCGAGTGCGGTGGTCATGCCCGGGGGAGGCACCGGTCGGGCCGGCTCCGGAAGGCCCTGGTGGATGATCGCGCTCGTGGTCCTCGTGGTCCCTGCGTGCGGGGGCAACGGGCGGTCGTTGTCCGAGGAAGCGCAACGTGGCCGCTCGGTCGCGGCGCGCGCCGGTTGCGCGGCCTGCCACAGCGACGACGGTGCCGCCGGGGTGGGCCCGACGTGGCGTGGGTCATGGGGGACGACCGTCCGGCTCGCCGACGGCTCGGTTACGGTCTTCGACGGCCCTTACGTGGAGCGCGCGGTACGGAACCCGGGCGCCGAACGCCGTGAGGGATCGTGGCCACCCATGCCTGTGTACACCGCCGCCCTCGTCAGCGATCGCCAACTCGCCGACCTCGTCGCCTACCTGCGAGAGCTGTCGTGAGCGACGGGCTGCCTCGGGCGACGCGGCGGCGCCTCGCTGGCATTGCGCTTGCGGCGGTGGTCGTGCTTGTCGCCGGTCTGGCCGTGGCGGTGCTGCGATCGGATCCGGGGACGAGCGCGGTCGACGACACCGTGCTCGAACCGCCCGTGCCCATGCCGTCGGTCACGCTGCGGGCGACCGACGGCACCTCCTTCGATCTGCGCCAGCGGAGCCAGGGTCGCATCACCTTGCTGTACCTGGGGTACGTGAACTGCCCGGACGTCTGCCCGATCACGACGGCGGTGCTGGCGCGCACGATGAGGCTCCTCGACCCGGCGGTGCGCGACGCGGTGCAGGTGGTGTTCGTGAGCGTCGACCCGGCCCGCGACACCCCGGAGCAGATCCGCACGTACCTCGACGGCTTCGACCGGACCTTCGTGGGCCTCACTGCGCCGGCGCCCGAGCTGGCCGTGCTCCAGGAGCGGCTCGTCGCCCCGGGTGCGGTGGCCGAGCCGGCCCGCCCCGACGGTTCGTACCTGGTCGGCCACGTGAACGCCGTCTACGCGTTCGACCGGTCCGGCACAGCTCGGGTGCGGTTCCCGTTCGGCACCCGGCAGTCCGACTGGACACGCATCCTGACCGAACTGGCGCAACGATGATCGCCGGTCGAGGGAGTCGAGGGACGCCCCTTGTCGTGGTGCTCGTCGTCTTGGTGCCGGTCGTGTCGGTGCTCGGTCTCGTCGGGAGCGGTTGCTCGTCGGGATCCGGCCCTTCGACGATCGCGATCGAGAACGTCCGGATCGGGGAGAGCCCCGCCGGCCGGGCGGCTGCGGTGTACGGCCTCATCCGCCAGCGCGGTGGGCCCGACACGCTCATCGGTGTCGACACCGGCG
>JBEIFW010000048.1:0-20256 GCA_040382215.1 Acidimicrobiales bacterium
CGCTCGGCCTGTCGGGTGGCCAGCAGCAACGGCTGTGCATCGCCCGGACCATCGCCGTCGAGCCCGAGGTGGTGCTGATGGACGAGCCGTGCTCGGCGCTCGACCCGATCGCGACCGCCCGCATCGAGGAGCTCATGCAGGAGCTCAAGCAGCGCTACACGATCGTCATCGTCACCCACAACATGCAGCAGGCGGCGCGGGCGTCGGACCGCACGGCCTTCTACACCGCCGAGGTGAACCCCAAGGGTGATCGCCGCACCGGCGTGCTCGTCGAGTACGACCGGACCGAGAAGATCTTTTCCAACCCTGCCGACGAGCGCACCGAGAACTACGTGACGGGGCGGTTCGGCTGATGGCAACGGTCGATGCCCGCCCTAACTTCCACCACGAGCTCGAGGAGGTGCACGAGGAGCTCGTCCGCCTTGCGTCGGCGGTGGTGGAACTGATCCCGCGCGTCACGGCGGTCATCCTCGAAGGCGACCTCGTCGAGGCTGATCGGATCGTGCAGGCCGACGACGAGATCGATGCCCGCGCCATCGACATCGAGGAGCGCTGCTACCGGCTCCTCGTGCTCCAGCAGCCGATGGCGAAGGATCTGCGGCGAATCGTCGCCGCCATCAAGATGGTGGCCGACATCGAGCGGTCCGCCGATCTGTGCGTCAACATCTGCAAAGCGGCCCGGCGGATCTACGGCAAGACGCTCGATCCGCGGATGCGCGGGGTGTTGCACCGGATGTCCGAGCAGGCGCAGGTGCTGTACCGCTGCGCCGTCGAGGCCTACGCCGACGACGACGCTCCGCTGGGTGCAGCGATCCGCGACATGGACGACATGCTCGACAGCCTCCAGACCGAGTTCATGCGAACGCTGTTCGAGAGCCACAACGCGGGGATGACCGATCTGCAGGTCGGCGTGCAGCTGGCGCTCGTGTGCCGCTTCTACGAGCGGATCGGCGACCATGCCGTGAGCCTCGGCGAGCGGGTGCGCTACATCGTGACGGGGTGGATGCCCGAGCAGGCCGGCGCGGCTCGACATCGGCAGGCCCAAGCGGCGGAGCACGACGAGTCGCAGTGATCGTCGTCGCGCTCGTCGTCGTCGCCCTGTCGGGGTTCGTGGCGGGCGCGCTGACCCTTCGGTGGCTGGCGACGCGATCGGCGGCTGTGCTCGCCACTCGCCTGGCTGGTGACGCAGTCCTGACCGACGACTTCGCCAGCGTGCTGTCGAAGATCGAACGCCACGTCGTCGAGCGCGAGGCCGAACTGGCCCGGTCGCTCGACCACGAGGCCCGCACCCGTACCGCGCTCGATGCGCTGCCGATAGGCGTGGTTCTCGCCGGTCGGGACGGCTGGGACGTACGGAACCGGATCGCCGAGCACCTGCTCGGTGTCCGCCACGCCGACGCCCTCGTTGCACAGGCCGTACGCGCCATGGTCGCCGTGGCGCTCGACGGGGGCAGCCGAACCCAGGTCCTGGATCTCCATGGCCCGCCGCGCCGACGCATCGTCGTGACCGGCATCCCGGTCGGCGGGGGAGAGTCGGCGACGGCGCTGGTCGTGGTCGAGGACGTCAGCGAACGGGCCCGGCTCGAAGCGATGCGCACCGACTTCGTGGCGAACATCAGCCACGAACTGCGTACACCGGTCGGAGCGATGGCGCTGCTGGCCGAGACGCTGCAGGGCGAACGGGACCCGGATCTCGTCGACCGTCTCAGCACGAAGCTGGTGGCCGAGGCTCACCGCCTCACCCGTACCATCGAGGACCTCCTCGAGCTCTCCCGGATCGAAGTCGGCGACCAACCGCTCAAGTCGGTGGTCGAGGTCGGTGACGTCGTCGACGACAGCCTCGACCGCGTCCGGCATCTCGCTGAGGAGCGCCGGGTGCGGGTGGGCGTCGATCCGGGCGTGCGCCGGCTCACCGTCATCGGGGACCGGCCACAACTGGTGTCGGCGATCGCCAACCTCGTCGAGAACGCAATCAAGTACTCCGACCCCGGCTCGGCGGTCGACGTGGGTGCGATCGTCGCCGGCTCCTGGGTGGAGATCTCCGTGACCGATCGAGGGATCGGGATCCCCAGCCGCGACCTCGAGCGCGTGTTCGAACGGTTCTACCGGGTGGACAAGGGCCGGGGCCGGGACACCGGCGGTACGGGTCTCGGCCTGGCCATCGTGCGCCATGTTGCGACCAACCACGGCGGTTCGGTGCGGGTCCGTTCGGAAGAGGGGCTCGGCTCCACGTTCACCCTGCGGGTTCCGGCCGGACCCGGCACCCCTGCGCTCGACCGCTATCCGGAGGCCTCGTGAACCCCCCCTCGCCCGAGACCAGTGTGCTCCTCGTCGAGGATGAGGAGTCGTTCATCGACGCGCTCACCATCGGGCTGCGGCGGGAGGGCTTCCGCCTGCACGTGGCCCGCGACGGTCAGCAGGCGCTCGACGTGTTCGACCTCGTGCGGCCCGACATCGTCCTGCTTGACGTCATGCTGCCCAAGATCTCCGGCATCGACGTGTGCCGGCAGCTCCGCAAGCGCTCTCAGGTCCCGATCATCATGGTGACGGCCAAGGGAGCCGAGATCGACACCGTCGTCGGTCTCGAGGTCGGGGCGGACGACTACGTGACCAAGCCGTACCGCCTGCGGGAGCTCGTCGCCCGGATGCGCGCCGTGCTGCGTCGGCGTACGTCCGATGGTGCCCGAGTTGCCGAGGTCGGCGTGCTCGAGGTCGGCGACGTGCGCATGGACGTGGAACGGCACGAGGTGTGCGTGCGGGGCGACGTGGTTCCGTTGCCACTGAAGGAATTCGAGTTGCTCGAGTTGCTGCTGACGAACGCCGGGCGCGTCCTGACCCGCGAGGTGCTGATCGACCGCGTCTGGGGCACGGACTACGTCGGGGACACGAAGACCCTCGACGTCCACATCAAGCGCCTGCGGGCAAAGGTGGAACCGGATCCGGCCAACCCGGTGCGGATCACCACCATCCGCGGCCTCGGGTACAAGTACGAGGCGTCGCGAACCTAGCGGCGGTCCACCTGGATGGCGTCCCGGCGCTGCCGGTCTCCCACGACCACGCAGGCTTGGCCGGCGCAAGCACGTCCCAGATCACTAGGGCGCGCAGCCGGCTCGAGCCGCGCAGCGACAGGGCGATCAGCCACGACGTACTCCTCCCTGCAGCGTCACTCAGTATTCACGCATCCTCCACCGGCTCTTAATGGCGAAGCCGTCGAGTCGCTACACGTTGGATGAACTATGACCAGGTGCCGGTTGCGCTGCGCCGAAAGCAGAAACGTCGTAGGGCGAGCGAAGTTCTCTTGTTCGCTGTCCTCGTCGCGCCCAATCTTGCGTTCCTCGCCCTGTTCACCTACCGGCCGCTTCTTCGCAACATCGAACTGAGCTTCTACCGCTGGGACCTGATCTCGCCGGTTCGCCAGTGGGTTGGATTCGACAACTACGCCGACTGGTTCAGCGATCCGAACAGCCGGAAAGCGCTGCTGACAACGGTGATATTCACGGCATCCACGGTGATCGGCTCCATGGTGCTCGGACTCGCCCTCGCCATCCTTCTCCACAAGCGGTTCCGGGGGCGCAGCTTCGTTCGCAGCGTCCTGTTCGCCCCTTACGTCGTGAGCGGCGCCGCCGTGGGCACCGTGTGGCTCTTCATGTTCGACCCCCGGTACGGACTACTCGCGGCCGGCCTCGACCGGCTCGGGATCCGATCGCCGAATTGGTACAACGACCCCGAATGGGCGCTGGCGATGGTGATCATCGTCTATGTCTGGAAGAACGTCGGCTACGTGACTGTCGTGTACCTCGCTGGCCTGCAGTCGATCCCCCGGGAGCTCTACGAGGCCGCAGAGGTCGACGGGGCCAGAGCATGGGCTCGTTTCCGGGCGGTCACCGTCCCTGGTCTGTCGTCCATCACCTTCTTTCTCGGCGTCACGACCTTCCTTGCGGCCATGCAGGCCTTCGACATCATCCATGTGATGACTCGCGGTGGGCCCTTGGACGGAACCAAGACGATGGTGTATCAGGTCTATGAAGAAGGGTTTGTTCGCTTTCGGGTCGGTTTGGCGTCGGCGGTGGCAACCGTGTTGTTCATCGTCATGCTCGTTGTGACTCTCGCTCAGGTTCGGCTCGTCGAGCGAAGGGTCAATTACGCATGAGCGCAGTCCCCAGGAACGATCCCCGCCGCGGTCGGCGGCGTCGTCTCGACAGCGCCGGGCCTTCGACCTACGTGGTGGCTACCGTCGCCGTAGCAGCGATCTGTCTCCCCTTGGCCTGGATGTTCGCGGCCTCGTTGAAATCACGCTCCGAGTTGTACTCCGTGCCGGTCGAACTGCTGCCGTCCGACCCGCAATGGTCCAACTATTCGAAAGCGTGGAACGCGGTCCCCTTCGCCCGGTTCTTCCTCAACTCGATTGTCACGACCCTGCTTGCCACATTGCTCAAGCTCCTCAACGGAGTTCTGACGGCTTACGCGCTCGTATTCATGGAAGTCCGGGCTCGCCGGATTGTTTTCCTCGTCGTAATCGCAGCGCTCATGGTGCCGGAACAGGTTGTTCTGATCCCGAATTACGTCCTCGTGTCGGATCTCGACTGGCTGAACACGTACCAAGGGCTCGTCGTTCCAAATGCTGCTGTCGCACTCGGCACGTTTCTCATGCGGCAGCACTTCCTCACGATTCCACGGTCACTCGTTGAGGCAGCCCGTCTCGACGGCGTCGGCCATCTCGGCCTGCTTTGGAAGGTCCTGCTCCCGATCTCCCGGCCCTCGCTCGCGGCCTTCGCTGTTATCGCTGTGGTTGCGCGGTGGAACGACTATCTCTGGCCTCTTCTTGTCACCAACACCGATCAGATGAAGACGCTCCCGGTCGGTCTCACCCTTCTCCAGGACTCCGAGGGACAAAGCGAGTGGGGGATCGTGATGGCGGGATCCGTGATGGTCGTTGTACCCATCATCCTGCTGTTCCTCCGGGCACAGCGTCATCTGGTTGAAGGCCTCACCGCTGGTTCGGTGAAGGGCTGACTCCTCCTTGCCCCCCGACTCCGTCTGAACCCTCTCCGAAAGGTGAATGTCATGAGTGAAGTGACCCGTCGAACCTTGCTCCAGCTCGCTGGTGGCGCCGCTGCCGCTGCGTTCCTGGCCTCTTGCGGTGACGATTCCTCTGGTGGCTCTGCCACCACGGTCAAGCCCGCCGCAGGTGGCGGAGCCACCACGGCCGCAGCGTCGAATCCCTTCAACGGTGTGAAGCCGGCGCCGGAGATCACGTATTGGAGTGTGCACCCTGCGAAGTCGAAAGCGGCCGAGGAGGAGTTGATCGCACGCTTCCAAGCTGCGAACCCCGGAATCAAGGTCAAACTCGAGACCGCAGGCGCCAATTACGCGGAGGTGTCGCAGAAGTTCCAGGCTGGTTTGGCGGCCAAGAGTGTTCCCGATGTCGTGATGCTCTCCGATGTGTGGTGGTTCAAGTACTTCCTCGCCAAGACCATCACTCCCATGGACGATCTCATCCGGGCTACGGGGATCACGTTGGCTGACTATCAGGATTCGCTCATCAAGGACTATCAGTTCCAGGGCAAGCAGTGGGCGATGCCATTCGCACGCTCGACTCCTCTCTTCTACTACAACAAGGAGAAGTGGGCGGCAGCTGGCCTGCCGGATCGTGCGCCCGAGTCGTGGGACGAATTCGAGACCTGGGCCCCCAAGTTGCAGGAGAAAATGGGCGCCGGCCAGTTCGCATTCACCCATGTGAAGGGCGAGTCGTACATTGCGTGGACCTTCCAGTCGAGTATCTGGGCGTTCGGGGGTCGCTACAGCGACGAGAGTTTCAAGCTTCTGCTCGACTCTAAGGAAGCCGCTGACGCGGGAAACTACGTCCGAGCGCAGGTGAACGAACGGAAGTGGGCGACCGTGACTGCGAAGGACGAAGCAGCGGACTTCACGTCGGGGCAGACCGCATCCATTATCTCCTCCACCGGCGGCCTTGCAGGCATTCTCCGCGATGCAAAATTCCCGGTAGGTACGGGCTTCCTCCCGAAGAAGACTGCGTTCGGATGTCCGACCGGTGGGGCTGGGCTGGCGATTCCGTCGAGCATCAGTCCCGAACGGCAACTCGCAGCGATGACGTTCATTGCGTTTCTCGGCCAGCCGGAGCAAACGGCCTACTACAGCCAGAACATCGGGTACATGCCGGTGCGGAAGAGCGCGGTGGACGGTCCCCTCATGGCGACCTTCTTCAAGGAGAAGCCCCAGTTCCGGACCGCCGTCGACCAGCTCGCAAAGACGCGCTCGCAGGACACCGCGCGCGTCTATGTGCCCGGGGGTGACTCGATCATCGGCAAAGGCCTCGAGCGGATGATGCTCTCGAACGAGCCGGCAGACCGGGTGTGGAAGGACGTGTCCGGCGAACTCCAGAAGGTGATCGACACCGAGGTGAAGCCGAAGCTCGGCTGACGATGGCAGCGCAATCGGTGAGGTTCGACAACGTCACCATGCGGTTCGGCCGCACAACTGCGGTCGATCATCTCGACCTGACGGTCCACGAGGGTGAGTTTCTCGTCCTCGTTGGGCCGTCAGGTTGCGGCAAGACGACGGCGTTGCGGATGGTCGCTGGACTGGAGGACCCGACGGAAGGTCGCGTACTGCTCGGCGATCGTGACGTCACGCACGATGCTCCCCGCGATCGCGACGTGGCCATGGTCTTCCAGAACTATGCGCTCTACCCCCATCTCGATGTGCGGAGGAATCTTTCGTTTCCGCTCCGGCAGCGAAAGGTTGCGGCACCCGAGATCGCCCGTCGTGTCGGGGAGGTGGCGGCTGTGCTCGAACTCGGTCCACTGCTCGAGCGCCTCCCCAAGCAGCTCTCAGGTGGCCAGCGCCAGCGGGTAGCGCTCGGCCGGGCGATGGTTCGCCAGCCGGCCGTCTTCCTTATGGACGAACCGCTGTCGAATCTCGACGCCCAGTTGCGGTTGCGGGCCCGCGCTGAGCTCGCGTCCCTGCATCGGCGTCTCGGAACGACCGTCATCTACGTCACCCACGACCAGGTGGAGGCGATGACCATGGGCCAACGGATCGCCGTGATGCGAGACGGCGTGCTCCAGCAGGTTGCGACCCCGCAGGAGCTCTACCGAATGCCGGCGAACCTCTTCGTCGCCACGTTCATCGGCACCCCGGCGATGGGAACGCTCGCCGGGAGACTCGATGGTGACTGCCTGCAAGGCCCAGATTGGTCGCTGCCGGTCGGAATGCCGCTTGCGGGTAGGGCCCACGCAGGTACCGACGTCGTCCTTGGGCTCCGGCCCGAACACGTGAACCGTTCGGATGCCGACCGAGCGGACCTCGTCGGGATCGTCTCGCTCGTCGAACCGATCGGGAGCGACATCTATGCGTCCGTGACCATCGGGACGGACACCGTGCGAGCCCGGCTCCACCCCGACGATCATCCCGTGGTCGGTGACGCGATCGGCTTGGGCTTGCGTCTCGACGCTGCGCACCTGTTCGACGCCGTGACGGGCATCCGGCTGTGACCCTCAGCGAACCGCCCTCGCTGAGGCCTACCTTGCGCTCGCACGCCGCTCGATTACGAAGCGCCAGGAAGCCTCGGGTGCCGGCTCGTCCGGGCGCCAAGGTGAACGCCGATCGACGGCCGGTTGGATCCTCGGCGAACAGCTGGGTCCGTCACCTCGGAGTCATCTTTTCGTCGGTGGCCGTTCGTGAACGCTCCGTACGGTGTGCGGCGTCCACCCGAGCTGAGGAGACCCCACCTATGACCTCCCTGTGCCGTATCACCGCTTCCGGCGCCGCTGTCGCCCTGTTGCTCGTCGCCGCGGCGTGCGGCGACGATTCGTCCGCCGGCTCGGCTGCCACCACCGTCAAGGCGACCACGGTGGCGACCGCCGCCGCGACGACGGCCGCCGCGACCACCGCCGCTGCGACTACGGCTGCCGCTGCGACGACGACGACCGCCAAGGCCGCCGGTGTCGACAAGACCGGGTGGCCCAAGAAGCTGACCATCGGGGCCGTGCCGGCCGAGAACGCGACCGACCTCAAGTCGAACTGGGATCCGATCATGAAGATGCTGAGCAAGGAGCTCGGTGTCGAGGTCGAGTTCGTACAGGCGACCGATTACGCCGGCATCGTCGAGGCGCAGATCGCCAACAAGGTCGACATCGCCATGTACGGACCGTTCTCCTACTACATCGCAAAGGTGAACGGCGCCAAGATCGAACCGTCCGTCGCCCAGATCTCCAAGGCTGGCGGAACCCCGGGCTACTACAGCTACGGTATCGCCAAGGGCGACTCGTCGATCGCCAAGATCGACGACTTCAAGGGCAAGAAGGTCTGCTTCGTCGATCCCGGATCGACCTCGGGCTTCCTGTACCCGTCGGCCGGGCTCCTCGCCGCCGGCATCGACCCGAAGACGGGAGTCACCCCGGTGTTCGCCGGGGGCCACGACGCTGCGGCGCTGTCGGTGAAGAACGGCACCTGTGAGGCCGGTTTCGCCTTCGACGACATGGTCGACAAGACGCTGCCCGGGAAGGGCGACCTCAAGCCTGGTGACATCAAGGTCGTCTGGAAGTCGGAGTTGATCTCGGCCTCTCCGATGGCCGTGCGCACGGCACTGCCGGAGTCGCTGCGCACGACGCTCCAGAGGCTGATGCTGGAGAAGGGCAACAAGGACGCGCTGCTCAAGGATGGCTATTGCACCGGCGAGTGCAAGCTCGACTCCAACGCCTACGGCTGGGTGAAGGTCGACGAGTCGACCTACGACGGCATCCGCAAGGTGTGCGAAATCACCAAGTCCGACAAGTGCAAGTCGAAGTGAGCTTGCGGACGTGAGCGATCCCGTGGTGGTGCGTGTCGAGGGGCTGACCAAGCGCTTCGGCGCAACGGTTGCACTCGATGATGTGACCCTGGATGTACCCAGTGGGCAGCTGTGTGTGCTCCTCGGGTTGTCGGGGTCGGGGAAGTCGACCTTGCTGCGCCACCTGAACGGCCTGCACCGACCCACGGCCGGGTTGGTGCAGGTCCTCGGGACCGACGTGGTTCGGGCGAGGCGGCTGCAACTGCGCAGCCTGCGCCGTGAGGTCGGTTTCGTCTTCCAGCAGTTCAACCTCGTCGGCCGTTCGACCGTGCTCGAGAACGTCCTGTCGGGCGCGCTCGGGCGACTCCGGTTCCCGCGATTCGGGGTGCTCTCCTACCCGCAGTCGCTGCGGCGCGAGGCCCTCGGCCACCTCGAGCGGGTCGGCCTCGGCGATCGGGCCTTCCAGCGGTCCGACACCCTTTCGGGGGGACAGCAGCAGCGGGTCGGCATCGCGCGGGCCTTGATGCAACAACCCCGGCTCTTGCTCGCCGACGAGCCGGTGGCGTCGCTCGATCCCGAATCGTCGGCCCAGGTGATGGACCTGCTGTTCCGGATCTGCATCGAGGACCGTCTCACGGTGTTGTGCTCGTTGCACCAAGTCGAGCTCGCGCTCGGCTGGGCGCATCGGATCGTGGGGCTGCGTGACGGTCGCGTCGTGCTCGACCGCGACGCTCGTGGCCTCGATCCGGCCGAAGCCATGGCGGTCTACCAGCGGGTCGACCCGGCGTTGCCGATCGCCGAGCAAACCGGGGTCGTCGAGGCGAGCGGGGTCGTCGAGGCGAGCGAGGTCGGCACATGGCGGTGAGCGCTCCGCCGGCGCCGCAATCGACCAGCGCTCGCCTGCGGGTCCCGTGGACCCGAGCGAGAGTGGTGATGACCGGGGTCGTCGTGGTCCTCACGGCTGCGTTCGTCTGGAGCTGGCGGACGATCGAGTTCGGATTCGGTGAGTTGCTCGGTGGGGCCGGAGACGTCGCCAACCTGCTCGGGCGCATGCTGCCGCCCCGATTCGTCGACCTGCCCTACATCATCGAGCTCGCGTTCCTCACCCTCGCCATGGCGGTGGTCGGGACGGCGCTCGCCATCGTGTTGTCCATCCCGGTAGCGGTCCTCGCCGCGCGGAACACGACCCTGAACCGGGCGACGTACTACACCGCCCGAGGCGTGATCGTGTTGGCCCGAGCGGTGCCGGACGTGATCCTGGCCGTGATCTTCGTGCGTGGCCTGGGGATCGGGGTCTTGCCTGGTGTGTTGGCGATCGGTCTGCACTCGATCGGCATGATCGGCAAGCTGTTCGCCGACGCGATCGAACAGGTGGACGAGGGTGCACGAGAGGCCGTGGCCGCTACGGGCGGCGGACGACTGCAGGACCTTGCGTCGGCGGTGTTTCCCCAGGTCCTTCCGTCGTTCATCGGCACGTCGCTCTACCGCCTCGACATCAACCTGCGCACCTCGACGATCCTCGGTGTCGTCGGCGCAGGCGGCATCGGCTTCGAGTTGCAGGATGCACTGCGATCGCTCTCCTACGACCGAGGGCTCGGCATCGTGATCGTCATCTTCGCTCTCATCCTGCTCGTCGAGTTGGTGTCGTCGGCCATGCGAGCGTCGCTGATCGGCAACGAGTCGACGGTGCTGGGTGCGGTGAAGCGGCGCCGGACGATGGGTGACCTCCTCCTGGCTCGCCGGGGTCAGCGCATCCGGGGGCGGGACGACGTCACGGCCTTCGACCGTGCCGCGATGCGGCCACCGTGGACGCGCCGTCGGATCGTGCGCACGGCGTATCTCGTCGGCACGCTTGCCGTGCTGGCCTGGTCGGTCTGGGCCGCCGATGCCAACCCCGTGGACATCGCCGGAGCGCTGCCCGACATGTGGCGCACCTTCACCCAGTTCGTCCCGCCCGACTTCACCACGGCTCGCAGCGACATCATCGAGGGGATGTTGGAGACGGTGGCGATCGGGGTGGTGGCAACCGTGCTCGGTGCGTTGCTCGCCGTCCCGTTCGGGTTCCTCGCCGCTCGGAACGTGGCGCCGGCCCGATGGGTGATGTACGCCGCGCGCACCTTCCTGGTGTTCGAGCGAGGTATCCCGGAGCTGATCCTGGCCGTGATCTTCGTCGCCGCCGTCGGACTCGGACCCGTCGGCGGGACAATGGCACTGGCGCTGGGCTCGCTCGGGCTGATGGCGAAGCTGATGGCCGACAATCTCGAAGAGGTCGACCCCGGCCCCCGAGAGGCCGTGGTCGCGACCGGGGCGACGCGAGGGCAGGAGACGGCGGCGTCGCTCGTGCCGCAGGCGATGCCGAGCTTCGTGGGGAGCTTCCTGTACCTGCTCGACGTCAACATCCGATCGGCCACCATCCTCGGCATTGTCGGCGGCGGTGGCATCGGGTTCCTGTTGTTCAATGCGCTGCGGACGCTGAACTTCGCGACCGCGTCGGCGATCGTGATCACGATCTTCGCCGTCGTGTACGCGATCGAGCAGCTGTCGGGGTGGGTGCGGGCCCAACTGCGCTGAGCGCCGCACTCAGCGCCAGCGGCGCCGCTCCACCCGGGCGAGCTGTTCGAGCGTGTCGATCCAATCGGCCAAGGATCCGCAGTGACCGCTCGGGTCCTTGGCCGATTCGTCGGCGCGTCGTAGGACGACGGCGTCGCGCCAGTGCGGCTCGGCGACGAAGCCCGAGATCCCGGCCGGGTCGAGCGGGCCGCCCTCGGCCTGCAGCAGGGCGTCGCTACCGGGGCTGAGCCGCAGCCGATAGGTCACGTCGACCGCCACGAGGTAGCGCTTCGCGGTGACGTGCAGTCGCACGAGGTCGCTCACGCGTGGACCCAGCACGAGCGCGACGAAGCGGCCACCGACCTCGGCGTGGCGCTCCGGTCGGTCGGGCTCCACGAGATGCCCGACGTCGTGGAGCAATCCGGCGATCTGGAGCTCGTGGTCGGCGGGGTACGCCGCGGCGAGCAGGGCGGCGGTCTGGAGCCCGTGTTCGGTCGGTCCGACCTCGTCGGCGTCGGGTTGCTGGAGGCCGGCGGGTCGCTCGAGGCCGGCGAGCAGGGCGTGCACGAGGTCGTCGACGGATCCGGCGACGAGCGGCAGCCCCGAGCCGCTCACGGCACAGGTCCCTCAGGGCCGACGACCGCCCGGACCGTCGGAAGCGAACCGTCGAGCGTGACGAGGACGATCTCGGCCCGGACACCGGGTTCGAGCCGGCCGCGATCGGCGAGCCCGAGCAGGTCCGCCGGACCGGCGCTGACGAGTTGCACGGCGTCCGGCAAGCTGCATGCACCGCGCTCGGCGAGCGCGAAGGCCGATGCCAGCAGCGAGGCCGGCAGGTAGTCGGACGCGAGCACGGTGCACAAGCCGGCGCGTACCAGGGCCTCGGCAGCGACGTTGCCGGAGTGCGACCCGCCCCGCAGCACGTTGGGCGCGCCCATCACGACGTGCATGCCGCGTCGCCTCGCCTCGGAGGCGGCCTCGATCCCCAGCGGGAACTCGGCGACCTCAGCGCCGCCGTCGGCTGCGATCGCGATCTCGTTCGCGTCCTCGCAGTCGTGGGCCAGCAGGCGGATCGAACCGGCTGCGGCCAGGGCGCAGACCCGTGCCCAGTTCCGGTCGCGTAGGCCCTGACCCGCCCGGGCCGCCTCGACCTTCTCGGCCACGAGATCGTCGATGGTCGTGCCGGGCGGGAGACGGTCCGCGGCGATCGCCGATCGGTACACGGCGACATCCCGGTACTGGCCCTGGCCCGGGGTGTGGTCCTCGAACGACAGCAACGGACGGGGCCCGACTCCGTGGTCGCGGCCCAAGTGGGGCAACAGCGCGTCGAGGCCGTCGGCCGAGCGGGCCTCGGTGCGGAACAGGATCCGATGGTCGACGAGCGAACGTGGCTCGGCGCGGCGCTCGTCGATGGCGTCGCACAACCGGTGCGCGAGCTCGACCGAGCGCTGGTACGCCGGCTTGTCCTCGAATCCGACCCCGTGAGCCACGGTCAGGATGCCGGCCGAGCGGACCCGCTGCTCGAAGGAGCGAAGCGCGAATTGCGGGTCGAGCGTGACGCTCGTGCGCGGGTGGATCTCCTTCTCGAGCCCGTCGGAGTGGGAATCGACGAGTCCCGGCAACGCGAAGGAACCGCGCCCGTCGATCGCGCCACCGTGCGGGCGGGACCGCTCGGAGACTTCGGCGACGATGCCGTCCTCGAGGACGATCGTTGCGTCGTCAATGATGCGATGTGAGCTTACCGCGCGAACCATCCTGATGACGAGCGCCCGGCTCACGAGGCCACCCCGGCGGCGGCGAGGACGACGTCGGGGTGGCCGACGGCGACCACACGGCCCCGCTCGAGTCGTACCACCCGATCCGCAAGCCGGCGCACGGCGTCGAGGTCGTGGAAGACGCTCAGCACAGCGACCCCCGAGTCCCGTACGCGTGCGATGAGCTCGAGCACGGCGCCTCGATTGGCCGGGTCGAGCGAGGCGACGGGCTCGTCGAGCAACAGCAGCCGGGGCGGGGCCACGGTGCCCGCTGCGAGGTTGATCCGCTGTTGCTCGCCGCCGGAGAGCAGGACCGGGTAGGTGTTCCAGAGCTCGGCCGGCAGGGCGACCCGGCCGAGGGCCTTGACCGCCAAGTCGCCGGCGGCGGCCTGGTCGAGGACGCCGCGCCGGCGGGCCGAGGCCCGCACCACCTCGACCGCGGTGCGTCGGGCCTCACGGCGGAGGAACTGGCTCACGTAGCCGATCTCGTGCTCGCGCACGTCGGCCAATGTGTTGTCGTCGAGTGTCGCGAGGTCGACCGAGGTACCGTCGGTCCGGTGGAGCACCACCGAACCGGACGAGGGGAGGTAGCTGCGCCAGACGCAGCGCAACAGTGAGCTCTTCCCCGCGCCTGAGGTGCCGACGATGGCGACGTGCTCGCCCTCGGCGACGTCGAGGTCGACCCCGTCGAGCGCCATGACATGACGCCCTCCGAGGTGGTGGAGAACGAACTGCTTACGGAGGTCACGGACCTCCAGCGCGGGGCGACGGGACGGGGCCACGGTCATCCTCTCGCGGCCGCAACGAGCCGTTGGGTGTAGGCGTGCTGAGGGTCCTCGAGGAGCTGGTCGGTGAGACCGGCTTCGACCACCCTCCCCTGGTGCATGACCAGGCACCGGCGGGTGAGCAGCTCGATGACGGCCATGTCGTGGCTGACCACGACGGCGGCGAGCCCCCATTCCTCGAGCAGGTCTCGGATCAGATCGAGCACGCCGGCCGCCACGGAGGCATCGAGGCCGGTGGTGGGCTCGTCGAGCAACACGACGGGCGGACGAAGGGCGAGGGCCGCGGCAAGTTGCACGCGTTGGCGCATACCGCCGGAGAACGTGCGCACGAGGTCGTCCATGCGACCGATCGGAACCTCGACCCGGGTGAGCAGTTCGGCGGCGCGCTGGCGGATCTGGCCGAAGTTGCGCCAGCCGGCGGCGGTCAGCCGCTCGGCGATGTTCCCCCCGGCGGTCACATCGAGCCGGAGACCCTGGGCCGGGTCTTGGTACACCATGGCGAGACGGTCGATCCGCAACGTGCGGCGCTGGGACGGCGCCAGTCGGACGAGGTCGGTCTCCCCACCGTCGAGTGCCCGTAGCCAGACCGACCCGCTGCTCGGGTGTTCGTCGCCGGCGATACAGCGCAGCACCGTCGTCTTGCCCGATCCCGACTCGCCGATGATGCCGAGCGCTTCGCCTGCCGCCACCGAGAAGCTCACGTCGGTGGCGGCGACGATCGCCTCGGACCGGGGTCCCGGCCGCCCGAAGGTCCGGCCGAGACGATCGACCCGCAGTGCCCAGTCAGCGCCCACCGATCCGCCTCCCGCACCAGTCGGTGTCGCTGCAGACCCAACGGTCCCGTCCGGGGATCTCGACGAGGTAGCTGGCGGTCGAGCCGCAACGCCAGCAGCGCGCGCCCTCGGTACGTTCGACCTCGAAGGCGACGTCGGTGAAGGTAAGGGGCTCCACGTCGGTGTGCGGAGGAACGGCGTAGACCCGCTTCTCCCGGCCTGCGCCGAACAGGGAGAGATGCTCGGCCTGGTGGAGTCGAGGGACGTCCCACCGGGGGATCGGCGTCGTCGCCATCACGTAGCGGCCCCCGACGAGGCACGGATATCCGGTCGTCCGGGTGATCACCCCGTTGCGGACGAGGTCCTCGTAGAGGCTGACCCACATGCGGGCGTAGTCGCCCTCGGCGTGCATGCGCCGCAGCTCACGCACGTCCCGTTCGACACCGCGCAGCGGTTCGGGAACGGGGACCTGCAGCACGAGCACCTGTCCCGGGCCCATCGGGTCCTCGGGCACGCGGTGCCGGGTCTGGACGATGGTCGCATCGCGGGCGTCGGTCGTCTCGGTCACCCCGGTGGACGCCACGACGAGACGCCGAAGGTTGGCGGCGTTGACGCCGGCGTCGTCGCCCTGGTCGATCACCTTGACCACGTCGTTGGGTCCGATCACGGCAAGCGTGATCTGCAGGCCACCCGAACCCCATCCCCGCGCCACCGGCATCTCACGGCTGCCGAAGGGGACCTGGTAGCCCGGGACCGCAACGGCGCTGAGCAGCGCCCGGCGGATCTCCCGCTTGGATGATTCGTCGAGGTGGGCGAACGTCGCATCGGGTTCGCCCACGAGGTCGTCGAGGAGACTCACGACCCGCCACCCTGCACGCTGCGGACCGCCTGCTTGCGCTCGATCATCGACCGGAACGTCACGTAGTGGGGGAGTTTGAGATGCTCGAGGAACCCCGAGGCCTCCAGGCCGTCGGTGGTGAGCAGCACGCTCTGGGTCAGGGAGGACCGCCCTGCGTCGCGGTGCACGGCGATGTCGAGGTTCGCCATCGCGATCGCCTTGCGCTCGTCGTGGCCGGCGACGAGCCCGTACCCGACGTCGAACCGACCCCGGTCCTCCTCGAGGCCGTCGAGATCCTCGATCGCCTCGACCTCGGTGACCCGGATCTCGCCGACGCTGATCGGCTCGCCGGTCGCAGGATGGGCGATCACGACCGGGAGCGTGCCGTGGCGGACCTCGCCGAGGGTGATCTCGTGCAGGTGACCGTCGGGGCCGAGGATGTTCCGGTACCAGAGGTTGACGAGCGCGCCGGCCTCGGCGCGGGCCATCACCGACAGCAGTGCCGACCTCGGGACGCCGGGGCGCACCGGGTCGCGACTGATGTCGTAGGGCTCCGGGTCGACGTCGGTCGGGTTGCGCCGGTCGACGACGAGGTCGAGATCGCGCAGCAGCTCCAGCAATCGGCGTGGTCGACGATCCGCAGCGTCGTACTCGGAGCCGTTGCGGTCGGATGCCGGGCCGGTTCGCTCGCTTGCCGCGAGCGCATCGGCCACGGACCGGTCGCGCAGAGTGTCTTCGTCGGTCGTGTCGAGCAGCCGGCCCACGTAGTCGAGCGTCCGGCCGAGGAGCTGTGGTCCCGGCGGGGTGCGGAACGCCGGCACGATCCGACGCAGGATCTCGATTTCGTCGGCAGAGACTGGTTCGGTGACGGCCAGGCGGGGGAGCGTCGATCGATGCGAGCGCAACAAGGTCGCCGCCTCGATGGGGTCACCCTCGGCCTGACGCAGCGCCCTGGCTGCCAGCTCGGGAGCCCACAGGCTGCCCTCGCTCATCACCCGGTCGACGAGCAGGCGGAGCCGTTCGACGAGTTGATCCTGCTCGAGCCAGGACGAACGCCCCTCGCTGCGCTTGCGGCGCACGAGGTTCTCGGCGGCCTCGATCGCGTCGAGCCCGCCACGGGCGGCTACATACCCCATGGGTCCACCTCGATGACCTCCAACTCGGTCGTGCGGGACAGTGCCGCGACACGTCCGTCCTCGGTGACGAACCAGACGTCGAGGCCTGCCGGGAACGACGCGTTGCGAGACCGCAGGGTGCGCAGGGCTTCCGGGGTCACGCCGCCGAGGCGCAGGTGGCGGCGGCCCGGTACGCCCGGCCCCGACAGTGACAACGACAGCGGTCCGGAGCCGAGCTCCGAGACGAGGACGGCCAATCGCGCTCCCCGCTCGGGCTCCAGGGCACTACCCGGGTCGAACTGCTCGATCAGCGCCGGTTCGAACCCCGCCACGACCGCTGCGGCCCAGGCCTGAGCGGGTGCGGTCACGGTGGCGCCGGTGGCGCGTGCGACATCGGCCGCCCAGCGATCGGGGTCGCCGACGACGGCGATGGGGATGCCGAGATCCGACAACGCCAGGGGGAGGCACAGCACCGCCGGGATCGTCGAGCCGAACGGTTCGGGGATCCGCGCAATGGTGCCGGGCCGGGCGAGCGTGTCGAGCAAGGTTCGGAAGGTCGCTTGGGACACGAGTGGTGCGAGTCGCCATTCGGTCGAGGCGGTCATCCGTCCAACTCCTCGAAGCGGACCTCGGTCGGTGCGAGCTCGACCCAGTGTGCGGCGCGCTCGGCGGCGAGGAGCGCAGCGGTCCGCTCGCACAGCAATTCGACCTCGCGGGAAAGGGGGCCGTTGGTCGCAGCCTCGAGGTCGCACACCGCCGCGGCCAGCGTCGTGACCCGATCAGACCCGAGACGGACCGACCAGCCGACGTGTCCGCCGCGGGCCACCTCGGCCCGGCAGGCCAGCACGTCGGTCAGGAGGAACCGCTCGCCGACGACGGGTTCTCGTACCTGGACCCGGATCGTGCCCACTTCGACGGCACGGGACAGTGCGCCCGATGCGGCGTCTAGGCATCGCTCGGCGAGCGCGCGGACACGGTCGGCGTCGGCGCGTGCCAGCAGCTCGGCTCGGCGTTCGATGGTCATCGCCACGGGGTGTGACTTCACCGGGTCCAGGTGTCGCCCACCTCAGGACGAGGTGTCCGCTGTCCGACTCCGTGATGAACAGCCGATGATCTCTGCCGGCGGCGGACCGTCAGTCGTCGCCGTGGTCTTCGCCGTGGGACAAGAAGAGCTCGGTGACGCAGGTCCACGTGGTGACGAGCCGTGCGAGCGTGGCCGGCGCCGGTGGTTCGGGCGCCACGGCGTCGAGACGGGCGAGGTGCGATGCGTACGGACCCTGCTCGGCAAGGAACGCCTGTGCGGCGACCCGCATCTGATCGGACGGCAGCCCGTAGACCGCTGGGTCGGACGGGTTGCCTCCGGAGGCAGCATGCAGCGTGGAGTTGGTGCGGGACAGGATGCTGTCGCGCAGGGTCTCGATGGCCGCGTCGCTCAGCCCGGCTCGGCGCAGGGCGGTGACAGCCGACCGGGCACGGCGCTCGATCGGTTCGACGCTGCTGACGAGTTCGTCGGGGGAGCCGGCGAGCAAGTCGTCGGCGAGCTGTGCAAGCGCAGGGCCGAATATCAGCTCGGCGACCGCGCCCTCCGCAGGGTCGGCGGGCATGGAGAACCCGATCAGCACCCGCAGCATCAGGTAGGGGCTGACCGCGCGGCAGAACCGTTGGGGATCGCCTCCGGTGAGCGTGGTGAGGGTGCGGGCGGTGGTGGCGGGAAGGGCTGCGGACGCGCCGGCTGCCCCCTGCTGGAACGCCGTCGGCCGAGCACGGGTCGTGGGGACCGCAGGAGCGGTGATGGCGGATGGAGCGGTGATGGCGGATGGAGCGGTGATGGCGGATGGAGCAGTCGTGGCGACCGGGGCCGCCACGACGGTCGGGACCGGCAGTACCGTCACGGACAGCACCGTCGGGTCGGAGGCCTCGTCGACGATGGTGGAGGCCGGAGCCTCCGGCTTCGTGGTGCCGGTCGACGTCGATGTCGCACCCGAACATCCTGCGGTGACCAGCGCGACGGCAAGAAGGGCTCTGCGCACGTCGGCACGCTATGAGTTCAGTTCAACGCGCAGTGTGGGAATCTTCAGGCGGGCGTGCGGATGCCCACTCGGAGCTCGTCGGCCGCCACCTCGGGCGGGACGATGTTGATCATCACGCCGGTGCCCCGTTCGAAACCCGCGATCGTCGTCAGCTTCGGCCAAATGTGGGCGTGCCAGTGGTACGGGCCGCGGTGATGGTGCGGGGCGGTGTGGAAGACCAGGTTGTAGGCGATGTCGCCGAGCGCACGCTGCAGGGCGGCCAGCGAATCGCGCAGGGCCCGCCCGAAACCGGCCAGCTCGGCCGGCCCGGCGTCCTGCAGGTGTCCGGCATGGGATCGGGGCAGGACGAGCATCTCGTAGGCGACGCCGCTCCAGAACGGGGCGACCACGACCACGTGCTCGTCTGCCATCACGACCCGCACACCATCGGCGAGTTCGGCCTCGATCGTGGTGCACACCACGCAGCCGCCCTCGAACCGGGCGAACGCACGCTCTTCGTCGAGGATCTCGCCGGGGACGAAGGGCATCCCGAGCAGTTGACCGTGCGGGTGCGACAGCGACGCTCCGGCCTCCCGGCCGTAATTGACGATCGCCTGCGTGTAGCGCACGTGCGGCAGCTGAGCGTGACCCTCGAAGCGGTCCCGCAGCGCCGCCATGGCGAGCCCGGCGCTGCGATCGTCGAGCCCGGCCCAGCTCGTGGTGTGGTCGGGGCTGAGCACGATCACCTCGTGGATCCCGCTCGCTGCGGCCTGGACATGGACCGGGCCGAGGTTGCGCACGGCCATCGTGTCGTCACCGACGAAGGCGGGGTAGAGATTCGGCACCACTCGCACGGCCCACCGGCCATCGCGGCCGTAGGACTCCAAAGCCGGAGGAGTCGACTCCTCGTTGCCGGGGCAGAACGGGCACGGTCGGTGCGGATCGGCCTCGATCTGCTGCGTCCGGGGGGCGAAGTCACTCGGACGATGGGACCGTTCGGCGACGACGGTTACCCACCGGCCGTTCAACGGGTTGAGACGCAGCTGACTCATCGCAACGCTCAGGATAGGCGCCGAACCGAAATCCGGTGGCGCCAGGCCGAACGCTGGTGGCGGAGCTCACGCTTGGCGTCCGAAGGTGGTCGATCTGGTGACGCTCGGTGAGTGCGAATCAGGCCGGTCGCCGGTAAACGCTGACGTGGTGGGCCGAGGACTCGTCGAACGGGCGGCGAGCGACGTCGGCCCACCGGTGGGCTCGTTCCAGCCCGGCCCGCGCCGCCCAGGTGTCGAGCTCGTCGGGGGTCGACCACCGGATCACCCACGGGCGGACCCGTACGGGACGGCCGTCCCGGAGCTCGACGTACGCACCCTCGGCCCGCTGGTCGCCGCCATCGTGCCGGCTCACGGAGAGCACCACGGCGTCGGCCCGCAACGATCGCAGGGTGACGTGCTCGCCCGGACCGGCGAAGGTCGGGTCAGGTACGAAGGCTTCGACGACGAAGCAACCGCCCGGGAGGAGGCGGCGGGCCACGTTGCGGATGCAGCGGTCCTGCTCCTGCGCGGACGTGAGGTTGAACAGGCTGTTGTAGGCCACGAACGCAAGCGCGAACGGCCCCTGCGGATCCTCGTCGGCCATGTCCCC
>JBEIFW010000049.1:0-19858 GCA_040382215.1 Acidimicrobiales bacterium
ACCTCCATGTCGAAGGCCCGGCACCGTGCGACCACACCCGCACCGATCGGACCGAGGCCGACGACGAGCACACGCGCGCCCGCCAGCTCGTCCATCCGGGCCCGCTCCCAGCGATGCGCCCGTTGCGCCTCGACCGCCGCGGGCAGGCTCCGAGCCAGCGCGAGCATGCCGGCGAGCACCCCCTCGGCGATCGGCACCGCGCTCGATCCCGACGAGGTGGTCAACCGCACGCCGCGGGCGAGCAAGCCGTGGAAGAACGGGTGGTCGACCCCGGCCGAAAGCGTGGCGAACCAACGCAGCGCCGGGCTGCGCTCGATCGCGTCGAGGTACTCGGGCACCCGATCGGGGAACGTGTCGGGGGAGAACCAAGCGACCTCGACCCCGGCGAGCTCCTCATCGGACACGCGGACCCCAGCTCGCAGCACCAGGGCCGGGCGCGTCGTGCACCCTGCCAGCCGGTCGCCGTAGCGGGCGAGGAACGTGTCGGTCACGAGTACGGATCCCCCGGCCACGGCGGCAACCTACCGGTCCCCGATCGGACCGACGAACGGCACCGGCACCCGCGTCGCGGTCGACCGGGCGCTTCCGGATCACGACGGTCGGCGCCCTCCCCCGGGCATGTCCCCGCTCCGCCTCGCCGTCGGCGACGCGATCGTGACGGTGCATCCCGAGCCCCGGGCCGTGGTCGGCGACCTCGCCGTCGCCCTGGGGTTCGGGCGCGGCCCGCTGCGCATCGACGGTCGCTGGCGATCACCGCACGCCGACCTGCGGAACACCGGCATCGGGGTGGGTTCGCACGTCGCCGGCGGCGGAGCGGCCGTTGGGGACGACGACCCCTGCGACGAGCGGCCCCCAGCCCTGGTCACCATCGCCGGGCCATCGAGCGGGCGGCGATTGGCGCTGCGAGGTCCGACAGCCGTGGGCGGGGCGCCGTGGGCCGGGCTGACGCTCGAGGGATCGACCCCCACCCACGTCGTCGCCGACCCCGACGGCGAGGGCGTCTCGCTCACCTGGCTGTCGGGTGAGACGGATCGCCCGGATCGGTTGGCCATCGGCGACCGGGTGACCATCGGCCGCCATCGCCTCGAGGTCCGCTCGACGACCCACCCCTGCCCCGTCCCGCCGGACGAAGGCTCCTGGACGGCGACGGCCCGCCGCGGTCACCGGTTGCCGGTCGTCCCCGAGCCCGTCGCCGTCCCTGAACCGGTGCCCGACGCACCCGGTCCACCGGCAGCGGCAGCGCTCACCACGACGGCGATCGTCTCGGCGGGATCGTTCGGGCTCGCGTCGATCACCGGGCAGGCGCTGCTCGCCCTCGGCGGGCTGCTCGGCGCCGTCGCCGCCGCCACGAGCTACGGGATCGAGCGGCTGCGGTACCGGCGGGCCCGGCGACAGCTCGACGACCGGCGGCGCTCAGCCACCGCGAGCTTCCTCGACGCCGTCGGCGAGCACCTCGACGCCGTCGTGGCCTATGAACACCGGCGTCACCCGGACCTCGACCGACTGCTCGAGGCGGCGACGTCCACGACGGGTCCGTGGCCGCGCCGGCGGGACGATCCGGACTGGGGCACCGTCGCATTCGCCCGGCGCCGCGAGCTCCTCACCCCGACGGTGACCGGCCCGGGACCGTCCGTGCCGATCGCGATCGCCCGGCGCGACGACGTGCCGGCGACGGTAACGCTCGGCCGGGGCATCGTCGTCGGGAGCGTCGGCCCGCGGGCCGACGCCCTCCCCGTCGCCCGCGCGCTCGCACTGACGCTCGTCGCACTCCACCGACCGAGCACGCTGCGGCTGATCGTCGCGGCCACGCCCGAACGCGCCGACGACTGGGCGTGGACCGAGTGGCTCGCACCCGGCGAAGGCCTCGACGTCGTGGTGGTCGACGGCCCACCGGGCCCGCTCCCGGCGGACGCAGCCGTGGTCGTCGTCGCTGCGGACCCTGCGGTCGTCCCCGGTGGATGCGACACCATCATCGACGCGACCGGAGTCGGGGTGATCGGCTGCGACGCCGACGTCGCCAACCGGCTTGCGCGTGCCCTGGCGAGATGGTCCGATCCGGACCGAGCAGGGGCCGGGATGCCCGACTCGGTGCTGCTCGAGGATCTCCTCAGCACCCCGGGCACCACCGAGCAGGTCCTCGACACCACCGATTCCGACGGCCTGCCGATCGTGCTGGGCGCTACCTCGACCGGACCGCTCGTGGTCGATCTGGTCGCCGACGGGCCGCACGTGCTGGTGGCCGGCACCACCGGCTCCGGAAAGAGCGAGGCATTGCGCACCCTGGTGCTCGCGGCTGCTTGCGCCCGGCCGCCGGAGGACCTCACCTTTCTCCTGGTCGACTTCAAGGGGGGCGCCACCTTCGACGCCTGCCGGCCGCTGCCCCACGTCACCGGGGTGGTCACCGACCTCGACGGCGACCTCGCCGGGCGCGTGCTGCGGTGTCTGCGGGCCGAGCTCCGACGCCGCGAGCAGGCGCTGCGCGACGCCGGCGTGAGCGACCGGCGCGGGCTGGCCACACCGTTCGCGCGCCTCGTCGTGGTCGTCGACGAACTCGCCGCACTCGTCGGGGAACTCGGCGGATCGAACACCGCCCTGATCGAACTCGCCCAGCGGGGTCGGTCCCTCGGCATCCACCTCGTGCTCGCCACCCAACGACCCGCCGGTGTGGTCGATCCGGCGGTGCGCGCCAACGTCAACACCACGATCGCGCTTCGCATGGCCGACGAGGCCGAGGCCCGCGCCGTCGTCAGCGACGCCACCCCGGCACGGTTCCGTCGTGCTGGTCAGGCCGTGTTGCGCCGCGGCGGCGGGCCGCTCGAAACCGTCCAGGTCGCCACGGTTCGTCATCCCGAGGTCTTCGTGGCCGACCTCGCGGCACGCTATGTCCGCAGCGCCGCGCCCGACCGACCGTGGGTCGATCCCCTCCCGGACCGACTCGAGCGCCACCGGATCCCTCACGGCGCAGCAGGCTTGATCGACGATCCGGACCGGCTCGACCAGCGGCCCGCTCTGTGGTCGCCTGCGCACGGGGCGCTCGCCGTCGTCGGCCCGCGGGGCAGTGGCGTGCGAACCGCGCTCAGCGCCGTGCTCGCCGCTGCGGGGGAATCCGGCGTCTGTCATCGCTATCGGATCGGCCGGACCGCCGACCCGCACGATCCCGCCCTGAACGTCGTGCATCCGAGCGACCGGGAGCGCATCGAGCGCCTCCTGGTCGGTCTCGCCCGCCGGGTGGCGGTGCCCGGCGGCTCGCCCATCGTGCCGACGGTCGTCGCGATCGACGACGTGGCTGCCGTGCGGGCCGGCTTCGAGGAACCCGCGGGCGCAGCCGTTCTCCTTGCGCTGGAGACCCTGCTGCGGGCCGGGCCCGAGGTCGGCATCGTGTTGGTGCTCGGCGCCGATCGGTCGGGGGCGATCCCCCCGGCGTGGCATGCGCTCGTGGCCGACACCTGGACGCTCGGCGCACCCGAAGGTTCGAGGGTGCGGGCCTGCCCACCGGGTCGGGCGATCGGTGGGCGTGACGGTCTCGAACGACAGCTCGCCATCGGTCACCCCAGGATCGCTGACGCCCCGACCCCGCCGATCCCGGTGCTCGCCGCCTCGGTGGCGCTCGACGATCTCGGAACGCCGAGGTGGCGGGCGGGCCGATGGACGATCCCAATCGGCCTCGGCGACGACCTGCGACCTGTCGACGTCGAGCTCCGGCCGGGGGAGCCGTTCGTGGTGACCGGGCCACGCCGGTCCGGACGGACGAACGCGCTCGACGTGCTGGCCGCCGGCCTGCGCACGGCCGGGGGCGACGTGCGGATCCTGCGCTCGGGCAGCGGCCTACCGCCGGCGTCGCCCTCGGCGGGACCGGCGGTCGTCGTGGTCGACGACGCCGAGCACGTTGCCGAGCTACCCGCGGGCGTCGAGGGGGCGACCGTCCTGGCTGCGGTCCGACCGGAGTTGCTGCGCAGCGGGTACGGGCATTGGATCGCCGACCTGCGCCGGCACCGGCACGGACTGGTGCTCGGCCCGCTGGACCGCCTCGAGACCGATGCGCTCGGCGTCCCGCCGTGGCGTACTGCGCCCCTGCGCGGCGACGCACCTGGTCGCGGTGCCCTCGTGGCGGCGGGAGAGGCGACGCTGGTCCAGGTGGCGCAGGCCACCCCACCAACCCAGCGCTGATCACGCCGTGCGGTTGCGCCGCCTGCCGACCATCACCACGACGGCCCCACCGATCACGACGCCGAGCGGTACGCCGATCGACAAGATGAGCCGCCAACGAACACCGCCGGAACCCCGAGCAGTCCGTTCCGGCGGCGTCGTGATGGCCGGGGTCGTGGTGGCCGGCGTCGTGGTGGCCGGGGTCGTGGTGGCCGGCGTCGTGGTGGCCGGGGTCGTGGTGGCCGGCGTCGTGGTGGCCGGGGTCGTGGTGGCCGGGGTCGTGGTGGCCGGCGTCGTGGTGGGCGCTGGCACCTCGACGGGTTGCTCCAACACGCCGGGCGGCCGGACCACCGTCACCCGCAGCGTCCAGGTCCCCGGGGTCGCCGGGAGCACGCCGGCATAGCGACCTTGGTCGTCGATCGCCCGAAGGAGGACCGGTGTCGGCCCGGTCCCGTCTCGGGCCACCAGGAGGCCGGTGACCGTGGCCTCGGTCGCGGCGTGGCCGTCGTCGGACCAGTTCACCCGAACCCGTACGTCGACCCCGCCCGGGCCGTGGCCTGCCTGTTCCACGGTGATGATGGCCGCCCCACCGTGGGCCTGTGCCGGGCCGGCGCCGACGATGCCGACGATGCCGACGATGCCGACGATGCCGACGAGCACCGAGCCGGGACGCGCCACTCGCGGCATGGACGTGCTCACGGGATGCGCACGTCGAAGCTCGTGATGGTGGGGATACCTCGGCGCACGGCGGTGACGGTAACGGTCCACCGGCCCGCAGTGAGATCGACCGACCGCGCCACGAAATGGTCGGCCGTCACGACCTCGATCGGCACGACCCGGGCCGGGATGTCCGCCGTGGCGACCTGGACCTCGACGGCGTCGACTCGGGCCTCTCCGATCACGCCCGACAGGGCGCTGAACGTGCCGTGGATCTCGTTGACCCCGCGACGCGCCGGGTCGACCGAGAGGGTGAGCGCGATCCCGCCGTCCACCTTCGAGCCCGTGAAGGATCCGGCGACCGATCGGGCCGGCGTCGTCGCCACCAGCGCTGCGGTCACGCCGAGCACGCCGAGCACGACCGCCACCTCCACGCGCACGGTGCGCCCGAGCCGGCGCTCGGCCGCCGCACGCACGGCGACGAGCGCAGCGCCGACCGCCGGCACGAGGCGAGCCCGGTTCCACCACCCGAGCCCGACGAGGACGCCGAACAGCAGCGCCTTGGCCACCACGAGTCGCCCGTACGGGCTCGTCACGAGGTCGTCGATGCCGGAGAGCTGTCCGGCAGCCGACACGACACCGGTGATGAACGTCGCTGCGGCACATCCGAGCGCCAGCGCCGAGAACGCCCGCACGGGCGCAACACCCGAGCGCAGCAGTACGAGGAGCGCAACGAGGCCCCCCGCCCACGCTCCTGCGGCACCGAGGTGCACGACCTGCGCAGCCACGGCGACCCAACGCTGTTCGCTCGACCAGGCATGACCGTCGAGGGCTGCGGCGCCGACGACGACCGCCGCACCGCAGGCGATCGCACCGAACCACGACTCCGCCGCCCGACGCCAGGTCCAGGACAGCGCCACCAGGAGACCTCCGAGCCCGCGAGCTGCGATGAGGGCGCCGGTCCGCTCGTCGAGCACCGCCCGGCCGAGCACACCACCGGCGTCGAACAGCCCGACCCCGGCCGCCTCGGCGGTGTGGGCGACCAATTCGACGATCGCACCGACGCCCACGGCGACGCCGCCCCCGGCGGCCAGGCCGGCGAGCGCAGGCCGGGTCGCCCGGGCCACCAAAGCGAGCGCGAGCACCCCGAGCACGACGAGCGCGCCGATCGCGCCCACCCAACGACCGAACCAACCCACCTGCTCGACGCCGAACTCATTGCCCTGCGCCACGACCGCAGCGCCGGTGCGTTCCCCGACGTGGAACGTGAACGACCCCTCGACCGTGTGCCCGTCGGCGGACAGCGCGCGCCACGCCACCGTATAGGTCCCCCGGCGGGTGGCAGCGACGGGCCGGCGCAGCACCCGGCCCCCGTCGGCGGACGACAGCGCACCCTGGTCGGCCCGTTCACCGGTCGGGCCGACCACCCGCACCCCACCGAGCCCGGCTGTCACCGGCTCGTCGAACCGCAGCACGACCACCGTCGGGGCCGATGCGACCACCTCGTCGCGCACCGGAGTGGTGGACACCAGCGTGGCGTGCGCCTCGGCCCGGCCGGCGAGGGCGACGATGGCGATCAGGGTTCCGACCACGAGCCCGACGGACCGAGCGCGTCGGGTGGTCGCAGGGTGCATCGACGAGAGGCTACGGCGGGCCCGGTACGGTGGCCCGGCCGCGCCTGCGAGCGACACGCCGAGGGGGTGATCCGATTGACCACGAGACTCACCGAGCTGGCCCACGGTGCTGGTTGAGCCTGCAAGCTCGCCCCCGGCGAGTTGGCGCACGTGTTGCGCCGTCTGAAGCCCCGGGCCGACGACCGCCTGCTCGTCGACGCCTCCTCCGGTGACGACGCCGCCGTCTGGCGGCTCGATGCCGAACGTGCCCTCGTGGCCACCGTGGACGTCATCACCCCGGTGGTCGACGACGCGCGCACCTGGGGTCGGGTGGCTGCGGCCAACAGCGTGAGCGACGTCTACGCCATGGGCGGCCGGCCGTTGTTCGCCCTCGACGTGGTGGCCTGGCCCGTTGCCCTGCTGCCCACCGAGTTGCTCGGCGACGTCGTCGAAGGCGCCTCGTCGATCGCCGAGGAGGCCGGGTTCGTGATCGCCGGCGGACACACCGTCGACGGGCCCGAGCCCACCTTCGGACTCGCCGTCATCGGTGAGGCGCACCCGGACCGGTTGCTCACCAACGCCGGCTTCCGCCCCGGGCAGGTGCTGGTGCTCACCAAGCCCCTCGGCATCGGGGTCGCCACGACGGCGATCAAGCGAGGCGAGGCATCGCCCGCGCTCATCGAGGCCGCCGTGGCCTCGATGACGAGACTGAACGACCGGGCCTCGACGGTTGCGCTGGGGGCCGGTGCAACTGGGGCCACCGACGTCACGGGGTTCGGGTTGCTCGGCCACCTCGGGCGCGCCGCAGGCGAGTCCGGAATCGACGCCGTCCTCGACCCGGCGGCCGTGCCCGTGCTGCCCGGGGTGCGGGCGCTCGCCGAATCCGGGATCGTGCCCGGCGGCAGCCGCCGCAACCTCGATTGGGTGAGCCCCCGCCTCGACGTCGGCGGCCACGACCCGGTGACGGTGCTGTTGCTCGCTGACGCCCAGACCTCCGGCGGCCTGGTGTTCGGCGTCGCCCCCGATCGGGCCGACGACGCCGTGGCGGAGCTGCGCGCCGGTGGGCACGACGCCGCCGTGATCGGCGCGACGGTCGCCGGCACCGGCCGGCTCCTGCTGCGCTGACCGGGTTGGCGCCCCGACCCCGACCGGAAGGAGACTGCACCGATGGGGGTCGCAGTGCCGGCGACGGCAGCTCCGACGCGGACGGCCGCCCTCGGCGCGCTGTCGCTGGCCATGCTGGCCTGGGGCATCACCGGGGTCGTCGCCAAGAGCGTCGACATGGGTGGCATGGCCCTGGCGGCCTACCGGACCAGCGTCGGGGCGCTTGCGCTCGTCGGGATCCTCTACGCCACCGGCCGCCGCCTCACCTGGTCGTCGTTCCGCATCGGCTTCCCGGGTGGGCTGTTCCTCGGGTGCGACCTCGTGCTGTTCTTCACGGCGGTCAAGCTCACGACGGTCGCCAACGCGACCGTGATCGGAGCGCTCCAGCCGGCCCTCGTCATCGTGCTCGGTCCGATCCTGCGCGAACGGGTGGCCCGTGGCGCGATGGGGTGGGCGGCGGTCGGCATCGTCGGTACGGCCACTGTCGTGTTCGGCGCGAGCGGCCTGCCCGACTGGAGCCCGGCCGGCGACCTGCTCGCCGTGCTCACCCTGTTCGCCTGGACGGGCTACTTCATCGTGTCGCGCCGGGTGCGCGGCCGGCTCGGCGCCGTGGAGTACTCGACGGTCACCGCGATCGTGGCGTCGGGCCTGGCCTGGCCCGCCGCACTGATCGCCGGGCAGGACGTGTCATGGCCGGCGTGGGACTCGTGGGGATGGATCGTGATGCTCGCCGTCGTCGCCGGGATCGGCGGTCACTTCCTCATGAGCTGGTCGATCCCGCACGTGCCGCTATGGGCGTCGTCCACGATGAGCTTGTCGATCCCGGTGATCTCGACCGTCACCGCCGCGGTCGTACTCGACGAATCGGTGACAGCGGTGCAGACGCTCGGCATGTTGATCGTGTTGGTCGCGCTTGCGTGCGCCGTGCGCGTATCCTCCCCGAAGCCGTCAATCTGAGGACCCATGCGTCGCAACACCCTGTTCGCCCTGGCCGCCGCCGTCTCGCTGCTCCCCGCCTGTGGCGACGGGGAACCATCGACCAGCGACACCGCGGCAACGACCGCGGCGGCAACGACCGCGGCGGCAACGACCGCGGCGGCAACGACCGCGGCGGCAACGACCGCGGCGGCGGGGGCGACCACTACGACGACCAGGGCCCCGGCACCCGCCGGGCCGACATTCGCAACGACCGTCGAACCGACGATGACCGCCCTGGCCGCAGTGGCGGGCAAGCCGTTCACCGTCGCCGCAACCGCACCCGCACTCGCCTTCCCGGCCAACCTCCCCGTCCTGCCCAATGCAACGACGGCGGGAGCGGCCCGGCGGAGCTGGAAGCGTGACGACACCGTCCGACGAAGCGACCACATCGGGCTCCAGACGGCTGCGACCGCCGACGAACTGAAGGCCTTCGCCGCCGCCGGCCCCGCCGGCTGGAAGAATCCCTCGTTCGCTTCCTCCGGCCGGCTGTCGACCGCGTTGCTGACGAGCGGAACCGACCGGCTCACCTATGTCCACGACGCCGGAGCACCGGCGACCGGCCGCCCACCGGTACAGGCAACCCTGGAGACAACGGCGTCCGCCATCACCCCGCCGGCGTGGCTGGCGTCGCTGCCCGCTCCGACGGGTGGCACCCTGGTCGAGGTCTACGAAGCGACCGGTCTGGTCGGTGGCCTGTCGAGCGCGCCGCCCGGGAAGGGCGGCCACGTCAGCGCATCCTGGGAGTTCCCGGCATCGGCCGAAGCCACCGTGAAGGCACTGTTCACCGGCGCAGCGGTCACTGCGGCAGGGTTCACCCTCGGTCCGTCGCCGATCAGCAACCTCACCGAACGCCTCGACGTCACGATGGGTCCCTGGAAGGGCACCGTCTCGTACGGGGAAGGGTCCGGCCCGAACGGCGCATTCATCGTCTTCTCCTGGGTCCTCGAACGCTGACGCCGGGTCGGCGGCCCCGGCGCCGCCGACGACTACGGTCGACGGCCGTCCCGACGTACGAGGGGGAACCATGGCGATCATCGAGACCGACCCGCACTCGCTGCGGCCCTATGCCGCCGGCCGGCGGATCCACGACGCCGACGCCCATGTGATGGAGACGCCCGGCTGGATCCGCTCCTATGCCGATCCCGACGTGCGCGACCGGCTCCCCGAAGGCGAACTCGACACCCTGTCGCCCGGGGAGCAGCACCACATCGACGAGCTGCGCGCTGCGTTCGGCACGACCGAGGAGCAGCGAGCGGCGCTCGGCGACCTCATGGGGCGAAAGAACTGGCGCGCCATGGGCTCGTTCCTGGCTGAGCACCGAACGGCTGCCCTCGATGCGCTCGGGTTCGCGAGCCAGTTGGTGTTCAACACCTTTGCGTCGAAGGACCTCGTGATCGCCGAGCACTCCGGCGACCGCGACGTGGCGTACGGCATCGCCCGGGCCCACAACCGGGCCATGATCGACTTCTGCTCCACCGACGTGCGTTCACTGCCCGTCTGCTACACGCCGCTGGTCGACTTCGATCGAACCGCCACGCTTGCCCGGGAGGCGATCGACGCCGGCGCAGCGGCGATCATGATCCCGCACACCTGCCCACCCGGGCACTCGCCGAGCCACCTCGGGCTCGACCCGTTGTGGGCGCAGTGCCAGGAGGCGGGCGTACCCGTCGTGCTGCACGTCGGTGGCGGCGGGCAGCTCATCAACCCCGACTACTTCGTCAACGGTCTGCCACCGGTGCCCGACTTCCACGGTGGTGACGGCAACTTCCGCTCGGTCGATTACCTCGCCATCCCGTTCCCGGTGATGCAGACGCTCGGGGTGCTCGTCCTCGACGGGGTCCTGCGCCGGTTCCCGAACCTAAAGGTCGGGGTGATCGAGCTCGGCGCCGCCTGGTATCCGGGGTTCCTGCAGATGCTCGAGTCGTGCTTCACCGCGTTCCGCAAGAACGAGGAACGTCTGCAGGCGATGGATCTCACCCCGTCGGAGTACTGCCGGCGCCAGATCCGGGTCACCCCCTACCCGCACGAGGACGCCGGCTGGATCATCGAGCAGGTGGGCGAGGAGTCCTGCCTGTTCTCGTCCGACTACCCGCACGTGGAAGGCGGCCGGAACCCGTTGGGCCGCTTCGACCGCAGCCTCGAAAAGGTGTCGGCGCAGGCCCGGGATCGCTTCTACTTCGACAACTTCGTCGACCTGCTCGGCCCGGTGCTCGAACGTCGCGGCCTGCCCGTCGACTGAGGGCTCACCACCGCTCGACGGTCCCCTCGCTCTGCGCTGCCGGCGAGCGCCCTACGCTTCGGTGATGCCCGTCCCCACCCCCCACCTGTCGGCTGCGGCGGGCGACTTCGCCGACGCCGTGCTGCTTCCCGGCGATCCGCTGCGGGCCCAGGTGATCGCCGAGCAGCTCCTCGACGGCGCCCGCTGTGTGAACCGTGTGCGCAACATGCTCGGGTTCACCGGGACCTACCAGGGCCGCGCGGTGTCGGTGCAGGGCACCGGGATGGGCATGCCCTCGCTGTCGATCTACGCCACCGAGCTGTTCCGGTTCCACGGCGTGCGCACCGCCATTCGCGTCGGGTCGTGCGGGGCGCTGCTCGACACCATCGCCCTGCGCGACGTGATCGTGGCGTCGGCTGCGCACACCAACTCGGCGATGAACCGTCAGCGGTTCCCGGGGGTGGATTTCGCGGCGTCGGCCGACGTCGGTCTGCTGCTCGCTGCGGTGCGCCTCGGCGGCGAGGCGGGCCTGCGCGTCCACGCCGGACCGGTGCTCACCTCGGACGCCTTCTACGACGACGACGAGGCCACCATGTGGAAGCTCGCCCGCCACGGCACATTGGCCGTCGAGATGGAGTGCGCCGGGCTCTACACGATCGCGGCCGGCGAGGGGGCACGGGCGCTGTGCATCGCAACGGTGTCGGACCACCTCGTGCACCATCAGGCCGCAAGCGCGCAGGAACGCCAGGACGGCTTCCTCGACATGGCCCGCCTCGCGCTCGAGGTGCTCGTCGACGCCGCTTGACACAGCAGCATCCCGGGTCGACCCAACGAAGGCGGGTTCATTCCGCGCCGACGCACTCCCCACACGGCCCCGCCTCGTGCCGTGCCTCGGCCGCCACCCGATCGTCTTCGTTCTGCCACATGGGTTCGCGTCGCCGTTCGGAGCGCTCGTCGCCGGTTGCCACACCCCCACCAGAAGCGCCGCCGGGGCGCAGCACCCGGTCCTTCCAGGCGTCGTCGTCCGACCAGGTACGGCCGAGATCGACGATCTCGCCCGAGTGCGGCGCCGCCAGGGTGCGGAGCGCACCGAGGACAATCGCCCGCTGGTCCTCCCGGTCGAACGGCTTGCCGGCCGTGTGCCCCAACGGGTAGTCGACATACGCAGCGCGCGGCGGGCGGGCCGCAGCCGTGATCGACCAGGCCGAGGTGAGCGACACCGTCGGCACACCTGCGGATTCGAGAGCCCTCGCGACCAGACCCACGGTCTGGTGGCAGACGGGTCAGACCGGGACCAGCAGGGCGAGATCGACGTGATCGGCCAGGATCTGTGCCACGAGCGGCGGCACGAGCGCCTCGCGCACTCGGCGGGTGGAGTAGATCCCGCCCATGAAGGTGTAGGACCGGGGGCCGAGCCCGCCGATCACGCCATCGGCTGCGAGGTCGCGCAGGGTGTCGATCGGGAACACGACGTTCGGGTCCCGGCGGGCGTCGGTGAGGTCGTACGCGAAGTGCGTCGCCCGCAGGTCGGCCGTCAGGGTGTCGGTGGGGACCACCCGGAACGACACGTCGTCGGCGTGGTGGAACGCGAGCTGGCCGCGCCGATACACACCGCCCGAGGACACCAGCGCCACGGTGCACTCGGCCAACGGCACCACCGGTTGCACGAGCGCGACGGCATCGTCGCTGCGGTGCCAGCGGTAGGGGGCGTAACCGAGGTGGTCGTACAGGGATCGGGTCCGGGCCAGGTAGTCGACGGGTGGTTGGCGCACACCACAACCCTGCCAGCTCCGCCGGGCCGGTAGCGTCACGCCCGGCATGGGTCGACGCGGTCGCTACGTTGCTCTCGAGGGCCCGGAGGGCTGCGGGAAGTCCACCGTCGCCGCCGCGCTGGCCGCCCGCTGGGACGCGTTGGCCACCCGGGAGCCGGGCGGCACGCCGGCGTCGGAGGCGATCCGCGCCGTCGTGCTCGACCCGTCCCACCCGGCGATGGCGGCGCGCACCGAGGCGCTGCTGATGGCTGCGTCACGGGCACAACTCGTCACCGAGGTGATCGAGCCGGCCCTGGCGGCCGGGCGGGTCGTCGTGTCCGACCGCACCGTCTACTCGTCGCTCGCCTACCAGGCCTACGGCCGTGGCCTGCCCCTCGACGAGGTCCGTCGGGTCAACGACTGGGCGATCGACGGCCGCTGGCCCGACGTCGCCGTGCTGCTCGACGCGCCCGACGAGGTGCTCGCCGCCCGGCGCGCCGGGCGCAGGGCCGTCGACCGGCTCGAAGGCGAGGACGCCGAGTTCCACCGTCGGGTGAAGGCGGGCTTCGTCTCGTTGGCGGCGGCCGAACCCGACCGGTGGGTGGTGATCGACGCCTCCGGCCCGATCGACGACGTGATCCAGGCCGTCGCCGATGCCGTCGAGGCGCGGTGGGCCACGTGAACCCGGCGTTGTGGGCCGCGGTGCCCGGGCAGCGCCACGCGGTCGAGTTCCTCGCCGCCGCGGCCGTGCAGCCCGTGCACGCCTACCTGTTCGTCGGGCCACCGGGCGTCGGTAAGGAGCAGGCCGCCCGGGCGTTCGCCGCCGCGCTGCTGTGCCCCGAGGGAGGGTGTGCGGCCTGCCGCGACTGCCGGCTCGCGCTGGCCGGTACGCATCCCGACCTGCGCGAAGTCGAGCGGGTGGGTCCGGCGATCAGCAAGGACCAGGCCGGCGACATCGTCAAGGCTGCCGCCCTGGCACCCGTCGAGGGGGTGCGCAAGGTGCTCGTGCTGCACGAGTTCCACCTGCTGCGGCCCGAAGCTGCGGCCAGCTTGCTCAAGACCGTCGAGGAGCCGCCGGCCTCGACAGTGTTCCTCGTGCTCGCCGACGACGTGGCCCCCGAACTCGTGACCATCGCATCGCGCTGCGTGCGGGTCGAGTTCCACGGCATCGACCCGACGGCGATCGCGCTCGCGCTCGAGGCTGACGGCATCGCCCCCGAGGCGGCGCTCACCGCGGCGCGCCTCGCCGGCGGCAGCCTCGACGCCGCCCGCCTGCTCGCTGCCGACCAGGCGGCGGCGGTTCGCCGGGCCGCCTTCGCCGGGCTGGCCCACCGGCTCGACGGCACCGGGGCCGCCGTGGCGGCCGTCGTCGACGAACTAGTCGGCCTCGTCGATGCGTCCCTGGCACCGCTGCTGGCCCGCCAGGCCGCCGAGATGGCCGAACTCGAGGCGCGCCTGGCCCTCGTCGGCCAGCGCGGCTCGTCGCGCAAGACCCTCGAGGAGGAGCACAGACGCCAGATACGCCGCGCCCGCACCGACGAGGTGCGCGCCGGGTTGGCTGCGCTCGCCGGGTCGTACCGGGACACCCTCGAAGCCGTGCAGGGCGACGGCCGGACGACCGCCGTCACCGAGCGGGTCGCGGCAGTGGCCGCCGTCCACGAAGCGATGCGCTGCCTCGACCGCAACGTCAACGAGACCCTGCTGCTCCAAGCGCTGCTCCTGCGGCTGCCCACCCTGCCGTAGGGTCGCTGCCATGCCTCGTCTCCAGCCCGACGAACTCGCTGCGTTCCTGGCCGAACCCGGCCACCTCGTGCGCCTCGGCACCGTCGACGCCGACGGCTTCCCGCGGGTGGTGCCGACCTGGTTCATCGTCGAGGGCGACGAGTTGTTGTTCACGCCGCGCGGTCCGGCGGTGTTCCTCGCCAACCTGCGCCGCGATCCCCGCATCGGGTTGTCGGTGGATGAGGAGGACCTGCCGTACCGGAAGCTCACCGTGCAGGCCGAGGCCCGCATCGTCTATGACGTGGGCGACGACGACGCGTGGCGGGACCTGTACCGGCGCATCGCCAAGCGGTACGTGCCCGAAGCGTCCGCCGACGCCTACGTCGATTCGACGATCGATCAGCCGAGGGCGCTGATCGGCGTCCCGCTGTCGGGTGACGGGGTCCGGGCGGCGACGTGGCGGATGCCCATCGCCGGGGAGGACCCGACCGGGATCTGGCACCGGCGGTACTACCTCGACGGCACGCTGATGGCCGACCGCAGCGACCAGGCGCGCACGGCCGGCTCGCACTAGGCTTCCGGGGCCGCCCGGGTAGCTCAGTCGGCAGAGCAACGCACTCGTAATGCGTAGGTCGTGGGTTCGATTCCCACCTCGGGCTCCGATCCTCAGCGTTGCTCCCTCGCTCCTGCCCTCCACGCGGGGATACCGTCCCCCCACATGGAGATCGTGCGCGTCTACACCGGTGCCGACGGCCGGTCGCACTTCGAGGACCTCACGGTCGAACTCGACGACCTCGGCGCGATCGGGCGCATCTCGAGTCCCTGGGCCACAACGGGCGTCCAGTTCCGGGAGGTCGACGGCGACTACCACCTCGGCTTCCACCGGGCGCCGCGCCGCCAGCTCGTCGTGAACCTGACCGGGTCGGTGGAGATCGAGGTCGGCAGCGGTGAGCGGCGCCTCCTCGGACCGGGGTCGATCCTGCTCGCCGACGACACCACGGGCGAGGGCCACATCAGCCGCAGTGTCGGTGGCGAGCCGCGCACCTGCCTGTTCGTCCACCTCGCGGCCGGCTGAGCCGGAGCGGGCCTGCCGGCCGCCTGTCGTTGCGCCTACAACGACTGGAGGAACCGGACCCGGTTGGCGATCGCGCGCTGCGACACCGACGCTGCCGGCGCGAACACCTCGAACGCGTGGGGGCATCCCGGGTAGAGGTGGAACTCGACGGGCACCCCGTCGGCGTCGAGCCGGGCCGCATAGGCAAGGTCCTCGGCGCAGAACAGGTCGAGTTGGCCGACGTCGATGAACGTGCGGGGCAGGCCGCTCAGGTCGGTGGCGCGGGCCGGCGCAGCGTAGGACGGCACGTCGGGTCCGCCGGCGGCGTCGCCGAGCAGGCACCCCCAACCGGTGATGTTGTCGCCGACGGCCCACGACAACAGCGTCTCGATCGCCGACGGGGCCGAGGCGGTGCGGTCGTCGAGCATCGGGTAGACGAGCACCTGGGCGGCCAACGCCGGACCGCCCCGGTCGCGGGCCATCAGCGCCACCCCGGCGGCCATGCCGCCACCGGCCGAGTCCCCCATGATCGCCACCCGGCCGGAGTCGACACCCAGCTCGCCAGCATGGGCCACGGCCCACGACAGTGCGGCGTAGCAGTCCTCCACCGAGGCCGGGTACGGGTGCTCAGGCGCGAACCGGAAGTCGATCGACAGCACCGGCACCCCCGATGCCGAGGCGAGCTGCCGGCAGATCGGGTCGTGGGTGTCGATGCTGCACAGGAACATCCCGCCGCCGTGGATGTACACCACGAGCGAGCCGGGTTGCTCGCCGTTGTTGCGGTACAGGCGCATCGGGATCGAGTAGCCGTCCGGTGCCGGCGCCGACAGCTCGATCGCCGTCACGCCCGGGACCGGTTCGGCGGGCGCCATCGTCGAGAACGTGCGGTCGACGTTGGCCCGCCGGGTCCGCCAGTCGCCCACGGGCGGCGGCGTCACCGACGCCATCGCCTCGAGCAGCGGGCCCATCACCGTCGCGACCTCACGGTCCAACCCCAGGGACATGCACGGACCCTACTGCGACGCCCCCTTCAGCCCGCTCGGACCACCCGCACCTCCCCGGCGACCGGGTCGACCTCGACGGTGGCCCCGTCGGGGATGTCGTGCAGCGCCCGCGGCACGCCGACGACGGCAGGGATGCCGAGCTCGCGGGCGAGCACTGCGGCGTGGCTCAACGACCCACCTTCGGCGGTGACCACCGCACCGGCCAGGCTCAGCACGAGGTTGAACGCCGGGGTGGTGCAGGGCACCACCAGCACCTCACCGGGTTCGAGGATCGACAGCGCCGCCTCCGGGCTGTCGGCGAGACGAGCCGTACCGCGGTAGGTCGTCGAGCCGACGCCGAACCCGCGCAGGCCGCTCGAGCGGACCTCACCGTCGAGGCCGGCCTCGGCGATCACCATCTGGATCATGCCGGCGACGCGAGCGAGCGCATCCGGCAGCACCGTAAGCGGTGGCGCCGGTTCCGGCCCGCCCAGCACCCGCGGCGCGCCGTCCACGTCGACGGTCCGGCGCCACCGCTGACGTCCGGCCAACTCGGCCGCACCCGGCGAGCGGGCAACCTCCAGGGCGCCCGCAAGCTCGTCGGGCGTGAGCTCCAGAGCGTGCTCGGCCTGCTCGGCGAGCCCGCGAGCGACCATCCGGCGACCGACCTCGAGCAACGCCAGCCGGATCAGCCCGAGCGGCCATTCCACGGTATTGGGTCCGTTGTCGTCGCGCAGGTCCATCGCCGCGCGCGCCTCGGTGAGGGCGCGATCGAAGTCGTCACGCTCGGCCGCAGGCACCCGGGCGCGCACGGTCGCCGTGCGCACCGCCAACGCCTCGGCCGCCGCCCTCGCGCGCCCCGCGTCGTCGCGCGCCGCCAGGATCGTCGCCAGCACCACCTCGGGTGCCTCGGCGAGGGTCAGGCCGTCGATGTCGTAGCGGGAGAACACCAGCCGGCCCCGCAGGCGCAAGAACGCCGACACGTCGGCATCCACCTCCGGCGCCACCCCCCGCAGGTGGTCCAGGGTGGCCGGGGTGACCCCGGCGGCGTCCACCGCCTCGCGTATGCGTCGCAACGTCCGTTCGGCCGACGACGTCGACGGCGATGCCCCCTCGAGCAGCGGAACGACCTCGGCCGGGGAGATACCCCAACGCTGGGCGCCGAACAGCAGCATCCCGATCGGGCCGAGGTCGTAGCCATGCAGCCAGAAGTGCAGATCGAACTGCTCGACGGCGTGCTCCACGGTCCGCAACGCATGCGACATGAGCGCTGCGTCGTCGAGTTCGGCCAGCGGCACGTCCTGCAGGGCGAGGTTGGTCGCCTCGAGCCGCTCGCGCCGGCCGCCGGGGGCGTGCCACTCGGCGACCACCGCCCGCCACGGCCGCTCGTCGAACATCCGCTCGGCGGCGCGGCGGCGCTGCCGCATCGCGGGATGCAGTCGCACGGCGAGGCGCAGCAGCGGCAACGGCGGGAGCGTCGCACTCGGGTTGTCGGGCCGGATCAACGGTCGCACCCGGGAGTAGACGAGACCGTTGACGAACCGGAAGTCGAGCGACTCGACGGGCGCGCCGAGTTCGGCGAACACCCGGCGCGTCCCCTGCGCAGTGCCGATCGACTGGATGTGCTGGTTGATCGGCGTCGCCGGTCGGTTGACGTGGGAGCGATCGAGTGCCCACGCGCCCGGCCCCGGCGCAGTCCACACCAACGCTTGGTCGGGACTCGGTGCCACTCCCGCACGGTACCGCCGCGCCCCCCGGGAACTCGTGCATGACCGGCATCGGCCGATGCCGCAGTTGCACAACTTCGGTGGGGGAGGCGGTGGGGCCGACCGTCAGGGGAGCTCGAAGCAGGCGAGCAGGTCCACCGTGGCGGCCTCGGCGCTCGTCGGGGTCACGGTCGCGTCGCCAGCAGAAAGCGCGTCGGCGAGCGAGCGCCTGCCGGTCACGATGTCGGCCCAGACCGCCGGTGCCAACACGAGCGCGATCGTCGCGCCCGAACCGTCGGTCGGGCAGGCGATCGCATTGCGGACGTGCAGGCCGCACACGCCCCCGGCGCCGAAGTCGAACCGCACGTGCCGGTCCATGCCCACCGCCCGGTCGGGATCGAGCAGCACGCGCAGCGTCGACACCGAGCGGACCGGCGCCACCGTAACGGCGTCACGCCGGAGCCGATGGGTGCGGAACCGGTCGAGCGGGGCGGTGCCCTCCAGATCCCGGGCCCGGGTGAGCGCCCAGTTGCGGATGTTCGCCGCCGGGCTGCGCTGGCCGATCCGCCGCAACACGCCGGCCAGGCGGTGGCGGTCGCTGTGGCCCTCGCCGGCGTCGTCGCTCGGTGCCATCACCAGCCAGGTGGCCAGTTCGGCCGCCCAGCGCAGGTCGTCGGCGGCCACGGCGTCGTGGACGGCCTGCCGTACGACGCCCGGGCCACCGAACCCGGCGATGAGCCGCCCGGCCCGCTCGGCCGGCGGGAGCGGGAACAGCTCGGCCGGGTCCCCGTCGAACCAACCCTTCAAGCCGTTGTGAATCTGGCGAACGTGATGCTCGGCCACGCCGTAGCGCTCCGAGGTCAGGAAGTCCTCGTCGTACAGCTCGGGGAGCCGGACCCGGCTGGCCCACTCGTCGGTCGTCCAGCCCTTGTTCATGCCCCGCACGGTCTGGTCCCACAGGAACTGCACCGAGTCCCGGTAGCGCTGCACCCGCGCTGCGATCGATGCTGCTCCGTGCAGCACGGGGCCGTGGGTGGCCACGAGATGCTCGGCGCCCAGCGAGCGAACGTGGTCGATCCCGACGAGCAGCGTGCGCGGATCGCGGTACTCCTCACCCCGGATCGCGAACACGTTGAACAGCGCCGGCCACACGATGTTCTGCACCGCCGTCGCGAGCTCGGGGAACCAGACCGTGATCGAGTCGTCGGCATCGGACGGCGCCGGGGTGACCTCGACCTGCAGGCCCGCGATCGTCCAACGGACCGGTCGGTCGGTGGTGATCGTCGGCGGCACGTACCCCGGGGTCCACGGCGCGTGCTCGGCGAAGCGGAACCCCAATCCGAGGCCGACGTGCACCTGGGCGTCGGGCCCCTCGGCCGGGAGGTCGGTGCCGAACTGCTCGGCGATCCCTCGGCCGTACAGCGGTGCGATCTCGTCACCGACACGGCGACGATTGGCCTCGATGCGCACGTGGCCGTAGACGGGTACCGGCCCGCCCGCCTCCTCGAACACGGCGGTGGTCCCCGCGACGTAGTGGAAGTGGGTGTAGAGCACGGCCACGACCGGACGGTCGGTGACGGTGCGCAACTCCCGCAACGCCGCCCGCATCTCCTGCACCGACTCCCCGGTGTCGATGGCGATGATCCCCTCGGGGCCCTCGACGAAGGTCTGGTTCGACAGCCCGTTGCCGATCAGGCACCACACGCCGGGGCGGACCTGCTCGAACCGGCGGGTCAGCCGATCGAGGTGCTCGACCAGCAGGCGGTGCGCCCGGGCACCGGACGGGGTGGTGACGACACCGGCAGCGGACGGGTCGAAGCTGCGGACCATCGCCGTAGTGTGCCGTCATGCCGACCACCGAGCACATCGTCTACGAGGCCACCGACGGCGTGGCCCGTATCACGCTCAACCGCCCCGAGAAGCTGA
>JBEIFW010000050.1:0-19822 GCA_040382215.1 Acidimicrobiales bacterium
CGAGGTGATCGGCAACGGGCCGAGGCCGCTGCTCGAGGTCGTGCTCGTCGACGCGTGGGTGTGGGACATGTACCGGCGTAGCCGCTTCGTGCCGCGCGTGCGGGTGCTGACCTTCAAGGACGTGAACGTCGAGGAGCTTCCCCGAAGGGAGCTGTGAGATGGTCGACCACTCCCGGCAGGCGCGGGGCCGGTTCGGGGAGGACCTCGCGGCGCGCTGGTACGCCCAACGCGGGTTCACGGTGGTCGGTCGCAACTGGCGCGGTGAGGGTGGCGAGCTCGACCTCGTCGTCCACCGGCCCGGTCTGGTGGTCGTCGTCGAGGTGAAGGCGAGAGCGTCGGCCGCCTACGGCCTGCCGGCCGAAGCGGTCGGCCCCGTCAAGCAGCGGCGCGTCCGCCGCCTCGGGGCGCAGTGGCTGGCCGGCCCGGGTCGGGCGTTCGGGCACGTCGAGGTGCGCTTCGACGTGGCATCGGTGCTGGGCACGGAGCTGACCATCGTCGAGGCCGCGTTCTGACCGGCCGGATCGTCGCAGGATTGCCGTAGGGTGCCGCGGTGGCAAGACCGCGCACGCTCGCCGGCCGGGCTCGGGCCGTCGCCGCACGGCTCGCCGACGAGTACCCGGAGGCCCGGTGCGAGCTCGATCACTCGTCGCCGTTCGAGCTGCTGGCGGCGACCATCCTGTCGGCCCAGTGCACCGATGCGCGAGTCAACCAGGTGACACCGTCACTGTTCGCCCGCTACCCCTCGTCGGCCGCGCTCGCCGCTGCGGATCCCGCCGAGCTCGAGGCGATCGTGCGCTCCACCGGGTTCTACGCCGCCAAAGCCCGCAACCTGATCGGGATGGCCGCCGGGCTCGTGGACCGGTTCGATGGGCAGGTGCCCCGGCGGCTCGAGGAGCTCGTCACGCTGCCCGGCGTCGGTCGCAAGACGGCGAACGTCGTGCGAACGGTGGCGTTCGGACTTCCCGGCCTGCCCGTCGACACCCATGTCCAGCGGCTCGCGGGCCGGCTCGGGCTTACGTCGGCGACCGATCCGACCGAGATCGAGCGGGAGCTCGGGAATCTGCTGTCGGCCCGAGCCCAGGGTCCGTTCGGGCTGCGTCTGATCCTGCACGGCCGTCGTGTGTGCACGGCGCGCACGCCGCGGTGTGCCGAATGCAGCCTCGCCGGGCTTTGTCCGAGCGCCGGGACCCTCGGTCGTGCGCCAGTTGCGCGCCACGTCGCACCGAACTAGCTTGGAATCTAGATCAGGTTCCCGCCACCTGATCGCAAGGCGCGGCTGGGATCCGCCGCCCGGTAGCGCCGTGCACGAGGGCCCGATGGGCCCTCGCTGCGCGTTGCGACCCCGGTCTGCTCGCGTGCGAGGGCGCGGTGCTCCTGGTCGCCGCGTCAGGGCGCGAGGGTGCGGGCGCGCCGGAGTTGACGGACCCCTTGACGCACCAGGCGCTCGGCATCGAGGAGCGCGGCGACGAGGTCGTCGTGGCGACCGTCGTCGTGCGCGTGCGCGAGCACGGCCACCCGCTGTTCGATCTCCTCGAGGCTCGACGCGAGCGACGACAGTTCCGAGGCCGCTCCCGCGTTGATCGTCATGGCCGAAGTGTGCCGGACCGGTAGCCTCGCCCGTCGGCATGGAGCGCACCGAATGCTGACCCGACTCGACCTGCGCGGCGTCCGCGGTGACGTGCGCGACCACCTCCCTCGGCCGGCTGCCCCCGGCACCGGTCCGGTGGAGGCGGTCCGGGCCATCCTCGACGCCGTGCGCGACCGCGGCGACGACGCGGTGCTCGAGTTCAGTGCCCGATTCGACGGTTTGGACAGCGGCCCGCTGCGCGTCCCTCCGGAACGCTGTCGGGCGGCGCTCGAATCGATGGCGGCGCCGGTGCGCACGGCGCTCGAGGAGGCCCACGACGCCGTCGCCGCCTACCACCGCCACCAGGTGACGGCGGCCCACGAGTCGTGGCACAACGGCATCCGCCTCCGATCGATAGAGGTGCCCGTCGACCGGGCCGGCTGCTACGTGCCTGGCGGCCGGGCGGTGTACCCGTCGACCGTGCTCATGACGGCCACGGTCGCCGGCGTCGCCGGCGTCGGCGAGGTCGTGCTGTGCATCCCGCCCGACCGATCAACGGGCTGGCCGGCGCAGGCCGCGCTGGCCGCCGCTGCGCTCGCAGGGGTGGACGAGGTGTACCGGATCGGTGGCGCGCAGGCGATCGGCGCGATGGCGTACGGCACCGCCTCGATCCGGCCGGTCGACGTGATCGTCGGGCCGGGCAACGCCTACGTGGCGCTCGCCCAGCGCCAGGTGGCTGCGGAGGGTCGAGTCGGCATCCCGGCCTCCTTCGCCGGCCCGAGCGAGGTGGTCGTGATCGGGGACGAGACGGCGCCGGTCGAGTTCGCCGCGATCGACGTCCTCGTGCAGGCCGAACACGGGCCGGACGGGCTTGCTTGGTTCGTCACGTGGCGCCCCGAGGTCGCCGACGCCGTCACCGAGGCCGTCCGGCGGCTCACGCAGGCCTCGCCGCGCCGGGCCGAGCTCGAGGCGACCTTCGCCCGGAGTGGCTACGCCGTCGTCGTCGATGGGCCCGAGCAGGCGATGGCGGTGTCGAACGCCATCGCGCCCGAGCATCTCGAGCTGATCGTCGCCGACCCCGAGGCCCTGCTCGCGCAGGTGCGCCACGCCGGGGCGGTGTTCACCGGCCCGTGGTCGCCGGCGTCGCTGGGGGACTATCTCGCCGGGCCGTCACACGTGTTGCCGACGTTCGGCTCGGCGCGATTCGGCTCGGCGCTGACCGTGCGGGACTTCACCAAGCACGTCCACGTCGTGTCCGCCGACGAAGCGTCCTTGCGGCGAGCTGCGCCGCACGTGGCGGCGCTCGCTGCGGTCGAAGGCCTCGCCGCCCACGTCGACTCGGTCCTGCTGCGCGCCGGAGGTGCCCGATGATCCCGGTGCGCGAGGACCTGCAGGCGCTCGAGGGATACCACTCTCCCCAGGTGTCGGTGTCCGTGCGACTCAACACCAACGAGTCGCCGGTCGCGCCGCCTGAGGCCTGGCGCGACGCATGGGCGGCCGAGGCATCCCGCATCGAGTGGCACCGGTACCCGGATCGCACCGCCGGCGCGTTGCGCGCTGCGATCGCCGCTCACCACGGGGTCGACTCGAACCAGGTCTTCGTCGCCAACGGCTCCAACGAGGTGCTCCAGACGCTGCTGCTCACCTACGCCGGCCCGGGCCGCACCGTCGCCACGTTCGAGCCGACCTACCAGCTCCACGCCCATCTCGCCCGGCTGACCGGCGCCACCGTCGTCGACGGGGAGCGCAACGCCGAATTCGGCCTCGACCTCACCGAGGTACGCCGAGTACTCGCCACCCACCGGCCCGTGGTCACGTTCCTGTGCTCGCCGAACAACCCGACCGGCTTGGTCGAACCGGAAGCAGCGGTGCGGGAGGTGGCCGCCCTCGCCCCCGGGCTGCTGGTGGTCGACGAGGCGTACGGCCAGTTCGCGCCATGGTCGGCGCTCGGCATGGTCGCCGAGGATCGGCCGATCGTCGTGACCCGCACGTTCTCGAAGACCTGGTCGATGGCCGCCGCCCGGCTCGGCTACCTCATCGGGCCGTCCTGGCTCGTCGCCGAGCTCGACAAGGTCGTCCTGCCCTACCACCTCGATGCCGCCAAGCAGATCGCCGGGGTGCTCGCGCTCGGGTTCGTGGATGAGATGAACGAGCGGGTCGCCGCGCTCGTGGCCGAGCGCGATCGCCTCGTCGCCGCGCTGGAGCTCCTCCCCGTACGGGTGTGGCCGAGCGGTGCGAACTTCGTGCTGTTCCGCCCGATGAGCCGCCCGGGTGGTGAGGTTTGGCAGGGGCTGCTGGACCGGGACGTCCTGGTGCGCAACTGCTCGTCGTGGCCGCGGCTCGCCGACTGCCTGCGCGTCACGATCGGCACCCGGGACGAGGACGACGCGTTCCTGACGGCACTGGCGGAGGTTCTGGCATGAGGCGCGCAGAGCGGACACGCACCACGAAGGAGACCTCGGTGCGGGTGATCGTCGACCTCGACGGCAGCGGGACCGTGTCGGCGTCGACGGGGATCCCGTTCTACGACCACATGCTCGACCAACTCGGCCGTCACGGCGGATTCGATCTGGTCGTCGAGGCGCGCGGGGATCTGCACGTCGACGGCCACCACACCGTCGAGGACGTGGCCATCGTCCTCGGCGAGGCCTTCCGGGACGCGCTCGGGGACAAGGCCGGCATCCGGCGGTTCGCGAGTGGGCGCTTCCCGCTCGACGAAGCACTCGTCGACGTGTCGCTCGATCTGAGTGGTCGCCCGTTCGTGGTGTGGGAGGTGGCCTTGCCCGACACGGTGCCCCTCGGCGAGCCGCCGTTCAACCCGACGATGGCCGAACATGCCGTGCACAGCTTCGCGACCGCTGCGGGGATCACGCTGCACGTGACCGGCGTGCGCGCCCGCAACACGCACCACGTCATCGAGGCCACCTTCAAGGGACTCGCCCGCTGCCTGCGCGACGCCGTGCGTGTCGACGGTGGTGGGGTGCCGAGCACCAAGGGCGCGCTGTGAGCCCGGGGAATCCGTGACGCCCGAACGGCCGCTGGTGGCCGTGCTCGACTACGGCATCGGCAACCTGCGCTCCGCACAGAAAGCCTTCGAACGGGTGGGAGCCGACGCTCGGCTCACCGCGGACCCGGCGCTCATCGCCGACGCCGCCGCCGTGGTCCTTCCCGGGGTTGGCGCGTTCGGCGCATGCATGGAGGCGCTCGAACGCTCGGGCCTCGTCGGCCCCACGCTCGACGCCGTTGCGTCGGGGCGCCCGTTCCTGGGGATATGCGTGGGCTGCCAGTTGCTGTTCGAGGGTTCCGAGGAGTCCCCCGGCGTTGCCGGGCTCGGGGTGATCGCCGGCACGGTGCGCTGGTTGCCCGACACCGTGAAGCGTCCGCAGATGCAGTGGAACACGCTGCAGCTGCGCCGTCCGGCCCCGTTCCTGGCCGGCCTGCCCGAACCGACGTGGATGTACTTCGTCCACTCGCTGTACCCGGTGCCGACGGACCCGGCGGTGGTCGCTGCGACCTGCGAGTACGGCGTCACGGTCAACGCGGCGTTCTGGTCGGGTTCGGTCCAGGCGACCCAGTTCCATCCGGAGAAGTCCGGCGCGCACGGCCTTGCGCTGCTCGCCAACGTCGTTCGTCAGGCTGCGGAGGCGTGATGGAGCTCTATCCGGCAATCGACCTGCGGGCCGGGCGGGCCGTACGACTCCTCCAGGGCGACTACGAGCGTGAGACCGTCTACGGCGACGATCCGGTCGCGATCGCCGAATCCTTCGCCGGGGCCGGCGCCCGCTGGATCCACGTCGTGGATCTCGACGCAGCCCGCAGCGGTGAGCCGGTGAACCGGCCGGTGGTGGCCGCCATCTGCGCCGCCGTCGCCGGACGGGCACAGGTGCAGACCGGCGGCGGGGTCCGCGACGAGGCGGCCGCCGCAGCCCTCGCCGAGGCCGGCGCAGCCCGGGTCGTGGTCGGCACCGCCGCCATGGAGCAGCCCGCCGTCGTCGCGGCGATTGCCGGGCGGCAACCCGTTGCGGTCGGTCTCGACGCCCGCAGCGGCGAGGTCGCGGTCCGCGGCTGGCTACAGGGATCGGGCACCAACGTGCTCGACGTGCTGGCGCGGTTCGCCGACGCCGGCGTGGCGGCCCTGGTCGTCACCGAGATCGGGGTCGACGGCACCCTCGCCGGACCGGACCTCGCCGGCTTGGCCGACGTGCTCGCCCGGACCGAGATCCCGGTCATTGCGAGCGGCGGGGTCGGCACGCTCGACGACCTCCGAGCCCTGGCCGTGCTGGAACGGGCCGGTCGAGGCCTCGCCGGGGCCATCACCGGTAAGGCGCTCTACGAAGGTCGGTTCGCGGTGGCGGACGCCCTGGTCGCCGTGGCCGGGCACCGGTGACCGACGACCAGTTGGCGTTGCGCGACGTCCAGGTGGTGACGGCCGGTCGTCTGGCCAGCAACGTCGGGGTGCGGCTGTGGGGCCCGCTCGTGCCGCAGCTCGCTGCTGGGTTCGGGACCTCGACCGCAGCCATCGGCGCCGCGCTGAGCGCCGGCGAGTTCGCCGGGCTCCTCGCCCCGGTCATCGGGGTCCGCGTGGACCGCTCGCAGCCCTCACGGGTGATGATTGGAGCGCTCGGCCTGCTCAGCGTCGGTGCGCTCGTGATCGCCACCGCGCCTGCCGTGTTCGTCGTCGGGGTGGCGCTGGTGGTGGTCTCGTCGTCGAAGGTGCTCTACGACACGGCGATGGGCTCGTGTATCGCCGCACAGGTGCCTTACGAGCGCCGGGCCCGCGTCGTCGGTCTCACCGAGACCTCGTGGGCGCTCTCGCTGCTCGTGGTCGTCCCGTTGTTGCTCCTCATCGGGGCAGCGTCGTCGTGGCGTTGGGCCGTCGTCGGGGTAGCGGTCGTCAACGTAGCCGCCGCGCTCGTACTCCGCTCCCGACTCGGCGGCACCGCCACCGCTGTCGGAGCCACCCGGGTGCGGGGTCAGGTTCGCTCCGTGCTCGGGGCGTGGCCGTTGTTCGCCGGGGTCGCTTTGCTGATGACGTCGAGCCAATTCCTGTTCGTCACGTTCTCGTCGTGGCTCGAGGACGACCACGGCCTTGCCGCGCTCGGGGTGAGCGCGGTGTCGTTCCTGATCGGCGGGGTCGAGCTGATCGCCTCGAGCGCGACCATGGTGCTGACCGATCGGATCGGTAAGCAGGTATCCGCTGTCCTCGGGATGGCGTGCATGGTGCCGGGTGCGCTCGCCCTCACGCTCGGATCCGCTCATTTGGGCCTCGGGGTGGTGGCCCTCGCCGTGTTCATCGTCGGGTTCGAGTTCGCCCTCGTCTCGACCCTCCCGATGGTCACCGAGGTGCGACCCGACGCCCGGGGGGCGAGCCTCGGGGTGACGATCGGGATGGGGACGCTCGGCCGCGGTCTGGCGACGCTGGCGGCGACGGCGGGCTACGACCGGTGGGGGATGACCGCCCCGTCGCTCGGGGCGCTCGTCACCACCGGGGCAGCCGGCGGCATGTTTTTCGCCGGCCGGCATCGCCACGGCCTCCGGTAGCGTCGAGCGCGATGCGCACCGCACGGGTCATCCCCTGTCTGGACGTCGATCGGGGCCGGGTGGTGAAGGGGATCAACTTCGTCGGGTTGCGCGACGCCGGCGATCCGGTAGAGCTCGCCGCCCGGTACGACGCCGAAGGCGCCGACGAGTTGGTGTTCCTCGACATCACCGCGTCGTCGGACCGGCGCGACACGATGGTCGAGGTCGCCCGCCGGACTGCCGAGCAGGTGTTCATCCCGTTCACGGTCGGTGGTGGCATCCGTCAGGTGGACGACGCCCGGCGGCTGCTTCGCGCCGGTGCCGACAAGGTGAGCGTCAACACCTCCGCCGTCGATCGGCCGGGCCTGATCGCCGAACTTGCGGCGGAGTTCGGGTCGCAGTGCGTGGTGTGCGCGATCGACGCCCGAGCCTGGGGTGACCGGACCGGATGGCAGGTGGTCGTCCACGGCGGGCGCACCCCCACGGGGCTCGACGCAGTGGCCTGGGCCGCGCAAGCGGTCGCCGCCGGCGCCGGGGAGCTGCTGGTGACATCGATGGACCGCGACGGCACCCGGGACGGCTTCGACCTGCCGCTCACCCGGGCCATCACGAGCGCCGTCGGCGTGCCGGTGATTGCGAGCGGCGGGGTCGGCACGCTTGGGCACCTCGTCGAGGGCGTCCTCGACGGGGATGCCGACGGGGTGCTGGCGGCCTCGATCTTCCACTTCGGCGAGTACCGGATTGCCGACGCCAAGGCGGCGCTCGCGGCGGCCGGGATCGCCGTGCGGCCGGCCGGTCAGCCGCCGGCCTGAACGGCGAAGGCGCCAGCCGCCTGCGCGACCGCCCGCAGCCCGCCGCCGAGGAAGTGGTCGGTCATCGGGACGGAGACCACGGAAGCCCCCGGCCAGTCCACCGCTGCCGCCGTGACCGCTGACGCCGGGCTGAACTGGTCATGTTCCGGTGAGACGAGCAGCACCGGTCGGCCGTCGGCGAGGGCCCGGGCCGGGACCGAGTCGGTGAGCGCGAGCGGCAGCGCGACCGCGATCCAGCCGGTGATCCGGGGATCGACGACCGACAGCGCCACCGCTGAACCGAACGAGTAGCCGGCGACGATTACTGGCCCCGCCATGCCGGCGCCCCCGCTGGCGTCGAGCTTGGCATCGAGTGTGGCGTCGAGCGCTGCGTCGAGCGCGGCCAGGATGTCGGCGTGTTCGGCGACGCCACCGCCGTGGGCTCCCGTGCTGCGCCCCGTGCCCCGGAAGTCGAACCGTACGGTGACGAGCCCGACGTCCACGAAGGCATCGCACAGGGCGGTGACCACCGGATTGGTGCGGTCGCCGCCGTAGCGAGGGTGGGGATGGCAGACGACCGCCGTACCCCGAACCCGGTCGGGCACGAGCAGGTCGGCGTCCAGACGTTCCCCGTCGGCCGTGGTCACCTCGAGCGGTCGAGCACGCATTGCGGCGACCGTAGTTGAGTGCCGCGACGACCAGGGCGGTACCGTCTCGCCGTGGCCCAGGACGGCAAGCTCGCCATCAAGATGCTGAACGATCGCCTGCTCGTCCGCCTCCCCCGGGAAGAGGGCGAGCGGCGCTCGTCGGGCGGCATCCTGATCCCGGCCACGGCGCAGGTCGCGAAGCGGCTCGTGTGGGGCGAGATCATCGGGATCGGGCAGAACGTGCGCACCGTCGAGATCGGCGATCGGGTCCTGTTCAGCCCCGAGGACCGCTACGAGGTCGAGGTGGCCGGCACGGACTACCTCATCCTGCGCGAGCGCGACATCCACGCGGTTGCGGCGTCCCGAGTCGAGGGCAGCACCGGGCTCTACCTCTGAGCTGCAGACCCCCGTAGAGGTACCGCTGTGGGATTCTGAACGTCGATCAGACTCAAGCCAGGCTGTTGGCGTCCGATCGGTTCGGGGTGACCGGTCAGGCGATCTTCCTCGGGCGCCAGCCGATCCTCGACCGTAACGAACGCCTTGTGGCGTACGAGCTGTTGTTCCGTCATGGCCGCAGCGGGCCGGCCAAGATTGCCGACGACGGTGCGGCGACCGCGACGGTGATCGCGAACGCGTTCCTCTCGCTCGGCCTCGACAACGTGCTCGGCCCCCACCTCGGCTTCCTGAACATCGACAGCGGAACCCTGTTCTCGCGCACCATGGAGATGCTGCCGCCCGAGCGGATCGTGATCGAGCTCCTCGAGACCGTCGAGATCGACGACCGGGTCGTCCAACGCTGCAGCGAGTTGCGCAAGGCCGGGTTCACGATCGCGCTCGACGATGTCGCTGCCCTCGATTCGGCCCACGAGGCGCTCTTGCCGTCGATCGACATCGTCAAGCTCGATGTCCTCGAGGTCGGCGACGGCCTCGGCGACCTCGTGGAACGGCTCCGGCCCTATCCCGTGCGGCTCCTGGCCGAAAAAGTCGAGGACCGCGAGCAGGTCGAACGCTGCCGGGACCTGGGCATGAATCTGTTCCAGGGATACTTCTTTGCACGCCCGACCGTGCTGGAGGGGCGTGTCGCCGAACCCTCCCGGCTCAACCTGGTGCGCCTGGTAGGCAAGCTGACCCGCGACGTCGACGTCGACGAGATCGAGGCGGTGTTCAAGCACGACCCGGCCCTCACGCACTCGCTGCTGCGACTGGTGAACTCCGTTGCGCTCGGCCTGCGGAACCGGATCAGCTCGGTGCGCCAGGCGATCATGGTGCTCGGGCGCCGCCAGCTCCAGCGCTGGGTGCAGCTGCTGTTGTTCGTCGGCGCCGACAACTCGCGGGTGAACGATTCACCGCTGCTGGCCATGGCTGCGACCCGGGGGCGGCTCCTCGAGCTCCTCGTCGAGGAGCGGTGCACGTACGTGAAGGGGCTCGACAAAGCGATCGCCGATCAGGCCTTCCTCGTCGGGATGCTGTCGTTGCTCGATGTCGTGCTCGGGCGGCCGCTGACCGAGCTGCTCGAGGAACTGAACCTCGCACCGGCCATCTATGCAGCACTCCTGCGGCGGGCCGGTGTGCTCGGAGGGCTCCTCGCCCTCATCGAGGAGGTCGAGCGCAACGACCATACGTCGGTCGTGGCACGCCTCGGCGTCGAGCAGTGGCTGACCCCGGAACGCCTGCTGCAGATGCAGGTGGAGGCGGCCCGTTGGGCGGCGCAGCTCGGCGAGGACCTCGCCGCCTGAGCCCATCTCGACGGTCCCGGTCGGGCCACCGCGCCTACCCTGGGCCCATGCCGACTCCGATCCCGGCCACCGAGGAGCAACTCGCCGCCGTCCGGTACGACGCCCAGGGCCTCGTGCCTGCCGTCGTCCAGGACGACGCCGACGGCACCGTGCTGATGGTGGCGTGGATGAACGCCGAGACGTTGCGCCTCACCCTCGCCGAAGGGCGCACGGTGTTCTGGTCGCGCAGCCGCCAGGAGGTCTGGCGCAAGGGGGACACGTCGGGCGAACGCCAGTGGGTGCAGTCGGCCCACTACGACTGCGACGGGGACACGCTGCTGTTCCGGGTGCGCCAGGACGGTGCCGGGGCGTGTCACACCGGGGCCCGCAGTTGCTTCTACCGGCCGTTCGGGAGGCCAGCGTGAAGATCCGACCCACCCGCGAGGAGTTCCGGTCCCTTGCCGAGCGACACACCGTCGTGCCGGTGTGGACCGAGGTGATCGCCGATCTGGAGACCCCGGTCTCGGCGTACGCAAAGCTCGTCGGGGACGGTGCAGGGTTCCTGTTCGAGTCGGTCGAGCACGGTGAGCGCTGGAGCCGGTTCAGCTTCGTCGGCCGGGCACCGAGCGCGACGCTCGTGCTGCGCAACGGGCGGGTGGACGTCGACGGCACGGTCCCCGCGTCGGTCCCGCTCGACCGGGGGATACTGGCGGCGCTCGAGGCCCTGCTCGAGGTGTACCGGGCGCCGGTCCTCCCGGACCTCCCCCCGCTCCAGGGCGGCGTGGTCGGCTACCTCGGCTACGACGTCGTGCGAGAAGTCGAACGCCTCCTCGACGTGCCTCGGGACGATCGCGCTCTGCCCGACGCCGTGATGAGCGTGATCGGGTCGCTCGTCGCGTTCGACCACTGGCGCCAACGGGCGTACGCAATCGACAGCGTGGCGGTACTCGGCCTCGATGCCGACGGCCTCGACGTCGCCTACGACGCGGCCGCCCGCCGGGTGATCGAGTTGGCGAACGATCTGGGGCGCCCATTGTCGTACTCGCCCGTGGAGCCACCGGATCCGTCCGATCCGCTGCCCGAGGTCACCTCGCCGATGGCCGGTCGCTACCAGGAGGCGGTGGCCGTTGCGAAAGAGCACATCCTGGCCGGCGACATCTTCCAGGTGGTGCTGTCCCAGCGGTTCGATCTCACGCTCGACGCCGACCCCTACGACGTGTACCGGGTGCTGCGCCAGGTGAACCCGAGCCCGTACATGTACTTCCTGCGCCATCCGGAGATCACGATCGTCGGCTCCTCGCCCGAGCCGATGGTGCAGCTGCTCAACGGCAAGGTGATCTCCCGCCCGATCGCAGGCACGCGGCGACGGGGGCGCACCGACGCCGACGACCGCCGCATGGCGGCCGAGCTGCTCGAGCACCCGAAGGAACGGGCCGAGCACGTGATGCTCGTCGACCTCGCCCGCAACGACGTCGGCCGGGTCGCCAGCTTCGGGACGGTGCACGTCGACGAGCTGATGACCCTCGAGCGCTACAGCCACGTGATGCACCTCACCTCCCAGGTGTCGGGCGACCTGGTGCCCGGCAAGGGTCCGATCGACGTGCTGCGGGCGACCCTGCCGGCCGGCACCGTCTCGGGAGCGCCGAAGGTGCGGGCGATGGAGATCATCGACCGGCTCGAGCCGGTGAAGCGGGGCCCGTACGCCGGGGTGGTCGGCTACGTCGACTTCTCCGGCAACCTCGACACGGCGATCGCGATCCGCACGATGTTCGTCGGACCGACCGGGGCCGCATTGCAGGCCGGGGCGGGCATCGTGGCCGACTCCGAACCGGCCGAGGAAGATCTTGAGTGCCGGAACAAGGCGGCCGCGTTGCTCGCCGCAATCCCGGCGGCGCGACGGATGACGGCCAAGCGGCGCGAGGCTGGCGCATGAGCGGCAACGGCGCGTGGGTGTCGGTCGAGCGTGACGTGGTCGAGGTGCGCGGCCCCGACGCCGTTGCGTTCCTGCAGGGGCAGTGCAGTCAGGACCTGTTGGGGCTCGGGTCCGGCGGGAGCGCCTGGAGCTTCGTGCTGCAGCCGACCGGGAAGCTCGACCAGCTCGTCCGGGTGACCCGGCAGACCGACGACGTCGTGCTGCTCGACGTCGACGCAGGCGCGGGCCCCGCCCTGGTCGCCCGGCTGCAGCGGTTCAAGCTGCGGGTACGCGCCGAACTGGTGCGCCACGACCGCTGGTCGGCGTGCCGGCCGCCCGCCACCGACCGCGAGCCCGCCGGACCGGAGGGTGCGGTGCGGGTCGTGGGTTGGTGGGGGCAGGGCAGCTGGTGGTTGGGTCCGGTGCCCGCCACCGGTGCGGTCCCGCTCGACGAGCGGGACCGGATCGAGGCCGGATGGCCGGCGGCAGAGGCCGAGCTCACGCCGGAGGTGATCCCTGCGGAGTGCGGTCTGGTGCCCCTGGCCGTGTCGTTCACCAAGGGGTGCTACACGGGCCAGGAACTCGTCGCCCGGATCGACAGTCGCGGCGGCAACGTGCCGCGCCGGCTGTGCCGGCTCGTCCCGCTCGACGGCGGCACGATCGACCCGGGGGACCGCCTGGTGTTCGAAGGCGCCGAGGTCGGCTGGGTGACCTCGGCTGCACCGCCTGACGGGCGACGCGCCGGGGCCATCGGGCTCGGCTACGTCGGCCGGTCCGTCGAGCTCGGGGCGATCGTGTACGCCGGCACCGTGCCGGTCACCGTCTTGGCCCAACGGCCGGCGCCACCGGAGGAGGCAGCGGACCGTTCGTCGGCAGGCTGACGACGAAGCGGGCCCCGCCGGCGGGCGCCACCTGCGCCTCCACCGTGCCGCCCATTGCGCTCACCAGCTCCCGCACGATCGCGAGGCCGAGACCTGAACCGCTCTCGGTCCGGCGGGGAGCCGAGCGCGAGGTGTAGAGCCGGTCGAACACCCGGGGCAACGCATCGGGGGGAATGCCGGGCCCGTCGTCGTCGACCACGACTCGCGCCCGGTCGCCGGTGCTGTCCACCGAGACCGTGATCTCGTGGTCGGCGAACCGGCAGGCGTTGTCGAGCAAGTTGGCGATCACCTGCGCCGTGCGGTCGGGGTCGACGACGACGGGCACCGCCGGACCGGGACCGGGCCCGACGACGCGCAGCTCGGACGGCTCGAACCCGGCCGCCACGGCGCCCGTCAAGGCCCGAAGGTCCGTCGGCTTCAGGTCGAACGTGAAGCTGCGAGCGTCGAGCTTGGCGAGGTCGAGCAGGTCGCGGACCAGGCGCTCCAGGCGCTGGGCCTCCTGCAGGATCACCCCTGCGGCCCGCTCGGGGTCTCGCGCCGTACCGTCGGTGATCGCCTCGGCGAACCCGCGGATCGACGTGAGCGGCGTGCGCAGGTCGTGGGACACCGACAGCAGGAACTGCTGTTCGAGCAGCTTCGAGCGCTCCAAGGTGTCGGCGAGCGCGTTCACGTTGCGGACCAGGTCGGACAGCTCGTCGCGCCCGGGCGCGGGATCGACGACGCGAGCCGATAGCTCGCCGACCGCGAGGCGCCGGGTGACAGCGTCCGCATCGCGGATCGGCGCTGCCAACCGGCGGGACAGGACCAGGGCCACCAGCACCCCGACGGCCAGCGCCAGCAAGGAGGCGAGTACGAACCAACCGAGGGCGACGTCGAGCGCGCTGACGGTGCGGTCGGGGGCGCCGACCACGACCGTGCTGGACGGGAACGTCCGGGCGCCGACCACGAACACCGTACGGCCCTGGGAGCCGGACACGGTCTGGCTCGCTCGGAGCCGAGCGACCGCCGGTGGGTCCAGACCGACGTTGGGTGGTAGCGGCGGGACGAACGTGCCGTTCGGTCGCAGGATGGACAAGCTGACCGATTCGATCCGTAGGAGCCTGCGGATGCTGTTGAGGCGGTTTGCGAGCGCCGCAGGGCGCTGGCCCGAGGCCGTCGCCTCGTCGAGGTCCTCGAGCAGGATCTCCACCTGGCGCGTCAGCTCGGCCGTCGTCGACCGCTCGGCGCGGACGGTGGCGATGACGAGGGTGCCCACCCCGGCGACCAGGAGAGCGACGACGACGGTGCCGCACAGGGCGAGGGCGAGTCGGAGACGCACGATCAGCCGAGCCGGTAGCCCGTGCCCCAGACCGTCGCCAACGGCAGGTCGTCGCCGATCTTCTTGCGCAGCTGGCGCACGTGCACGTCGACGGTGCGTTCGTCGCCTTCCCAGTCGGGTCCCCAAACACCGTCGATCAACTGCCGACGCGTGAGCGCCTGACCCCGGTGCTGGGCGAGATACGCGATCAGGTCGAACTCGCGACCCGCGAGCGGCACCGGGCCGGTCGCGGTGCAGAGCTCCCGCCGGCCGAGATCGACCACGATGCCCTCGCCGGCGCTCAGACGGTCTCCCGTGGGCGGCGGCTCGCCTCGTCGCAGGATGGCCCGGACACGGGCAACGATCTCCCGGGGGGAGAACGGTTTGGTGACGTAGTCGTCGCCGCCGAGCTCGAACCCGAGCACCCGGTCCGTCTCGCCGTCACGGGCCGTGAGGAACAGCACGGGAACGCGCGAGCGCATCCGTAGTCTGCGGACCGTCTCGAACCCGTCGATGCCGGGCAGGCCGACGTCGACGACGACCAGGACAGGGTCGTTGCGCTCGATGAGCTCGAGGCCCCGCTCGCCGGTCGGGGCCAGCAGGACCCGGAACCCTGCGCCGCGCAGGTACAGGTCGAGCAGGTCGGCGATCGCCGGATCGTCCTCGATCACGACCACGGTCTGGTCGTCGCCTGCTGTGCGCACGTCACCCATCCTGCTGCCGGAGTGTGAAGAGGATGTGTGCAGCCTCGCGACGAGAACCCGGACGGGCGCGGGCCGATCGGGGTTGCTGCAGTAGCGTCCGGTACCCGTGGCGACCTACCTCGACCGGATCCTGGCTGCGCATCGCGCGGCTGCCGACGCCGACCGGCGTGCCCTGGATCCGTTGGTGCGCGCCGCGCAGGCCGCCCCGGCGGCCCGGGGGTTCCGAGCGGCGCTGGCCGCGGCCGAGGGCCTCGCCGTGATCGCCGAGGTGAAGCGGCGGTCGCCGTCGAAGGGTGTGTTGGCCGCCGGGCTCGACCCCGCCGCGCTGGCCCGGGACTACGCGGCGGGCGGCGCGTCGTGCCTGTCGGTGCTCACCGACCGCGAGTTCTTCGGCGGTTCGCCCGACGACCTCGCCCGCGCCCGCAGTGCCTGTGCGTTGCCCGTGCTGCGGAAGGACTTCACCGTGTGCGAGCACGACGTGTGCGACGCCCGGCTGATGGGGGCCGACTGCGTGCTGCTGATCGCCGCTGCGCTCACGGCGCCCGAACTTGCCCGCTTTCAGCGGCTCGCACTCGAGATCGGCCTCGACGTGCTCGTCGAGATCCACGACGACCGGGACCTCGAGGCCGCCCTGGCCGCCGGCGCGACGTTGATCGGGGTGAACCAACGCGATCTCGTCACCTTTGCGGTCGACCACGACCGCGCCGTCCGGATGGCGGCGGTGATCCCCGACTCGGTGGTCAAGGTGGCCGAGTCCGGGGTCCGCGGTCCCGACGACGCGCGTAGTCTCTGGGCCGCCGGCTACCAGGCCGTGCTCGTGGGGGAGACGTTGGTGACGGCGCCCGATCCGGCGGCAACCATCCGATCCCTGCGCGGGAGCTGACACGTCGCCACTTCCGGGGAGAACCTCGCCATGCGCTTCAACCTGCCCTCCGACAAGATCCCCACGGCCTGGTTCAACGCCCTGCCGCGGATGCCCGAGCCGATGGAGCCACCGTTGCATCCCGGCACGCGGGAACCGATCGGTCCTGCCGACCTCGCGCCGTTGTTCCCGATGGCGCTCATCGAGCAGGAGGTGTCGGGCGCACTGAGCATCGACATCCCCGGTGAGGTCCTCGACGTCTACCGGCTTTGGCGGCCCACCCCGCTCGTGCGGGCGGTGCGCCTCGAAAAGGCGCTGGGCACCCCGGCGCGCATCTACTTCAAGGACGAGTCGGGATCGCCGGCGGGATCGCACAAACCGAACACCGCCGTGCCCCAGGCGTTCTACAACGCGAAGGAGGGCATCAAGCGCCTCACCACCGAGACCGGTGCCGGCCAGTGGGGCACGGCGCTCGCCTTTGCGACGGCGCAGTACGGGCTCGAGTGCAAGGTCTACATGGTGCGCAACAGCTTCGAGTCGAAGCCGTACCGCCGGGTGATCATGGAGACCTGGGGGGCCGAGTGCGTGCCCTCCCCGGTGGCCGACCCCTCCTCGCCGGGGTCGCTCGGCTTGGCGATCTCCGACGCCGTCGCCGACGCCGTTGGCCGGGGCGACACCCACTACGCGCTCGGCTCGGTGCTCAACCACGTGCTGCTGCACCAGACCGTGATCGGCCTCGAGGCCAAGGAGCAACTCGCGCTCGCCGGCGAGGTCCGGCCCGACGTGGTGATCGCCCCCTGCGGCGGTGGTTCGAACCTCGGTGGCGTGGCGCTGCCGTTCATGGAGGATCCGGCGGTGCGCCTCGTCGCCGTCGAGCCGGCCTCGTGCCCGACGCTGACGGCCGGGTCGTTCGGCTACGACTTCGGCGACACGGCCGGGATGACGCCGCTGCTGCCGATGTACACCCTCGGCAAGGACTTCATGCCGCCGACGATCCACGCCGGCGGGCTGCGCTACCACGGCGACGCCCCGATCGTGTCGCTGCTCGTCAAAGCCGGCCGCATGGAGGCGGTCGCCTACCCGCAGGGCAAGGTCTTCGAGGCGGGCAAGCTGTTTGCGATCGCCGAGGGCCGGGTTGCGGCACCCGAGGCCTGCCACGGCATCCGGGCGGCGATCGACGAGGCCCTGGCCTGCAAGGAGACGGGTGAGGAGAAGGTGATCCTGTTCAACTACTGCGGTCACGGGTTCCTCGATCTCGCCGCCTACGACGACTTCAACCACGGCCGGTTGATCGACGCCTGAGCCCGGTTCCGGGGTCCGAGCCGTGGGCCCCGGGGTCAGGCCGCTTCGAAGACGGTGACGAGGACCTTGTCGCCGTTGCAGTCGTAGACGAGCCGGTGGATCGGGGTGGTGCGGGGCATCGTGACCACGTATCCGGTGCCCTCGGTGACGGCGGGGATCCCGAGCTTGGTCGACACCGGCAGCAGGTTCTTGATGTTGCCGCCGGTCATGTTGGTGAGCTCGGCCGCCGCGTCGCGGATCTCGTCGGGGGACATCGTGTCGGGGTCGTCCGTGAGGAACATCGCAGCGGCGAACCGTCCGGCGGCGGCGATCGAGGTCTGGACCGCGATCGCGCCGCTCCAGTCCCCGTTGACGGTGACCAGACCGGTGATCGTCGGGACACCGGGGGGAAACAGCTCGCTGGGGACGATGCCGAGCGGATCGAGTTCGAGGCTTAGCATCATCTGCCAGATCTCGGGCGCGACGGCCACCAAGCTGCCGCGGTCGATGTGGGTCGTCATCGCTGCCCTCATCGGCACCCGACGCGTGCGGCCGAGCGAACCACAACGAAATCCATCACTCTTCGCGCTTGCTTGACTACAATTTGACGCAATGTCCTGGCGTGACGCCGCCGCTGCGCTGGCCTGTGCCGACCAACCGTCGGTGATCGCCGGGCCGTTCGGCGTCGTTCGGTGGAGCCATCGGAGCATTCCGGACGACCTGCTCACCCCGGGCCGGCCGCCCGAGTGGTTGGCCCGGGTGGTCCACGACGCCGGTCCAGAGCCGACCGAGGTTCCGCTGAGCCTCCCGCTGCCGAGCGGTGGGGTCGCTGGCACCGCACGCGTTCGTCGGCTGTCCGACGGCCACGTGGTCGTGGTCCTCGGGGGCGGTGCGTCCGTGAGCATCGGGACCGATCCGTTGACCGGCCTCGCCGACCGCCGGGCGGTGCACGGAGCCCTCGACCGGGCCCTGCAGGTACCCGGACGGCGCATCGCCGTGCTGTTCATGGACCTCGATGGGTTCAAAGCGGTCAACGACACCTACGGCCACGAGGCCGGTGACGACCTGTTGATCGAGGTCGCCCGCCGCCTCACCCACGAGCTGCGCCACGCCGACGTGGTCGCCCGCTTCGGCGGCGACGAGTTCGTCGCCGTCCTCGAGGGGATCGACGACCTTGGGGTGGCCGCCGTGGCCGAGCGGGTGTGCGAGGCGGTGCAGCGTTCGGTCGCCGTGGCCGGTGGGAACGTCCAGGTCTCGGCGTCGGTCGGGATCGCCGTGGGTACCGGCGGGGTGGTGAGCCCCCGGTCGCTCCTGCACCAGGCCGACCTTGCGATGTACACGGCAAAGGCCCGCGGGCGTGGGCGCGTGGCTCGCTACCACCCGTCGATGTCGCGGATCGCTCCCCGACATGGCCGGCCCACCGGTCGCCAGCCGGTAGCGTGACGCCCGGTGTTCGTGAAGATCTGCGGGATCACCAACGAGCAGGACGCCCTTCTGGCCGTCGCCCTCGGGGCCGATGCCCTCGGGTTCGTCTTCGCGGCGTCGTCCCGACAGGTCACGGCGCGCCGCGTGTACGACATCACGCGCCGCCTCCCGCCGGAGATACTGACGGTCGGGGTGTTCCGGGACGAGCTCCCGCAGCGGGTCGTCCAGGTCGCAGGCGAGGCCGGGGTCAAGGCGGTGCAGTTGCACGGCCGGGAGACGCCCGCGCAAGTCGCAGAGGTGCGCACCGGGATCCCACGGGTGATCAAGGCGGTCGCGGCCGGTTCCGACACCTTCGACCGGGCCGGCGCCTACGACGTCGAGTGGCTGCTCGTCGACTCCCCGAATCCGGGCTCGGGGCAGATGTTCGACTGGTCCGTCGTCGATGCGGTGCCGACCAACGCCAAGCTGATCCTCGCCGGCGGGCTCACCCCGGACAACGTGGCGGCCGCCATCGCCACCGTCGAGCCGTGGGGGGTCGACGTGGCCAGCGGCGTCGAGGCGGCCCCCGGTCGCAAGGACGCCCGCCGGCTGCAGGCCTTCATCGAGGCAGCCCGCGTCGCCGGGCGGCGCCTGAGCGATCTGCACCCGTCGATCAACGGCCAGCGGGCCGGCGAGGCCCCGTACGACTGGGCCGACGAGTAGCGCCGGTCACCCCACCACCGACCGATCCGGTGCCTTCTTCACCTCCAGGCCGCGTCCCTGGCAACCTGAGGGCATGACGACGACCACGCTGATGGGGGAGCCGACAGCTCGCGGCCGGTTCGGGGAATTCGGTGGGCGGTTCGTCCCCGAGACCCTCGTACCCGCATGCGAGGAGCTCGAAGCGGCGTTCCGCGAGGCGTGGGCCGATCCGGGGTTCCGTGGAGAACTCCACTCGCTGCTCGTCGACTACGGCGGCCGCCCGTCGCCGGTCACCGAGTGCCGCAACCTCGGCCGCCAGCTCGGCCTGCGGCTCCTGCTCAAGCGGGAGGACCTGAACCACACCGGCTCGCACAAGATCAACAACGTCCTCGGCCAGGCGTTGCTCGCCGTTCGGATGGGCAAGACCCGGCTGGTGGCCGAGACCGGCGCGGGCCAGCACGGCGTCGCGACGGCGACCGCAGCGGCGCTGCTGGGCCTGCGCGGCAAGGTCTACATGGGGGCGGTCGACGTCGAGCGCC
>JBEIFW010000051.1:0-19273 GCA_040382215.1 Acidimicrobiales bacterium
CCACCGCCGACCACTGCACCTCCACCGCCGACCACTGCACCTCCACCGCCGACCACTGCACCTCCACCGCCGACCACTGCACCTCCGCCTCCACCGCCGACCACTGCACCTCCGCCTCCACCGCCGACCACTGCGCCACCAGCCACGACCGCTCCGCCTCGAACCACCACCCCTCGACCGACCACCGCACCGTCATGACCGTCACCCGCCATCTCCGATTCCCGGCCATGGGCTCGAGCACCGAAGCGGTGGTGACGGCCGCAAACCCCACCGTTGCTCGGCGGGCCCTGGCGACCATCCGGCGTACCGTCCGCTCCCTGGATGCGTCCTGGACCCGGTTCGACCCCGACTCGAACCTCCTGCGCGCCCACGCCGGGGGTCGGCCGGTCCAGGTCCCACGCCCACTGCTCGACGTGGTATCCCTTGCGCTCGCCGCCCGTGTGGCGACCGGCGGCCGCTTCGATCCGCTCGTCGGACGCTGCCTCATCGACCTCGGCTACGACGACGACCTCGCGACCGTCCGCGGTCGGGGCCCGATCCACGCCGTGGTCCGCCCCGCCCCGGCCAACGACGGGTACCCGGGTGTCCGGGTCGATCCGATCGCAGGGACCCTTGCGATCGACCACGGCATCCATCTCGATCTCGGTGGGATCGGCAAGGGGGCCGCGGCTGATCGAGCGGTGGATGCTGCGCTCGCCCACGGCGGCGTCATGTCGGCGTGGGTGTGCGTCGGCGGCGACCTCGCGTACCGCAACGCGAACCCCACCTGCGTGCCGGTGCTCGTCGACGACCACCCGTTAGGCGGTGCGCCCTCCACGACGATCGCTGTGCTCGGCGGCGGTGTCGCCACCTCGGCGATCGGGCGGCGCCGCTGGCAGACCACCACGGGACCGGTCCACCACATCGTCGATCCCCGGACAGGTGCGCCGGTACGGCCCTCGTTGGTCCAGGTAACGGTGCATGCAGGCACTGGCGCGTGGGCCGAGGTCTGCGCCACCCACGTGCTCGTTGCGAGCGCCGAGGTCGGACCCATCGCTGCGCTCGAGGACCTTGCGTTGCTGCAGGCCGTAGGGTTCGGCTACGACGCAGCGGGCAGGCGACACGACAGCCCGGGCCTGGCGGCACACCTGCCGGCGGAGGCCGCATGAGCGGGCCCTGGCCGTGGTACGTCGCCCGAGGCACCGGACTGGTCGCCTGGGCGGCGCTGAGTGCGTCGATACTCGTCGGGCTGTCGATCACCGGGCGGCTGCCGGCTCGGCCCGGCAGCGCCTGGAAGACCGACCTGCACCGGTTCCTCGGCGGGGCCGGTTGCCTGCTCGTCGCCGCGCACCTCGTGGCGCTCGCGCTCGACGAGTTCGTCGAGTTCCCCCTCCTGGCCTTCGTCGTACCGGGAGCTTCTCCCTGGCGGCCGGCAGCCGTTGCGTTCGGTGTCGTCGCCCTGTGGGCGCTCATCGCCGTTGAGGTCACCTCCCTCGCCCGTCGGCGCCTCTCGAGACGCGCCTGGCGCCTGGTGCATCAGGCCTCCGCACTGGCGTGGGCCTCGGCCACGATCCACCTGTTCCAGGCCGGTACCGACGTGCGGCACGTCCCGGTACGGGCGGCCGCCGTGGCCGTCTCTGTCGCCGTCGTCCTTGCCACGATCGGGCGGTGCGCTGCGGTCGCCTACCGGCGCCGCCGATCAACCGTCAAGACGGCCGCGATCGAACGCGCCGGGCAGCAACTGCTCCAAGGGGCGCGCAGTGCCATCGCCATCGACCAGGCAGTGCGCCCCGCCGTGTTCCCACAGCACCTGCCTGCACCGACCGCAGGGCATCACCGGATGCCCGTCAGCCACCCGAACGGCCACCGCTACCAGGCGACCCCCGCCAGACGAGACGAGCGCCGACACCATGCCGTTTTCGGCGCAGGTGGTGAGGCCATAGCTCGCGTTCTCCACGTTGCACCCGGTCACCATGCGCCCGTCGTCGGCCAGACCCGCTGCCCCGACGCAGAACCCGCTGTACGGGGCGTAGGCGTGGGCGGCCACCGCCCGTGCGGCTTCCCGCAACCGAACCCAGTCGACCGAGTCGCTCACCTCGCCGCCCCGGCCGCCGCCCCGCTCACAGCGCCGGCCATGAGCAACCCGAGGCGCTCGCGCGACGCCTCGGCGGCATCGACCACCTCCACCACCCGACCGGCGTAGAGCACAGCAATCCGGTCGGCGAGGCCCATCACCTCGTCGAGTTCGGCCGAGACCAGCAACACCGCGGCCCCGGCATCGCGGGCCGCGACGATCTGGTTGTGAATGAACTCGATCGAGCCGACATCGACCCCGCGGGTCGGCTGCGAAGCCACGAGGAGCACCGGCGCCTGCGCAAGCTCGCGGGCCACGATCGCTTTCTGCTTGTTGCCACCCGACAGGCTCGACATGGGCGTCGAGACCGATGGGGTACGGATGTCGAACCGTTCCACCAGTGCGGTGGCCTCGGTCTCGACAGCGTCGAGACGTCGGATGCCCCGGCGGGCGAAGGGTCGTTCGTCGAAACGGTTCAGCACAAGGTTGTCGGCCACGGAGTAGGCGGCGACGAACCCGTCTTTTTCCCGGTCCTCCGGGACGTGCGACACGCCGAGGGCGTGCACCTCGTGAGGTGAGCCGTGCGTGGCGTCCGCTCCGCCGATGTGCACCGTTCCCGCTGCTTTCGCACGCATTCCGCACAGCGCTTCGACGAGCTCGCGCTGGCCGTTGCCTTCGACGCCGGCGACACCGAGGATCTCGCCCGAACGGAGCTGCAGGGAGATGCCCCGCACCGCCTCCTGGCCACGGTCGTCCCGCACGACCAGCCCTGCGACATCGAGCACGACCGCCCCGGGTGCCGCCGGCGCTTTGTCGACGTGCAGCACGACGGTGCGACCGACCATCAGGTTGGCGAGCCCGGCCTCGTCGGTCTGCGCCGGTGTGGTCTCCCCCGCCACCTTGCCACCCCGCAGGACCACGACACGGTCGGCGACCGCCATCACCTCGCGCAGCTTGTGGGTGATGAACACCACCGAGACCCCACGGGCAGCGAGATCGCGCAAGATCTGGAGCAGTTCGTCGGTCTCCTGTGGGGTGAGCACGGCAGTCGGTTCGTCGAGGATCAAGATCTCGGCGTCGCGGTACAGCGCCTTGATGATCTCGACGCGCTGTTGGGTGCCGACCGGCAGGTCCTCGACGACGGCGTCGGGGTCGACCGCGAGCCCGAACCGTTCGGACAGCTCCCGGACACGCCGGGCCGCCGCCCGAAGGTCGAGCAGCGGACCGCGGCGGGGTTCGGCGCCGAGCACCACGTTCTCGGCGACCGTCATGACCGGCACGAGCTGGAAGTGCTGGTGCACCATCCCCAGACCACGCCGGATCGCGTCACCCGGGTTGCGCACCTGGACGACCTCGCCTCGGATCCGGACCTCGCCCTCGTCGGGCCGGTACAGACCGAAGAGCATCTTGACCAGGGTTGACTTCCCGGCGCCGTTCTCCCCCAACAGTCCGAGGATCTCTCCCTTGCGCAGGCGGACGGTGACGTCGTCGTTGGCCACGACTCCGGGGAACCGCTTGGTCAGGTGCAGCGCCTCGAGCACGATCTCGGCGTCGTCGGCCACGGTCATCGCCGTCACTCCTTGGTGTAGGGCGTACCGGCAGCCGCCGGCGGTCGTACCCGGGTACCGAGGATCGCCAGCACGGCGATCGTGAGTGCGGGCGCCAGCATGCTGACGAACTGCGGCGGGATGTCGATCACCTTGTCGAACTGCAACTGGTTGGTGAGTCCGAGCAAGAACCCGAAGAACAGCGCCCCGGCGAGCGCGCCGAACGGCTTCCACCAGCCGAAGATCATGATGGCGAGCGCCGTGAAACCCAGGCCGTTGGACATGCCTCGCTCGAACGTCGAGGCCGACTCGATCGACAGGTGCGCGCCGGCAAGGCCTGCAAGACCCCCGGCCAGCGCGATGTTGAGGTAGCGAAGCTTCCACACGCTCACCCCGACGGTATCGGCAGCAGACGGATGCTCACCGACGGCCCGGCTCCGCAATCCCCAGCGGGTGCGGAACAACAGCACGTGCAACGCCACGGCAGCCAGCGCTGCGGTGTACTGCAGCGGCGGGAGGTCGAACAGCACCCGTCCGACGAGTGGAAGGTCCCCGAGGAGGGGGATCTTCCACGGCGGTACGGACGACGGGAGGACCTTTCCCGGCGTGTACAGGTAGGACGTGAGCCCTGTGGCCAGGATCGTGATGACGGTGCCGGCGATGATCTGGTCGGTCCGCCACGACACTGCGCACACGGCGAGGAAGGCACCTAGCAGAACGCCGGAGGCTGCGGCGGCGACCACCCCGAGCAGGATCGATCCCGTCGCGACGGCAGTGAAGAATCCGACGAACGCGCCCGTCAGCATCTGGCCCTCGATGCCGATGTTGATCACCCCGGTCCGTTCGCCGAGCATGCCGCACAATGCGCCGAGCACCAGTGGCGTGGCAAAGCGCACGGACGCCGACAGCACCGAGGTGGTCTTCACATCGTCGATGCCGTTGTAGGCGTAGACCGCCGCCAGTGCGACGGCCGCCAGTGCGACGAGTTTCACGACCGCTGCACGCGACATCCTTGCTCCCGCCGTCGGTTCTGCCATCACGACCCCCAGCCCGCCGTGAGTCGGAGCTCGTCGTGCTGGCGGTCGCCGCGTATACGCAACAGCGTGCGCAACACGATGGGAGCGGCCACGAGCAGGAGGATCACGGCGAGCAGGACGTCGATGATCTCCGGTTCCACCCGGGTGTCGGCCTGCATCTTCGACGAACCGGCCCGCAGGATCGCGACGAGGAACGCTGCAGGGATCGCCGAGCGAGGGTGCGCTTTGGCCAGCAGGGCGATGGTGATCCCGTCGAAGCCGAGCGATGCGTTGAAGCCGGGTTCGTACCGACCGATCACGCCCTGGGTCTCGATGGCTCCGCCAAGACCGGCGAGCGCACCCGACATCGCCATGGCGGCCACGGTGACCCACCGCACCGGGATCCCGGCGTAGTGGGCGGCGTTCCGGTTCGAGCCGACCGTTCGAAGCCGGAACCCGAACGTGGTGCGCTCGATCACGAACCACACGACGAACGCGAGCGCGAATGCGACGAAGAAGCCCAGCGGCAACTCGGCGACACGAGGAATGGCTGCGCTGTCTGCGATCGCCGGCGTCCGGGAGATGGCCTGGCCCTTCTCCTGCCACGGCCCACCGGCCAGCCAGTCGGTGAGGTTGACGAGGATCGCGTTCAGCATGATCGTGACGATCACCTCGTGGGCGCCTCGCCAGGCCTTGAGCACACCGGCCACCACGGCCGGCACCGCACCGAAGGCAGCTCCCACCAGGAGGCAGAGCGGGATGTGCACCACCGCCGGTAGCCCGGTGACCTTCCAACCGAGATACGCCGAAAAGATGGCGCCGAGCAGCAGCTGGCCCTGAGCCCCGATGTTGAACAGACCGGCCTTCAAGCCGACGGTCACGGCGAGGCCGGACAGGATCAACGGCGTCGCTTTCTCCAACGTCCGCCCGAACTCTTCCCAGCCACCGAAGGCGCCGAGGACGAGCGCGCCATAGGCGCGCAGCGGATTCGCACCGTCGAGCGCGATCACCACGGCACCGACGACGAGCGCAAGCGCCACCGCAGCGAGCGGCAGGAGGGCCGAGGGCCGCAAGACCCGTGCGAGACGGGCGGATTCAGCGCGCATGGTCGACGCACCAGGGGCGGCCGAGGGTCACGACGGCGCCCGGGACGAGCAGCGCCATGGCCCCCGGACCGCCCCGGGACGGCATCAGGGCTTGTAGCCCGTGGGGATCTCGCCCGCGAGGACCTTGGCGGAGATGTCCTTCACCTTGGTCTTCACGTCGGCCGGGATCTTGGCGTCGAAGTCGTGGAACGGCGCGAGACCGACGTCGCCGAAGAAGTTGCCGCCCTTGTTCGTGCCCGCCTTGATCGACTTGGCGATCGACACGATGCCCGGGTTGATCAGCTTCTGCGCCGAGGTGACCAGGCACGGCTGGGCCGCCGGCACGGTGAACCACTGGTCCGTGTCGACGCCGACGCAGAACGCACCGGCCTTCTTCGCCACCTCGGTGAGTGCACCGTTGCCGGTGTTGCCGCCGGCGCCGAAGATGATGTCGGCGCCGTTGTCGAGCGCCTGCTTGGCCGTGGACGCGCCCCACGCCGGATCGGTGAAGGCCTTGTCGAGGCCACCGGGGTGGAACGTCGAGATCAGCTTCACATTCGGGTTGGTGTACTTCGCGCCGTTCTCCCAGCCGACCTTGAACGCCACGACCGGGGGAACCTTGTCGGTGCCGAGCACGGCGCCCACGGTGTTGCTCTTGGTGAGCAGACCGGCGAGCGCACCCGCCATGAAGCCGGCCTTGTCCTCGTTGAACACCAGGCCGGTGAGGTTCGGGGTGACCTCGGCCTGGAAGATGTCGACGCCGATGAACTGAATGCTGGGGTTGGCCTTGGCCGCCTTCGCCGTGGCCTCACCGAGAGCGAAGCCCACCGTGACGATGATCTTGTTGCCCTTGTCGATCAACTGCTTGATGTTGGTCTCGTAGTCCTTCGAGTCCTTGGTCTCGATGTACTCGGCCGTGCCCCCGATTTCCTTGGCCGCGGCCTGAGCGCCCTCCCATGCCGACTGGTTGAAGGACTTGTCGTCCACCTTGCCGACGTCGGTGACGAGGCCGATCTTCGTGCCCCCGCCGGCTGCGGTCGTGGCACTGCCTGCCGTGGTGGTGGCGCCGGCCTTGGTGGTGGTGCTGCCTGCGCTGTCGTCGTCACCGCACGCTGCGGCCACGAACGCCAGTGCCACCCCTACGCCGACGAGTGCGGTCGTGCGTCGAATCATCCGGAGTCTCCCTTGGGTCGGTGGTGATCGGAATGATCGCTGCCGAGCGTAGCCCCCGGCGCCATGAGCCTCCGCCGGGGCTCAGGCGAAGCGGACCTTCACCTGTGACCCGCGTTTGAGCGACGTGCCGGGCACCGGCACGATGTCGAGCACACGTTTGTCCGTCGGACCTTCGGCAGCGAACACCAACCCGGCGTCGGTGATCTGCTTCGCCGCCAACTCGAGGGTGGCGCCGTAGACGTTTGGCACCACGACGAGATCCTGCCCCTTGGACACCGCGACGTTCACGGCGCTGTCACGCGGCACCTCGGCGCCGGCCGACGGCTCCACGACCGCAATCGCTCCGGCCCCGTACCGGTCGCTGAACACGTCGTCGAGACGCGTGAGCTTCAGGCCGAGCGCACCCAGGGCCGCACCCGCTTCCTCGAAGGACTTGCCGAGGAGTACCGGCACCTTGCGAGGTTGCGGCCCCTTGGATACCACGACGTCGACGATGGTGCCCTTGACCACGGCCGTCCCGGCCACGAGCGACTGGCTGTTGACCGTCCAGGAAACCACCGCGCCCGCCGGGACCGCCTCGTCGAACGACTCACCCACCACGTTGAGCTTCAGGCGCGCCGCGTCGAGCAGGCTCTGCGCTTCGGCCTTGGGCTTGAGCTTCACCTCGGGCAGCGGAGAGAGCGTCGGGCCGCTCGAGACGTACAGCACGAGGGTTCTCCCCTCCGCAAGCGCGCCGAGCGCAGGCTCCGTGCGGAACACGGTGCCGGTAGCGACGTCGTCGTTCTTCTGCTCGATCACCTCGATGCGCCACTTGAACGGCGCGACCTGGTTTACGGCTCGGGGTTCCTCGACCCCGACGAGGTCCGGCACCGGGTGCGAGGCAGGGTCCCGGGGCCACAGCAGCACACCACCGACGCCGAGCGCAGCGGCGACCACCACCGCCGCTGCGGTCAACCCCAAGGCGCGACCTCGACGGCGGCGCCCGCTGAAGAGCTCGTCGTCGAACAGCACGGGCTGGGGTGGTAGCAGCACCTCGTCAGGCGCGTCCGCCGGTCCGGCGGGGTCGCCGGTGGCGGTCGGCGGAACGGTCGGCGGCTCGGTCGTCGCCCTTGCGCCGACCGCGGGGAGTACGGCGGTCGGATCACCGGGTGCGCCTATCTGGGTCGGCGCCGGAACCCCGGCACGGGGATCGACCACGGGAACGGGACCGGTCGCGAATCGATGCTCCGCAGTGCGCAACCACGGGCCGGTGAGCACGAGCGGCAGCGGCGCCGGGCGGGCAAGCCTTGATGCCGCCGCCACGAGACCTCGGCCGAGTTCCGACGCGCTCGACCGCTCGGCCGGATCCGGCCGACCGGCGCGCTCGAGCACCGGGGCCAACGGGCCCAATTCGGCCGTTACCGGCAGGAGCCGGTCGATGCGATTCATCAGCGTGGCGACGGCCGTGTCGGCCGAGAACGGAACTTGGCCCGTCACCGCTTCCACGAGGGTCAGCGCGAGCGAGTAGACGTCGGAGCGACCGTCGACGGGTTCGCCCTTGGCCTGCTCCGGCGAGGCGTACCGCGCCGTACCGAGCAACACCCCGGACGGCTCCGTCCACGCCGCTTCGGCGATGGCCCGGGCCAGCCCGAAATCGGCGACGCGCAGGCGGGCGTCCTCGCCGAACAGCAAGTTCGCGGGCTTGATGTCCCGGTGGACCACACCGGCCCGATGGGCGAAGTCGAGCGCCTTGCACGCTTCGAGGCCGACCATCAACGCCTGCGACGGACTGAGCAGCCGGCCACGCTCGAGGATTGCCCGAAGGCTGCCGCCGCCGAGGTGCTCCATGACGAGGAACGGGACGCCGTCGTCCTCACCCCAATCGTGGACGGTAACGATGTGTGGATGGCTGAGCCCTGCTGCGACCTGGGCCTCCACCCGGAACCGGCGCAGGAACATGGGATCCGTCGCAAGGGCGCCGTGGAGCACCTTCACCGCCACCGATCGCTGCAGCACGAGGTCCTCGGCCTCGAACACCGTTGCCGAAGCACCCGAGCCGATCGGCGACGACAGCCGGTAGCGGCCCTTGAGCACACGGGTCGTGGGATCCGGAGGGGTCGCCGACATGCCGGCGAGACGCTACCGGTGACCGGCGTCCTGAGCGGGGCAGTCGCGAGGGATCCCGGCAGAATGTCGGCGTGGAACCGCTCGACACCACCGCAGTCGACGAGCGAGCCGCCGCCGCCGCCGAAGCTGCGGAGCGACGAGCCCGCCGTGTTCGCCCACCCCGGGATCGGGTCCAGGTCCTACTCAGCGTGCTCATCGCCTTTGGCATCCTGGGCGTCGCCGTCGGGTTCTCCCTTGCGGCGCGAGGCGATGGCGGCGCAGAGCCCCGCGACCCCGTCCTCGAACGGCTCTACCCCGCCCCTGGCGATCTCGTCCTGCGGCAGTCGACCGTCGGCGCCGACCTTGCCTTCGGCTATCGCGGCTACCTCGTCATCGATGGCCAACAGATCCCCACCTACGACATCACTGCAGACGATGCGGCGCAGGCGGGCAGCACCGTCAACCAGACCTACGACGCCAGATTCGACCGCAACTCGGGGACGCTGCTGTTCACCCCGACGCTCGGCGCAACTGTGGAGAAGTTCGCACCCGGACCCCATCGGGTCACCGTGGTGTACTGGCGGGAGGCGATCGAGACCCCCGAGCAGGGACGCAGCTACTCGTGGGAGTTCAAGGTTTCCTGACGACGGGCCTCAGACCCGAGCGAACATCACCTGCACTCCCTCGAGCGGCGGAGCGGCATAGGTGACGGTCATCCGGCCGGCCTCACAGGCCACCGTGCTGCCGCTCAGCGGTGAGGTCTGGAGCACTTCGGCGAGCACGGGTCCGGCATCTACCGCCTCGTGCCGCTCGCGGACCGTGGCCGCAACCTGGACGTCGAGTCCGGATCCGGCGAGTCGATCGCCCGTCAGCATGAACTGACCTGCGACGTGGCCATTGAGCTGTGCCGTTCGTCCGGTCCCGTAGTCGATCGCCACGGCATCGAGGCGGAATCTCGCGTTGCCGTCGGCTCGTAGTTCGAGCTCCACGGAACCGAGGGCGCGTGCCGCCGAGCCGGTACGGCGGTTCACCGAGTCGAACAGGTCGTCGGCGGGGACCCGCCACGAACCCGGGATGCAGCTGCGTGCGCCCGGTGCCGGCACGCCGGGGGCCGGCGGGGTCGTCACAGTGGCGACGCCCGATCCAGGACCGATCGGTGCCGGGGTCCCGGTCCCCGGCGTGGTCGGGCGCGGACCGGTCGGGACGGGCACCGTCGGCGGGGGCAGCGTCGTGGCCGGTGGTGCCGTCTCCACCGGCGTCGCGCCCGGACCCGCCGGAGCCGTCCCCGCCGTCGACGGCGTGGTGGCAGAGCCCTCCGCCCCCTCGGATGCCGGCACCGTGGTGGGTGGGGCCGATGCCACGGCGGCCGGTGCCGTGGGACGGGTCGGCGCCGTGGACGCGGTACCGCCACCGGCACACGCCGGCAGCAGCGCCAGGACGACCAGGGCACCGATCCGGCGGGTCACCCGGCGAAGCTACGCGGGCAACGGCCTCAACGGTTCGGGAGCTCGCCGGTCTCGAGCAACTCGGCGACGCCCTCGGGCCCGACCACCGGGATGCCCAGCTCGGTGGCACGCACCCGCTTGGACTCACCGGGATCGGCGCCGAGAACGAGCGCAAACGTCTTCTTCGACACGCTGCCCGGGCTCTTGCCGCCTCGCGCCTTGATCGCCGCTTCGAGGTCCTCCCGGCTCCACCCGGGCACGGTACCGGTGACCACGACGGCTTTGCCGGCCAGCACCTGCGGAAGCACAGACCGCTCGACCTTGCCGAACTCGACCCCGGCCGCCCGAAGCTTGTCGACCAGCGTTCGGTTCCGGGCCGAGACCGACCATCCGACGATCGAAGCTGCGATCGTCGGACCGACACCTTCGACCGTCGACAGATCGGCCTCGGTGGCTCCCAGCACGGCGTCGAGCGACCCGAACGCAGTCGCCAGCGCCTCCGCGGCCACCGGGCCGAGGTGCTTGATGCCGAGCGCGACGAGCAGGCGGGGCAATGGACGAGCGCGCGATGCGTCGATGGCGCCGAGCAGGTTGGCGACACTCGTGTCACCGAACCCCTCGAAGCTGCGGAGCTGCTCGGCGGCGAGCGAGTAGAGGTCGGCCGGATCGCCGACGAGTCCGGCGTCGGTGAGCAAGGCGACCGTCCGCTCGCCGAGGCCTTCGATGTCCATGGCGCCTCGGGACACGAAGTGGATGATCCGGGCGTCACGCTGGAACGGGCAGTCCGGCTCGACACAACGGGTGTCGGCTTCACCGGTGACGCGCACGAGCGGCCGGTGTAGTTCGCAGGGACACTCGGTCGGGAAGACCCAGGGCTCGGAACCCTCCGGCCGCAACGCAAGAACCGGGCCGACGACCTCCGGGATCACGTCACCGGCCTTTCGGACCACCACCGTGTCGCCGGGACGGACGTCTTTCAGCCGAACCTGGTCCTCGTTGTGCAGGGTGGCCATCGACACCGTCGAGCCGCCCACGACGACCGGCGCGAGCATGGCGAAGGGTGTCGCGCGTCCGGTGCGGCCGATCGACACATGGATGTCTCGCAGCAGCGTCGTGCGCTCTTCGGGCGGCAGCTTGTAGGCGATCGCCCAGCGCGGTGCGCGGGAGGTGAACCCGAGGATCTCACGGTGCGCGAGCGAGTCGACTTTCACCACGACGCCGTCGATCTCGTACGGCAGATCGTGGCGGTGCTGCTGCCAGTGAGCGGCGAACGCGTAGACGTCGTCGAGGTCGTCGAACACACGGATCTCGGGGTTGACCGGGAACCCGAGTCCGGACAGCCAGTGCAGCGTGTCGAGGTGGGTCTCGAACGCTGGACCACCCTCGAGCTCCCCGAGCTGGTAGCACCACACGGCAAGCCCGCGGCTTGCAGTGACCGACGGGTCCTTCTGCCGCAACGACCCGGCGCCGGCGTTGCGCGGGTTCGCCGGCACCGGCTCGGGCTTGCGGCCCGCGGCGACCCGCTGCGCGTTCTCCGCCTGTTTCGCTGCCTTCAGCGCCTCGAAGGCAGCGAGCGGCAGATAGACCTCGCCGCGCACCTCGAGCACGTCGGGCGCTGCGGACCCGAGTTGCGCCGGAAGAGCGGCGATGGTCGCGACGTTCGCGGTGACGTCCTCGCCGACCCGTCCGTCGCCCCGGGTGGCAGCCTGCACGAAGCGACCCCGCTCGTAACGAACGGACAACGCCACCCCGTCGATCTTCAGCTCGCACACGTAGCGAGCGGCAGCCCCACCGAGCCCCTTTGCGACCCGCTCCCCCCACGCCCGCAGCTCGGTAGCGTCCATCGCGTTGTCCAGGCTGGTCATCGGCACGCGGTGCCGGACGGGTGCGAACGCCACCGACACCGGACCACCGACGGCCCCCGTCGGCGAGTCGTCGAGCGCCAGCGACGGCTCGGCCTCCTCGAGCGCGCGCAGTTCGCGCGCAAGCTCGTCGTACTCGGCGTCGCTCAGCTCCGGTGCGTCGAGCTCGTGGTAGAGGCGGTTATGGCGTGCGATCTCGGTGCGCAGCCAGCGGGCCCGGTCGGACACGGCGGGGGTGACCATCGGGGGCAACGGTACCCACGAGATGTCCGGGTGCTCCGGGTCCGGCCTAAGGTGCCGACCCATGGGGGATTCCACGCCGATCGGTGTCACCGACTACGTCGACATCAGCCGCCTCATCAACCGCTACGCCGACGCCGTGGTGCACCGCAACGGGGTGCAGTGGTCGTCGTGCTGGGCCCACGACGCGACCTGGGAGCTCGGCCCGGGCCGCAACGTGGAAGGGATCGAGGCGATCACCAAACTCTGGTACGGCGCAATGGCGGGGTTCGCTGCGGTGTTCCACGTGGTCCACAACGGCGAGGTCTGGCAAGGCGCCGACGCGGACCATGCGAGCGCCCGGTGGTACATCAGCGAGAGCTACCAACGCGCCGACGGCACCCGCGGCATCCTCCTCGCCCACTACGACGACACGTACGTGCGTCGTGACAACCGCTGGTGGATCGCAAGCCGCCGCCTCACCCCCCACTACGCGGGGCCCCAGGATCTGTCGGCGACGTTCCAGTCCACGAAGGACGCTCTCGTCGCCCGGGGTGTCGCCTCGGACGTCTGACCCCCCGCCCGCCGATCCTGGCCGCTGATCAGCGGCCCGGGTTGGTGGGTCGTTGTGCGAGCGCAGCCGGCAGGGAGCGCGCTCGCACCGCCCGCCACGCCTCCACCACCCCGGTGAGCTGTGTCGGTGTCGCCCCGTGGAGGATCACCCCGTCACAACCCTGGGCGAACTGGTCGGCCACCCGGGCTGCGCACCGGGCCGGTGAACCGACGGCAGCCGGCAGCCACGACTCGGGGACGAGGGTGGCGATGTGCTCCCACTGCTCACGCGTCCCGATGGCATCGATGGCCCCCGGGATGGACCGAACGACCTCGTCGGCCCGGAAGCGTGCCAGCACCGCCGGGTCCCAGCCGTTGGTGGCCACGAGCGTGTCGCCGTAGACCTGCAAGTAGGTGGCCATCCGGGCGACGAGGTCCTTCAGGTGGTCGTCGGGCCGGTCGCACACGGTCGCCAACACCGACCAGACCTTCACCGCGGCGGGGTCGCGCCCCGCCTCTTCGGCACCGGCCCGCACGGCGGCTACGCACCGGGCGAGGGCTTCGTCGCTGAAGAAGGTGTGCAGGATGACGCCGTCCATCACTCGTCCGGCCCAGCGCATGGTGCGCAGGCCGAGCGCCGCCATCATCACCGGCACGTCGACCGGTTCGGCGAAGGGCCCGATCCGCACGGCGCCGAACCGTCCGAGCGGCCCGTCGTGTCCGACGATCGTCTCGCCGCGCCAGAGCCGTCGGTAGAGGCCGACGGCGTCCTCCACTACCGCCATCGTCGGACTCGGCAGGCCCCACGCCTTCGAGCGCATGGCGAACCCGCGACCGAACCCGAGCGCGAAGCGGCCACGCGTGAGCGCCTGCATGGTCGAACCCCATGCGGCGACCACCGCCGGATGCCGCGTGTCGACGTTGGTGACCCCCGTGGCGATACCGAGCGTGTCCGTGACCGCGCCCGCCGCCCCGGTGATCGTGGCGGCCTCCTTCACGTTGAAGCGCTCCGACAGGAAGCAGGCGCCGAGGCCGAGCGCTTCGGCCTGACGGCACTCGTCGATGAGCACCCTCGGGTCGTCGACGTGACCGGCGAGGCCGTAGAAGCCGAGTTCGGGCAACAGATCTGCGGTCACGACGGGCGACCTGTGCGGACCGGCGCGTACTCGTAGCGCCAGTAGTCCTGACCCTGCGCGTAGGCGATCCAGACGTCGCCCGCCGCCCCTTCGCCCAAGGCGTGGACCACGGCGCCGGCCAGGTAGGCGGGCGGGGAGAACGAGCCGGCGCCGACCCGCTCGCGGAGATCCGACGGCACGATGGCGGTGTCGATCCCACCGGGGCAGACCGCCTGGATCCGTACCCCTCGGCGCGCGAGCACGGGTCCCATGCCGCGCACCCAGCCGAGCACGGCGTGCTTCGACATCGAGTAGAAGGGATCCTCGGGCTGTGCGAGCAGCCCGGCAACCGACGCCGTCACGACGACGTCGCCACCGGACGCCTCGAGCGCCGGCAGGCAGGCCATCGTGCCCAGGATCACCCCCTCGACGTTGACGGACATCACCTTGCGGTACCCCTCCGGCGTCAGCCACGGAACGACGTCGTCGAGAAACGGGGCGCTGCGCGGCCGGGTCATCACCCCGGCGTTGAGATGCACGACATCCAGATGGTCGAGTCGGCCGACGAGGTTGGCCCAGCCATCCGGCGCCGTCACGTCGAGCGCCATGAAACGCCCGCCGACGGCGTCTGCGACGGCGCGGCCGCCCGCTTCGTCCACGTCGGCGACGAGCACCGTCGCCCCGGCCGCAGCGAGTGCCCTCGCCGTCGCTGCTCCGATGCCGTTCGCCGCGCCGGTGACCAGCGCGACCTTCCCCCCGAGGTCCATGTCCGCCGACGGTAGCGTCGTCGCGTGCGGATCCTCACCTGGAACCTCTGGTGGCAGTTCGGACCGTGGGAGCAACGCCTCGACGCCGTCGTCGCCACGTTGCGGCACTGGGCCCCCGACGTGCTGTGCCTGCAGGAGGTGTGGACCGACGCCGGTGGGCGATCGAGCGCCCAGGTGATCGCCGAGGCGCTCGGCCATCCGAGCGTCGTCGACGAGATCGGGTTCACACTGGGCGAGACCGGGTTCGGCAACGCAGTGACGAGTCGATTCCCGATCGTCGGCCGAGACGCCGTCGCGCTCCCGGCCGCCGGCGAGCGCGACGAACACCGGCGGCTCGTGGTCGCCGATCTCGACACCGGCAGCGAGGCGATCACGGTGGCGTGCACCCACCTGAACTGGCGCCCCGACCACGGGCACGTGCGCCGCGCCCAGGTGGCTTCGATCGGCGAAGCACTGGCCCGGCGGCGCCAGGCGGTCACCGTGCTGTGCGGCGATCTGAACGCCGAGCCCACGAGCGACGAGGTGCGGGCGCTCACCGGCCTTGCGCCGCTGAGCGCGCCCGGTCTGGTGTTCACGGACGCGTGGTCAGCGGCCGGGCGCGGTGCCGGCAACACGTGGGACAACGTCAACCCCTTCGCCGCCACCGAGCGAGAGCCCGATCGGCGAATCGACTACGTGCTCGTGGCCTGGCCCTACCCCGCCGGATACGGGCACCCCGTCCGGGCCGAACTCGTCGGCACCGCCCCGGTCACCGGGGTGTGGCCCTCGGACCACTACGGCGTCATCGTGGACCTCGCCGACCCGCCAGCATCGATCAGCGACCCGTGAAGCGAGCGGGCCGCTTGGCCAGGAACGCCGCAATGCCTTCCTGACCGTCAGCCGTACCCGCAAGCGCAGCGATCGACCGCACCTCGGCGTCCATCGTCGCTTCCAGCGCCGACGACGCACCCTCGAGCAACAGCCGCTTGGAGGCGCCGAACGCAAGCGTCGGACCCTCGGCGAGCGCTGCGGCGATCGCCGAGGCCCGGTCGCGCACGTCGGCATCCGGGACCACCTCGTTGACGAGACCCCAGTTCAGCGCGTCGCGAGCGGTGAGCACGCGGTTCGTGAGCACGAGTTCGGTGGCCCGGCGCAGGCCGACGACGCGGGCCAGGAAGTACGACGACGTACCGTCGGGGCTGAGCCCGACCTTGGTGTAGGCCATCGTGAACTTGGCCGACTCGCCGGCCACGACGAGGTCGCAGGCCGCGATCAGGCTCATGCCGGCGCCACCGCACGTACCCGTGACCGCGGCCACGACCGGTGCGCCCAGACGGGCGAATCGGCTCTGCGCGACGTGCAGGTCGAGCGCCACGTGTTCGAGGTGCACGCCGACCTCGGCCGGAGTGCGGGTGGCGAAGTCCGACAGGTCGCCCCCGCCGCAGAACACCTTGCCGTTCGCGCCCAGCACCACGGCGCGCACCGAAGGGTCGTGGCTGATCCGCAGCGAGACGTCGCGCAGTTCGGCGGCGAGCGCCCGATCGATCGTGTTCGCCGCCGAGGGCCGATCGAGGATGATGCGGGCCACGCCGTCGGCGAGGTCGAACTGCAGTGAGGTGTACGTCACGGCGCGGACCGTACCCGGCCAACGCCGGATCCCGCGCCGACCCTCAGGCGCCGAGCGAGAGCCGGGTGGCCACCGCCTGGGTGACGACCCGCTCGGAGAGATCGACGGCGAGGTCGAACACCCGAGCGGCCATGGCCTGGTCGTGATCGGCCAGACCGCACACCGGCGTCACCAGCGACTGCCGACGGAGCCGGGCGGCGTCGCAGCCACCCTGGACGAGTTCGCACCACAGAGCCGAGAGCTCCCGCCAGTGACGCTCGGCGGTGAGTCCGACCGGTCCATCCACCGGGATCGCACCCCAGGCGATCACACCGCCCCGCTCGAGGAAGCGGGCGAGGTAGCCCGCCGAACGAGCGAGCCCGGCGTGTACGGGCACTGAGACGAGCGCCGGTCCGGCGGCCACGAGTGCGGCCACGTCCGGTTCGCTGCAGCAGTGGATGCCGGCGAACGCTCGTCCCTCGAGTGCCGCCAGTGCACCGGAGACCAGATCGAGTGCGGCGTCCGGCGGAAGCGGGAACCCCGGGCACAGCACGGTGCTCATCACCGGCTCGTCGAGGAACACCACCTGCGACGAGGCCGGAAGTGCCGCAGCCACCGCCTCGTGCACCGCACGAAGGTGCGTTCGTACGGCGCGCACGGCGACGTCGAACGCGATGCCGGGCGGTGCACCTCGCCGCATGAGGGCGAGGCCGAGCGTCAGTGGTCCGGTGAACTGCCACTTCACCGGACCGGTCCTCCCCGCAGCTTCCCGCAAGAAGGCACGCAGGGATCCGAAGGCGTCGTGGTCGATGTCGGCGACGACCTTGGCGAGTGGGTGCAACCGGCTCGGGTCGACGTCGACGCCACCGTCGCCGTCGATGCGCACCCCCCGCACGCCCACCAACCCCTGCGCCAGCGGGTGTTCGGCTTCGGAGGCGTGCGGCAGGGTCGGCACGAACGGCAACTCGGGGAGGCGCTCCAGCACGTACCGGGCGGCTTCGCGTCGATCGACGTGCGGGAGGCTCCCGATCCCCGTCGCGGCGCCCTGGGGGATAACCGAACGAGCGGGTTCGTTCACCTGTGACACCTCCCGTCGCCCCTTGGTCGCACGCCGCGAACCGGATCTCGAGTCTGCTGCGCCGACCCCTGGGGTTTCCACCTCGGCCGCCAAGGTCGGCATCCTTGTGCCATGCGTCGCCGAGAACCGCTGGCATGGATCGGGGCGATCGCTGTCGCTGCGCTCCCAGTTCCGCTCGCTCCTGCGCTGTCCGGCGCACTCCACGGTCGCAGCGCGGCGACAGTGGCGGTGATCGCTGTCGCTGCGTGGCTGGCGTGGGGTGCGACCCTACTCGCCGCGCTCGTGCCGACGACCGTGAGCCTCACGGTCCTGCGACTGCTGACACCCGTTGCACCCCTGGCCGCCATCGCGAGCGCCTTCGGCGGCGCCTCGTCGGGACCCGCCGCTGCCGGCGCAGCGCTCGGGGCGATCGCTGCCGCAGTGGCGCACTCCGCCGAGGTCGGTCACCGGTTCGTGCAGGGATCGGCCTACGGCGACGAGACCCGTTTCGGGTTGAGGCCTCCGGGAGCCCTGCTCGTGCTGCTTCCCGTGGGCTGGTGCGCAGGCGCCGCTGCGCTCGCCGTGGGCGCAGGGTTGACCGCGTCCGGGCGGTGGCCGCTCGGCGTGCCGATGGCCGTGGTGGGCGGTGCATGGTCCGCTCTGTTCGGGCTGCGCTGCCACCGCCTCTCACGACGGTTTCTGGTGTTCGTGCCGGCCGGCTTCGTGATCCACGACCACCTGGTGCTCAGCGACACGGCGCTGTTCCTGCGAGCCCAGTTGGCCGGGTTCGGTCTCGCCCGAGCCGGCACGGGCGCAGCCGACCTGACCGGCGGAGCCCTGGGCAATGCGGTCGAGTTCCGCCTCGTGGAGCCGGGGACAGTCGTGCTGAACGATCGGTCACGGCCCGGGGGACGAGCCATTCACCTCAGCGCAGGGCTGGTGGCCCCGAGCCGTCCCGGACGGGTGCTCGCCGAGGCCCGCCGGCGCGGGCTCGCCGTCGACGCCTAACGATCAGACCGGTCGACCCACTTGGGAGTAGGCACCGGCGGCGGGTTCCGCAACGCAACGAGTAGATCGGCGACGGACGCCGTGCGCTGCACCATCGACCGGTGCTCGGGGCTGACGAAACCCGCCCGGACCGCACCGTCGAGGAGGTCGACGAACGGCTGCCAGTAACCCGCGACGTCGTGCAGCACGATGGGCTTGCCGTGGATGCCGAGCTGCGCCCAGGTGATCACCTCGCACAGCTCGTCGAGGGTTCCCACGCCTCCGGGTAGGGCGACGAACCCGTCGGCGAGATCGGCCATCAGCTCTTTTCGTTTGTGCATCGTGGGCACGACGAAGAGCTCGGTGATCCCTTGATGGGCGATCTCGGCCTCGACGAGCGCTTGCGGGATCACACCGATCACGCGCCCACCAGCGGCGAGCGCACCGTCCGCAAGCGCTCCCATGAGCCCGACGCGCCCGCCTCCGTAGACGATCCCGATCCCCTCGGCCGCCAGCGCCGCACCGACGACGGCGGCGGCGTGCCGGTAGGCAGCAGGGTTGCCGAGACGGGAGCCGCAGTAGATGCCGACACGGTCGAGCGCCATGACCGCATCCTCGCAGCTCGAGCGCGTCCGTGGGGCGGGCCCCCACAGGGACGGCGCCCCGGCCGTGGTGGGGGGCCCCGTTTGGGTTGTTGTGTGAACGCCAGTTCAGTACGAACAAGG
>JBEIFW010000052.1:0-19248 GCA_040382215.1 Acidimicrobiales bacterium
CGGTGAGCACCCCGGCCGGTTCGGCCCCGGCGAGCGCCGGGCGTTCCTGGCTGGGCCGCAACCGCCCGACGACCACCACCGACCCGGCCGGGGCCGCCGGCACGACCTCGGGGCGGCGCCGGTCGGTGCCGGCGGGCAACCAGCCCCGGTTGACGAGCACCCCGGTGCCGTCGGACTGACGCACCGGTGTGACCACGTGCCAGCCGGGGCGCCCCTCGAGCGGTCGGTCCCGGATCAACACGGTGGCCGTCTCGTCATAGGAACCGCGAACGGCCACCTGGCGCCATTCGACCGACGACCGGTCCACACCGGCGACGAGGACGGCACCGATCTCGGCCGGTGGTTCCATCGACCGGGCCTCGACCCGGGCGTTGAGCGACTGGCGTTCGTCGAGGCGGCGCAGCTGCCACAGCCCGAGGTTGACCATCACGACCACGCCGAGGAGGCACACGACGTGGAAGATGAGCCACCGCGGGCGCAGGAGGAACCGATACACCGATCACGACGGTACCCGGGCTCAGCGGCCGAAGCGGAGCGTGCCGTCCGGGCCGACCAGGGTGACGCCGATCGAGGTGACCGGCGCCTCTTCGAGCTCGATCGCGTCCAGCCCGAGCGACGAGAGGGCCCGCCGGACCGGACCGGGGTCGGGGGTGCGCAGCACGAACCCGGCGAGGCGAACAGGGTGGGGGAGGGACCCCGAGGGGTGTGGCGAGTCACCCCAGTCGATGAGGAACGGCACCAGCCCGTCGAAGGCGACGGGCGGCGCCGTCAGGGACCAGACGAGCAACCCGCCGTCTGGGGTGGCGCGCTGCATGGCCTGCGCCGGGCCCGGGTCGTAGCCCGAGGCTCGTGCGGTAGCGATCACAGCGGGGAGGTCACTCGCCCGGGCCGCCCAGGTGACGAGCGCCGGGGCGATCAGATCATCGATGCCGAACGGGCGCGGGAGCGACGGAGGCGGCTGGGTCAGGTCCGGACCGATGATCTCGAGGTACGCGCCGTCCCCGAGTCCGACCAGTGTGTTCGCCGTGCCTCGGCCGACGTGCTGTCCGCCGGCGTTGGGCCGGACCCCGAGGGTGTCGGCCACGAACGCCGTGCCCTCGGCCAGGTCCGGGACGGCGTAGACGAGGTGGTCGAGCCGGGCGTTCACGCCCGGCTCAGCAGCAGCCGGCGCCGTCGGTGGTGAGCGCGTCGTAGCAGGCGACGAACCGGCGCAGGCTGTCGCGCTCCTCGGCGATGTACCGGCCGAGCAGGCCGCCGGTGATCGGATCGATCGTCTTGTCGGTGAACATCGTGTCGAAGATGTCGCTCTCGCGGCACTGGTGCAGGTTGAAGAACTCGAACTTGGCGGCGTCGGGCTGGTCGCAGCGGGCGGCGGCGAGGTTCGCCTCGAGGCGCACGGTCGATTCGGGCCAGCGGACGTCGAAGCCCAGCTCCATGATCCGCTTTCGGAACGCGTGATGGTGCTCGGCCTCACGGGCGGCGACGAACCGAAGCACCTCGGCCACTTCGGCCTTGGGCGTCGTCTCGGCCCACGCCTCCAGCCACACCGATCCTTCGTGCTCGCCGACGCAGACGGCGTTGAGCAGCTTCAGGAACGACGGCTTGTCCTGCGACATCGATGCCTCCTCGGTTGGGTTGCCCCCGCAACGCCGCGAACGCTAGCCGCATCGGGTTGCCCTGGCGCTGCCCGGGCGCTAGCCAGGACGGATGGCTTCGATGCGCAGCGCATTCCGGACAGCAGAGGTGGCGTGATGGATCTCGGGATCAGCGGGAAGCGGGCTGCGGTCGCGGCCGGGTCGGCCGGCCTCGGCCTCGGTACGGCGATCGCGCTTGCGAGCGAAGGCGTGCACGTTGCGATCTGTGGGCGTGACGCGGCCCGGGTGGCCGAGGCCGCCACCCGGGTCGGACACGGCTGCGTCGGGCTGGTCGCCGACGTGTCCTCGGCCTCGGGCGCCACCGGGTTCGTGGAGGCTGCGGCCGAGGCCCTGGGCGGCGTCGACATCCTGATCCCCAATGCCGGTGGCCCGAAGCCGGGCACGTTCGCGTCGACGGAACTCGAGGAATACGAGCCGGCGTTGCGGCTGAACCTGCTCTCGACGGTCGCGATGTGCAAGGCGGCCGTGCCCGCGATGCAGTCGCGCGGCTGGGGCCGGGTGGTCGCGATCACCTCGGTGTCGGTGCGCCAACCGATCGCCAACCTCATCCTGTCCAACACCGCCCGGGCCGGGGTCACCGGGTTCCTCAAGACGCTCGCGCTCGAAGTGGCGCGCAGCGGGGTGACGGTCAACTCGGTCCAACCCGGGTACCACCTCACCGAACGCATCAAGGGCCTCGGTCACCCGGCCGACATCGGCCGGGCCATCCCGGTCGGCTTCGCCGGCGACCCGGGGGACTTCGGTCGGCTCGTCGCGATGCTGTGCAGCGAGCACGCCCGGTTCGTCACCGGTACGCACGTGCCGATCGACGGCGGGACATACCTCGGCCTGCAGTAGTCCGCCGGCGTTTGGCGTTCGGCGTTCGGCGTTCGGCGTTCGGCAAGAACGTCTCTGCGTCGTCACGACCGCTGCAACGCCTCGTCAAGCGGACCATCGGGAAGGTGCGCCTCACCCGAGGCACCTCTCGCCCTCATGCGCCGCCGACACACCCCGTGGAGCCCGGTCTCGTCCCTGACGCCCTCCGTCGAGGACCGCGCCGCGCAGATCGACGTACTGCTGTCGCTCGCGCTCGAGCAGGCGTCCCGGGATCCCCAGACCGCTCGGGCCGAAGCCGTTGCAGCCCGCACCATGGCGGTGGCGCTCGGTGACCGTGAGCGCGAAGCACAAGCCGTCGTCGTCGAGGTTGCGGCGGCCGTCGAAATTGGCGAAGACCCCTGCGAGCTGCTCGGACCGGCGCTCGAAGCCTTTGCGATGCTCGCCGGTGGGCCCCCGCTCGCGCTCGGGCGCGCCCACCTGGTGTTGGGCACTCTCCGGTACTACCTGGGTCTGCTCGACGCGGCGGCGGACCATGCTGCAGCCGCCGTACGTCTCGGCCGGGCCACCGGCGACGAGGCGCTCGTTGCGAACGCAACGATGTGGCTCGGCACGGTGCTCGTGTCCGCCGCCCCGGACGTCGCCGCCGAGGCCGACGAGCTGAGCTCGCTGTTCCAGGAGGCGATCGACGCCTTCACCCGCAGCGGCCGGCGCGCCGAGCAGGCGAACGCGCTCTACAACCTCGGCGTACTCCACCTGCTCGCCGGCCGGTTCGCCGACGTCATCGGGCCGATGGCGCAGACCGCCGAGTTGATGCGCAACGTGCAGCCGGCCGGGGTCGCCCGAGCCGAGCTGCTGCGGGCTCTGGCGCTGGCCCGCCTCGATCGGATCGACGATGCCGACGCCGTCCTGGCCGCGACGGCCGTCTCGGACACCGCCGCAGCCAGCGAGCGGGTGCTCGCCGACCTCGTCGCCGGGATCACGAAACGCCGCCGAGGCAATCTGGCGGTTGCGGTGCGTCGCTTGCGCGACGCAGAGCAGCGCGCCCGCGAGGCCCAGGATCTGGAGATGCGGGCGCTGTGCCTCGCCGAGCTCGCCGAGGTCGAGGAGGATGCCGGCAACCTTCCCGCTGCACTCGCTGCCGTGCGCGCCCACCACGAGACCTGGGTCGCGCTGCACAGCGAAGAGGCTTCACGACGCCTCCACGGCTTGCAGGTGGCCCTGCAGGTGGAGGCTGCGGAGGATCGCTCAGCCCGCGCCGTCGAGGATCGCCGGCGTCTCAGCGACGACGTGGAGCGGGCCCGCACGCAACTTGCCGAGGCGGAACACCGCCTGACCCTCGAGACCGCCCGTCGGTTCGTCGCCGAGCCGAGCGCACTGGGTCATGACGCGGTGGAGCAGCGCGCCGGGCTGCCGATGCTCGACCGGGCCTTCCCGGCCGGCTCGCCGGGCGGCTTGCTCGGGGTGATCGCCTGCCGTCTCGACGCCGATGACGCCACCACCGACAACGGCCACGGGATCCAGGAGCTCGCGGCGCGCGTGACGACGCTTGCGGTCCCGGGTCGCCGGCGGGCCGTCGTGCTCGGGCGCGATCTCGTCGGGCTCGTGGTCGTCGACGACGACCGCGGCGAGTTCGACCGCATCGCCGCCACCCTGGCTGCGCTCGTCGCCGACGGCCGGCTGGACCGTCGAGCTCGGCCGGCACGTGCTCCTGCAGGCCTGCCGTGCCGCCGCCGACTGGCCCCACGCACCGGGAGCGAGCGCGCCGTACGTGTCCGTCAACGCCTCGCCCCTGCAACTCCCCGACGGCATCCTGCTCGCCCAGGTCGACGAGGCGCTCGCGTCCTCGGGACTCGATCCGCATCGCCTCGTCATCGAATTGACCGAATCACGCCACGTCGACCTCGAGCGGGGTCGCCCGACGCTGGAGCGCCTCCGGGCCCGCGGGGTGACGATTCGGATCGACGACTTCGGGGTCGGATACTCGAACTTCGGCTACCTCACCACGCTGCCGGTCGATGGCATCAAGCTCGACCGTGGATTCCTCGTCGACGGTCACGCCGCCTCGAGCGCCGTGATCGAGGCGATCGCCGGGCTGGCCCGCAGCCTGGGTCTGGTCGTGGTGGCCGAAGGCGTCGAGACCGAGGCCCACCGGCAGATGCTGCGCAACGTGGGAATCCAGTACTACCAAGGTTGGCTGTTCGATCGGGACCTCCCGGTCGAGGCCTTCGCCCGCCGGCTGATCAGCCAGCTCGGGCTGCTCCGGTCCGTCGCCTGAGCCCCGCCCACGGCCGCAGCGGGCCGATCGTTCGACCGCCGGAGCACAACGCGCGCAATAGGCCTTGTGGATCATTGACGCATCCTCAATGCTGGGCACGGAGCGTATGGGAACCATCACGCTGCGTCAGCACCAGGGGAGTCGAAAGGGGATCGCCATGAAGCCTGGCAAGCCGCTGTTCCGTTGATCCGATCGTGGTGGCCCGCTCGGTTGCGCGCCGCGCGAGCCACCACACCGGGTCGCCTAGGCGCTACCCTCGGCCGGACCATGCTGTCGGACCCCGACCGAACGTGACCCCTGCCGTCGTCAACGTCATCGTGCCCGGCAACCACCTGATGCCCGGGCTGCTCGGTCCGCACGACGAGTACCTGCGGCAGATCGAGCAGGCGTTCCCGCAGACCGAGATCCGGGTGCGCGGCAACGAGGTCACCGCTACCGGCAGCGAGGCGTCCCAGGTCGGCCAGCTCGTCGAGGAACTCGTCGTGCTCCTCCAGCGAGGCCAGACGATCGATCGCGGGTCACTCGATCGGGCGATCGGGATGGTCCGGGCGTCGGAACGTCCGAGCGAGGTGTTCGGAACCGAGGTGCTCCGCGGCGCCCGAGGTCGCTCCGTGCGCCCGAAATCGAGCGGACAGAAGCGATACGTCGATGCCGTGCGCTCCAACGTGATCACGTTCGCGCTCGGCCCGGCCGGAACCGGGAAGTCGTGGTTGGCCGTCGCCCTCGCCGTCCAGGCGTTGCAGGCCAAGCAGGTGCAGCGCATCATCCTCACCCGGCCGGCCGTCGAGGCGGGGGAGCGGCTCGGGTTCCTCCCCGGGGACCTGATGGCGAAGATCGACCCCTATCTGCGGCCGCTCTATGACGCCCTGTATGACATGCTCGAGGCCGAGGGCACCCAGAAGCTCGTCGAGCGCCAGGTGATCGAGGTGGCACCGCTCGCGTTCATGCGGGGCCGCACGCTCAACAACAGCTTCATCATCCTCGACGAGGCCCAGAACACCACCCCCGAACAGATGAAGATGTTCCTCACCCGCATCGGCTTCGGCTCCAAAGCGGTCGTCACGGGAGACACCACACAGGTCGACGTGCCCGGCGGCCGCAGCGGTCTGATCGGGCTCGAACGCATCCTCACCGGGATCGACGGCCTGTCGTTCGTCCACCTCGGCAGCGCGGACGTGGTGCGCCACCGCATCGTCGCCGACATCGTGTCAGCCTACGAGCGGCACCAGGCATGACCTCCGAGCCGTCCCGCCCGAATCTCGGTCGCCCCCGCCGCGTCGGCGGCGAGGGGGATCCCGAGGTGTTCGGCGCCGATGAGCAGACCGACGTCGAGGTCGCGCTCGACCGGTGGGTCGAGCTCGCACGGTCCGTGCTCGTCGCCGAAGGCGTCCGCGGCCATGCCGAGCTGAGCGTGCTGTTCGTGAGCGCGGACGAGATCGCCGAACTCAACCAGCAGTTCATGGACACCGCCGGGCCGACCGACGTGCTTGCGGTCCCGCTCGACGACGTCCACGCCGACACCGTCGCCCCCGGCCCAGGCGGGGCCAGCGCCGGACCCGACCGTTCGCCGGTCGACGTGGCCGACCTGCCGCTGCTGCTCGGCGACGTCGTCATCTGTCCGTCCGTCGCCCGGGACCAGGCCCCGGGTCATGCCGGCTCCCTCGACGACGAACTCGCTCTGCTCGTCGTGCACGGCACCTTGCACGTGCTCGGCTGGGACCACGACACCGACGAACGCACGCAGCGCATGCGGGCCCGCGAACGGGAGTTGCTCGTTGCGCACCACTGGCAGGGCGAACCGCCGACCGCATTTCGCCAGGAGCAGCCGTGACCGCCGCCGTGCTCGCCGCACAGCTCGAAGGCCGCGACGGCTGGATCATCGTCGCCAACCTCTTGCTGCTGGCCGTGCTCACGTTCCTCGCCGTCGGCGAGACCGCGGTCAACCGGATCAGCCGGGTGAAGGCCCAGGCGCTCGTCGACGGCGGCGCCCGCCCGCGGGCATCGCGCGCCCTGCTCGACCTCGTCACCAAGCCCGAGGAGTTCCTCAACCCGGTCCTGCTCACGGTCAATGTCTGCCAGGTTGCGCAGGCGTTCCTCACGACGATCCTCGTCGACCGTCTCTTCGGCGCCCTCGGGCTCGTGCTCGGTTTCTTCCTCAACGTGGTGTTGCTGTTCGCGATCACCGAGGCGGTGCCCAAGACCTGGGCGGTGCAGCACAGCGAACGAGCTGCGCTGCTCGCCGCCCGACCGATCCGGGCACTCGTGCGGTTCTGGCCACTGCGGCTGCTGTCCCGGGCACTGATCGGTCTCGCCAACGTCATCGTGCCGGGCAAGGGCCTCAAGCAGGGGCCGTTCGTGTCCGAGCAGGAGCTGCTCGGCATCGTCGGCGCCGCCGCCGAGGACGAGGTGATCGAGGCCGAGGAACGCGAGTTGATCGAATCGATCATCTCCTTCGGGGACACCGTCGCCCGAGAGATCATGGTGCCCCGCCCGGACATGGTCACCGTGGACGGGGAAGCCACCGTCAGCGCCGCGCTCGACGTCGCGATCGCCGAGGGCTATTCCCGGATGCCGGTCGTGGGGGAGACCTCCGACGACATTCTCGGCGTGGCCCACACCAAGGACCTGATCCGGGCCGAGCGCGAGGGTCGCGGGGCCGACGTCGTCGCCCAGTGGTCCCGACCGGCACACTTCGTCCCCGAGACCAAACCGGTCGCCCACCTGATGCGCGAGATGCAGGCCGAGAAGTACCACCTCGCCGTGCTGATCGACGAGTACGGCGGCACCGCCGGCCTGGTCACACTCGAGGACTGCATCGAGGAGCTCGTGGGGGACATCGTCGACGAGCACGACGTCGAGGACCGGGAGGTCGAACGCCTCGACGGCGGTGAGCTCCTCGTGGACGGCGGCATGTCGGTCGACGACCTCAGCGACCTGCTGCCGATCCAGCTCCCCGAGGGCGACTGGGACACCGTGGGCGGGTTCCTCCTCAGCGAACTCGGCCGCCTGCCCGTCGAGGGTGAGACCGTCACCTACGACGGCTACGTGTTCACCGCCCGCCGCCTCGACGGCCGCCGCATCAGCCTGGTCCACGTGAGCCGACTCCCCGACGCCGGCACCGAAGCCGTGCCCTCCGGTGCCGGCTGAGCCGCCCGCAGGAGCGCCCCCCGATGCCAGTCCGCGCTCGGGGTTCATCACCCTGGTCGGGCGACCCAACGTCGGGAAGTCGACGCTGCTGAACCGGTTGTGCGGCACGAAGGTGTCGATCGTGTCGGACAAGCCCCAGACCACCCGGGCCCCGGTGCGGGGAATCGTGGAGCGCCCCGGCGCCCAGCTCGTCTTCGTCGACACCCCCGGCTTCCACAAGCCCGTGACCGCGCTCGGCGAACGGCTCAACGCCGCCGCCAGCGACGCGCTCGCGGATGTCGACGTCGCCTGCCTGGTGATCGACGCCCGCGCCGGCACCGGTTCGGGCGACCGCTGGGTCGCACAGCGCCTCGCAAGCGGCTACGTGGTCGTGCTCAACAAGGTCGACGGGCTCACCCACGGTGTCGTGCTGCGCCGTCTCTCCGAGCTGGCCGACCTCTCCGGCGCCGAGAGCTTCTTCCCGGTCTCGGCTCGCACCGGGGCCGGCACCGAGGCCCTGCTCGACCACCTGATCGAGCGGATGCCCGCCGGCCCCCGGTACTTCCCGACCGGCACGGTCTCCGACGTCGACGACGAGACCCGCGTCGCCGAGCTCGTGCGCGAGCAGCTGCTGGCGATCACCCGAGACGAACTGCCGTATTCGATCGCCACCCGGGTCACCGAATGGGACTGGCCCCGGATCCGGGTCGAGATCCTCGTCGAGCGAGACAGCCAGAAGGGGATCGTGATCGGCAAGGGCGGCGCCGTCCTCAAGCAGGTCGGCATCGCAGTGCGCCGGCAGCTCCCTGAAGGCTGCCACCTCGAGCTCGCCGTTCGGGTGGACCGCAACTGGCAGCATCGGGCCGACCGGGTCGAGCGCTTGGGATACTGAGCCGGTAGGATCCTGACCGATCCGGTCGGGTTTCCCGTGTCCGGCCGGAACAGGGAGACGGCTGTGCCCATCTTCGAGAACGTCCTCGACCTGATCGGCAACACCCCTCTGGTCGACGTGAGCGTGTTGTCCCCCAACGCCCGGGTGCGGATCCTGGCCAAACTGGAGATGCAGAACCCGTTCGGGTCGGTGAAGGATCGCATCGCGAAGTCGATGATCGAGACCGCCGAGAAGGACGGCACGCTGCGTCCCGGCCAGACGATCATCGAACCCTCGTCGGGCAACACCGGCATCGCGCTGGCCGCGATCGCCCGGATCAAGGGGTACCCGATCAAGATCCTGATGCCCGAGTCGGTGTCGATCGAGCGCCGCCAGATGCTCGAGGTGTTCGGCGCCGAACTGATCCTGACCCCGGGCCCCGAGGGCTCCAACGGGGCGGTCAAGCGGGCACTCGAGATGGCCGCGGCGAACCCTGAGTGGGCCTTCCTCTACCAGTACGCGAACGACGCCAACCCGCGTGCGCACTACGAGGGCACGGGCCCGGAGATCTGGCGGGACTGCCCGGAGATCACCCACTTCGTCGCCGGGCTCGGCACCTCGGGCACCCTCATGGGAACCGGCCGGTACCTGAAGGAACGCAACCCCGGGATCAAGGTGGTCGCGATCGAACCACCGCTCGGCGAGCGCGTCGAAGGGCTCCGCAACCTCGACGAGGGCTACATCCCGCCGCTGTTCGAGTCCTGGCACGGCATGGAACTGCTCGACCGCAAGCGGGTCGTGCGGCCCCGCGAATCGCTCGAGTGGACCCGGGAGCTCGTCGCCCGATGCGGCATCTTCGCCGGCATCTCCTCCGGTGCTGCGCTTGCAGGCGCAGTGAAGGTCGCCCGGGAAATCGATGAGGGCGTCATCGTGTTCATCGTGTGCGACGGCGGGTGGAAGTACCTGTCCACCGGCGCTTACACCGACGACCTCGACGCCGCCGAGGCCAACGCCGAGAAGATCATCTACTTCTGACCGTGACCGGACTGATCGACCCGTCCCCCCGGACCCTCCCCGGAACCACCCTGACGGTCGGGCCGCTTGCGTTCGGATGCTGGCGGTTCGTCGGCTCCGATCCCGGTCCGGCCGCAGATCTCCTCGAGACCGCGGTCGGCCTAGGGATGAACCTCGTCGACAACGCCGACGTCTACGGCCTCGACTGGGGCGGGGCCGGATTCGGCGCCAACGAGGCGCTCCTCGGCCGGGTGCTCGCCGCCCGCCCCGGTCTGCGACACCGGATCGTGCTGGCCACCAAGGGCGGGATCGTGCCCCCGGTTCCGTACGACTCCTCGCCCACGGCGCTGCGCGCCGCGTGCGAGGCCTCGCTCCGCCGCCTCGGGGTCGACGTGATCGACCTCTACCAGATCCACCGGCCCGACCTGTTCACCCACCCTGCGGCGCTCGCCGACACCCTCGGCGCGCTGGTCGCCGAGGGCAAGGTGCGCGCCGTCGGGGTGTCCAACCACACCCCGGCCCAGACCGCAGCGCTCGCCGCCCACCTACCGTTCCCGATCGTCACCGATCAGCCCGAGTACTCCGTGGCCCACCTGGCGCCGCTGCGCGACGGCACCTTCGACGCTTGCGCCGCCACCGGTCGGGTGCCGCTCGCCTGGAGCCCGCTCGGCGGCGGCCGGATCGCCACCGGCGAGGGCCTCCGGGCCGAACTGCTCGAGACGCTCGACGCGCTCGCCGAGCGTGAGCAGGTCTCCCGTTCCGCCATTGCGATCGCATTCGTGCTCGCCCACCCCGCCCGGCCCGTCGCCGTGGTCGGCACCCAGCGAGCGGACCGGCTCGTCGACGCCGTCACCGCGCTCGGGGTGCACCTCGACCGGGCCGACCTCTACCGGATCGTCCAAGCCGCCGAGGGCGTGCCGCTGCCGTGACCGGTCCGGTCGAAGTGTCCTGGTTCTCGGCGCTGTGCGACGACGACTACGAACGTCTCGGCGTCCCGGACCCGGCGCTGCGGTCGTCGTGGTCCCACTGCTCGGCGATCGCCCGCACCGCCGCTGCGGCCGGGTTCGACAACCTCCTGCTGCCATCGGGGTACGACCTCGGGATCGACGCCATCACATTCGCCAGCGGGCTCGCCCCACAGCTCCATCGGATGCGCCTGCTCGTCGCCGTGCGCTGCGGCGAGCTGTGGGTACCACAGCTCGCCCGTCAGCTCGCGACCCTCGACCAGATGCTCGGCGGCCGCCTGACGGTGAACATCATCTCCAGTGATCGGCCCGGCGAGCGGCTCGACGCCGAGGTCCGCTACCGGCGCACCCTCGAGGAGATGACGGTGTTGCGCCACCTGCTCGACGGTGAGGCCGTCGAGTTCCACGGCGAGTTCCTCGACCTCCACGTGGCGCCGCCGTCTGCCCGTACCGTGTCGGGACGCTGCCCGGCGCTCTACTTCGGCGGTCTGTCCGAACCCGCCCGGGAGGTCGCCGCAGCAGCGGCCGACGTCTACCTGTTGTGGCCCGACACGATGCCCCGGGTGGCCGCGGTCCTCGACGACCTGCGAACCCGAGCGGCACGGCACGGCCGGACGCTGCGATTCGGCTACCGGGTGCACGTTGTGGTGCGCGACACCGAGTCCGAGGCCCGCGACGCCGCCCGCGCGCTGGTCGCCGACCTCGACGACGCCATGGGTGCAGCGATCCGGGCGCGATCGCTCGACTCCACCTCGACCGGCGTTCGCCGCCAGGCGGAACTGCGTGAGGACGCCGACGACGACGGCTACGTCGAGCCCCACCTGTGGACCGGGATCGGTCGGGCCCGCAGCGGGTGCGGTGCAGCGATCGTCGGCGATCCCAACCAGGTAGCGGCGACCCTCGAGGCGTACCAGGCCCTTGGGATCGACGCGTTCATCCTGTCGGGCTACCCCCACGAACGGGAGGCCGAACGGTTCGGTCGCCTCGTGCTGCCCCGGCTCGACCACGCGCCCCTGGCAGGCTGAACGCCGTGTGCGGCCGCTACGTCTCGGCCACCCCGCCCGAGGTGTTGGCCCAGTATTTCGACGCCACCGTCACCGAGGGGGTCGCCCCACCCGAACCGTCCTACAACGTGGCGCCCACCAACGCGGTGTGGGCGGTGGTCGAACGCAGCGACGGCCGGCACCTCGAACTGTTCCGCTGGGGGCTCGTGCCGTCATGGGCGCCGGACGTGAAGGTCGGTTCGAAGATGATCAACGCCCGGGCCGAAACGCTGCTGGCCAAGCCTGCGTTCCGGTCGCTCGTTCCGCGCCGCCGGTGCCTCGTGCCCGCAGACGGGTTCTACGAGTGGCAGGCCGTGCCCGGGCAGCGGACCAAGCAGCCGATGTACATACACCGCTGCGACGGCACCCCGCTCGCGCTCGCCGGGCTGTGGAGCACCTGGAGGGACCCGACAGCGGGGCCCGAGGCACCTTGGCTGCACTCCCTGACGATCGTCACCACCGCTGCCAATGCGACGATGGCACCCGTGCACGACCGGATGCCGGCAATCCTGGAACCCGCCGACTGGGCCCGCTGGCTCACCCCCGGGCCGCTCGACGCCGCGACGGTCGCCGGCCTGCTCGTACCCGCCGGCGAGGGTGTGCTCACCCTGCACCCGGTGTCGACCGATGTGAACCGGGTGAGCGTGAAAGATGCGCACCTGATCGACGCGGTCGCCCGGTGATCCGCCGTCCGGGGGTCCTGATCGTCCTCGGTCTCGCCTTCTCGCTGGCCGGCGCGTCGTTGCTCGCCGCCTGCGGCGCCGAACCCGAACCCACCGGTGCGCCGAAGGTGACGCCGGGCACCACGGTCGCGCCGACCACGGCCGTTCCCACGACAACGGTTCCCTCGACCGATGGCGGGCCGACGGTGTCGGCGGTGTCCGTTCCGACCAAGGCGCAGGCCGATTCGCTGCTCGGGCGCACCCCGGAAGCGGCGCGTGCCTCGGGCTATGTGGTGCGGGCCGTACGGATCGACGGCGTGGCTCAGATGGGCACCACCGACTACCGGCCCGAGCGGATCAACGTCGCCGTCACCGGCGGGATCATCACCGAGATCGCCGGGCTCGGCTGAACCGCGCCCTTCGGCCCGTCATCGCGCCTGGAAGCGCACGTCGAGCTGGCGCATCGGGCGCAGGAAGAAGCTCGGCTCGTGCAGCGGCTCAGCGAGAGGACCGTCGAGGGTGATGTCGTCGAGGCGGGCGAGCAGCTGGGTGAACGCCGAGTGCATCTCCTGGCGGGCCAACGCAGCGCCCACGCAGTAGTGATTGCCGAACCCGAACGCAACGTTGTTGCGGGCGTTGTCGCGGGTGATGTCGAACCGGTCGGGATCGTCGAACACCCGCTCGTCACGGTTCGCGGCCCCGAAGCGGATCATCACCGACGCGTTTGCCGGGATCTCCAGGCCGCCGACGCTCACCGGGCACGTCGTGCGCCGCCACAACCCCTGCACCGGGCTGTCGATCCGCAACACCTCCTCGATGAAGTTGCCCATCAACTCCGGGCGCTCCCGCAGCAGCGCCTGCTGGTCGGGGTGGGTCGCAAGCAGCAGCAGGCCCGCGGCCAGCGCGCCCGTGGTCGTCTCGAACCCGCCGGTGACGAGCTGATGGAGCAGGTCCTGGAGCTCGCCCATGGTGAACGGTTCCTCGTCGTCGCCGTGCGCAGTGACCAGCAGCGAGATCAGATCGTCACCGGGATTCGCCCGGCGCTCCTCGAACACCCGGGCCAGGAAGTGTTGCGCCTCGATCTCCACGTCGGCCTCGGCGAGCGCGTCCTCGACGGTCATCGACCGCTGCGCGAGCGCCAGCATCGCGTCGGCCCACCGCCGGAACGTGCGGTACTCGCTGCGGTCGAGCCCGAGCTGCTCGGCGATGAAGATCCCCGGCAGCGGCAGCGCGAGCGCCGAGACGAACTCGCACCGGCCCGCCGGCGCGAATGCGTCGATCAGCGTCGTCGTGATGTCCTCGATGTGCGGGGTGAGGTCCTTCACCCGGGCCGGGGTGAACACCCGGTTGAGCAGCTTGCGGTATCGGGTGTGGACCGGTGGATCCGTGCGCTGCAACGTCGCCGCCCGGGCCCAACCCCGCTCGGCGAGGCGCTGCTGGTAGGCGATCGCAACCGCGTTGGGGGTCGTGCGGCCTGCGGCCGGGCGGGACGAGAACGTGCCCACGTCCATCAGCGCCGACCGGCTCTCGGCGTGTCCGCCGATCACGTACAGGTCGATGTCGGCCTCGTGCCACACCGGGCAGGCCGCCATCCGTTCCCGGTAGTACGAGAACGGATCGTCCTGGACGCTCGGATCGCTGAGTCCCTGCATGACGAGCGACGGTAGCCTCCCCGGTCTATGGCGATCCCCCTGTACGCCGCCGGGGACGACCCCGGCCCGAGCATGTACGAGGTGCTGCGGCGCAGCGGCCTCGATCCTTTCGCCCCCGTCCGGGCCGCAGGCTCGCTCGTCGTGCCCCACGCCACCACGTGCGTCGCCGTCCGGTACGCGGACGGCGTGGTGATGGCCGGCGACCGGCGGGCCACGGCCGGCAACCTGATCAGCCACCGGTCGATGGAGAAGGTGATGCCCGCCGACCGACACTCGGCGGTGGCCATCGCCGGAGCGGCGGGACCCGCAATGGAGATGGTCAAGCTGTTCCAGCTGCAGCTCGAGCACTACGAGAAGGTGGAGGGCTCGCCGCTGTCACTCGAGGGCAAGGCGAACCAGCTGTCGATGATGGTGCGCGGCAACCTGCCCGCAGCCATGCAGGGCATGGTCGTCGTGCCGATCTTCGCCGGGTGGGACACCCGCCGCCAGGTGGGCCGCCTGTTCGACTACGACGTCACCGGAGGCCGCTACGAGGAGGCCGACTACGTCGCAACCGGCTCGGGCAGCGTGCACGCCGGCACGGTCGTCAAGGTTGGGTTCCGACCGGGCATGCGGCGTGACGACGTGGTCGACCTGGTGCTCACCGCCCTGTGGGAAGCGGCCGACGCGGACTCGGCCACCGGCGGCCCCGACCCGTTGCGGGGCATCTACCCAGTGGTCGCCACCGTCACCGCCACCGGGTTCGAGCGCCTCGACGACGACGAGCTGCGCACCCGTTTCGAAGGCATTGCCGCCGCACGTCAGGGGGTCCGACCGTGAGCATGATGCCGTACGTCTCGCCCGAGCAGTTGATGAAGGACCGGGCGGATTACGCCCGCAAGGGCATCGCCCGGGGTCGCAGCCTCACGGCCGTCATCTTCGACGGCGGGGTCGCGATCGTCGCCGAGAATCCGTCGAACACGCTGCGCAAGGTGTCGGAGATCTACGACCGCATCGCGTTCGCCGGGGTCGGGAAGTACAACGAGTTCGACCAGTTGCGCGTCGCCGGCGTGCGCGCCGCCGACCTGAAGGGCTTCCAGTACTCGCGCGACGACGTGGATGCCCGCAGTCTCGCCAACAACTACGCGCAGATCCTCGGCCAGATCTTCACCCACGAGATGAAGCCGATGGAGGTGGAGATCCTTGTCGCCGAAGCCGGATTCGTGCCCGGAGGTGACCAGCTCTTCCACATCCTCTACGACGGCACGGTCATGGACGAGAACCGCTTCAGCGTGCTCGGCGGCGACTCCGAGGCGATCGCAGGCCGGCTCGAGGCGTCGTGGGTGCCCGACATGGGCCTGGGTCGCGCCCTGGGCGTCGCCGTGGCGGCGCTGGCGGGCCCGGAGCGCACGCTCAGCCCGGGTGATCTCGAGGTAGCGGTGCTCGCCCGCGGCAACGGGCGTCGCTGCTTCCAACGCCTCGGCGACGACGAGGTCGAGTCGCTGCTGGGCTGAGCCCCCGGCGCGGATGCGCACGGCGCTGCGGTCCGGACCGATACGGTGCCCGCCGTGGAGCGCCGCATCTTCGGGTTGGAAAACGAGTACGGCGTCACCTGCACCCTTCGGGGTCAGCGCCGTCTCAGCCCCGACGAGGTGGCGCGCTACCTCTTCCGTCGGGTCGTGTCCTGGGGGCGCAGCTCCAACGTGTTCCTCGCCAACGGCGCCCGTCTCTACCTCGATGTCGGCTCGCACCCCGAGTACGCCACACCGGAGTGCGACTCGATCCACGACGTCGTCGTGCACGACAAGGCGGGGGAGCGAATCCTCGAGCAACTGCTCGCCGGTGCCGAGCAACGCCTGCGCGAGGAGGGGATCCGCGGCACCATCTACCTGTTCAAGAACAACACCGACTCGGCCGGCAACAGCTACGGCTGCCACGAGAACTACCTGACGAGCCGCCGGGACGATCTGGCCCACTACGCAGAAGTCCTGATCCCGTTCCTGGTGAGCCGCCAGATCTACGCCGGCGCTGGCAAGGTGCTCCAGACCGCCCGGGGCGCGCTGTACTGCATCGCCCAGCGTGCCGAGCACATCTGGGAAGGCGTCTCGTCGGCCACCACGCGCAGCCGCCCGATCATCAACACCCGCGACGAACCCCACGCCGACGCCGAGCGCTACCGGCGGCTCCACGTCATCGTCGGCGACTCCAACATGAGCGAGTACGCCGCATTCTTGAAGGTTGGTGCTGCGTCGATCCTGCTCCGGATGCTCGAGGACCCGTCGGTGGTGCTGCGCGACATGACCCTCGAGAATCCGATCCGGGCCATCCGTGAGATCAGCCACGACATGACCTGCCGGCGCACGGTGCGCCTCGCCAACGGTCGCGAGGTTTCCGCCCTCGACATCCAGCGCGAGTACCTCGACCGTGCCCTGCGGTACGCGGAGAGCCGGGGCCTCGGCCCAATGGAGACCAAGGCGTTGCAGATGTGGGAGCACTGCGTCACCACCATCGAGCGTGATCCGCTCGAGTTGGACCGGGAGTGCGACTGGGTCATCAAGTACAAGCTCCTCGAGGCCTACCGAGAGCGCAACGAACTGTCGCTCGGGCACCCGAAGGTGGCCCTCATGGACCTGCAGTACCACGACGTGAATCGCAACCGGGGCCTTTACTACCTGCTCGAGCACCGTGGGATGGTGGAGCGGATGTGCACCGACGAGGACATCGACACCGCGATCGACACGCCGCCCCAGACCACCCGCGCTCGCCTGCGCGGCGAGTTCATCCGACGGGCCAAGGAGCGCAAGCGCGATTACACCGTCGACTGGGTGCATTTGAAGCTCAACGACCACGCCCAGCGGACCGTGCTGTGCAAGGACCCGTTCAAGTCGCGCGACGAACGGGTCGAAAAGCTCATCGCCAGCCTGTGAACCCGACGTGACCACCCCCCGCACCCGTTCCCGCTCGTCGGGCAACAGCACCCTGAAGACGATGCGTGAATGGACGCTGGTGATCGCCGGCGCCCTCGCCATCGCCCTGGTCGTACGCGCCTTCCTCCTCGCCGCGTTCTACATCCCGTCGGAATCGATGGTGCCGACCCTGCAGACCGGGGACCGGGTGCTCGTCAACAAGATGAGCTACCGCCTCCACGACATCGACCGCGGTGACGTGGTGGTGTTCGAGCGCCCCGCAAGCGGGCAGAACCGCTGCAGACCGTCCTACGTGTGGGCCGCCGGAAGCGACATCAAGGACCTCATCAAGCGGGTGATCGGGCTCCCCGGGGACCGCATCGAAGGCCGCGACGGCAAGGTGTTCGTGAACGGCCAGCAACTCGTCGAGCCGTACCTGCAACTCTCGACCGGCCCCTTCGAGACGGTTACCGTGCCCGACGGTTGCGTGTTCGTGATGGGCGACAACCGGCCGTTCTCCCAGGACAGCCGGGTGTTCGGACCGATCCCGGAGGACCTCGTCGTCGGCCGGGCCTTCGTACGGGTCTGGCCGCTCACCCACCTCGGCTGGCTCTAGCCCCGTCGCGGCCCGCCCTCGACCGGCCCCACAGCCGCCGCAACCAATACCCTGACCAGCGGGAACAGGTCGTGGCGGCTCTCGACCAGGTGGAACGAGATCCGGCCGGTGCCGCGCCACGGCACGGCCCTGGCGACGGTCGGGGTGCTGATCACGGCGCTGCTGGCCGGGCTGACGGCGACGGTGGCGGACGAGCGGCCGCCGTGGCCGATCGAATCGAAGGCGATCGAGGCTTGCGGGGTGAGCCTCAACGAGGTCGTGGTGCCGCCCTGCTCGACGAGTGACGGGCAGCCGCTCATCGACCTCGGGCTGCCCGCCGGAACGATGATCACCCTCGTCGAGCACCGCGAGGAGTTCGTCGTACCAACCGGATCGACCGTGGTGCGCGCCGGTGATCGGCTGTTGGTTCTCGGGGACGACGACGGCATCCGTCACCTGCGCGAGCGCATCGACGGGGTCGACAACCGCTGAGCCAGCTGGGTCCGGCCGGCTCAGCCCCCGATCTCGGCCCGCATGGCGTCGACGATGCGGTCGACCCAGTCGCCGAACACGCCGTCGATCCCCATTCGCAGCGTCTCGCGGAGCGGGCGTTCGAACTGCAGGTCCCGGGCGAACGCGATGCGTCCGAAGCGGTGGAACAACGTGGTCAACCCCCCGGTCCAGCTCGCATGGTGCAGGTTCACGGCGTCGATCCCAAGGTCGGCCAGGGTGGCGGCCCGGCGTTCCGGGCCGTCCTTGAGCGCAGCGAGTTTGGTCGAGTTGACGAGCCGGACCTCGCTGTCGGCCGGTCGCAACGCCTGCAGGACGTCGAGTTCAGGGTGGCAGAGCCACAGCGCCGCGGTGCCGGCGCGCAACCCCGCGCGCGCCTCGGCCAGGACTGCCGGTCCGGCCGCCGGATCCTTCAGGTCGAGCGAGAGCTCGAACGCCCCCCCACAGGCCGCGAACAGCTCACCGAGCGTCGGGACGTGACTGGGGAGCTCGGCCCGGGCCACCGTCGAGATCGGTCGGCGGCGCACCCCGCGCCGCACCACGCCGTCGTGGTCCAGCACCGGGACCCCGTCGGCGGTGAGCCAGACATCGCTCTCCAAACCGCTGGCACCCAAGCGCAGCGCGAGCGCGAAGGCCTCCAGGGTGTTCTCCGGCGCATGGGCGCTCGCACCCCTATGGGCGAAGCCGATCGGGGGGTCGATCAACGACGGGAGTCGCTGCTGGGGCATCGAAGGATTCTGCCGAACCTGACCGGCGTCACGGCACTTCGGCGCCCACGGTGCTCACTCGGTGGGGCAGGGACCCGATCCGTAGACTCCCCGCCGTGTTCAACGTGACCGGTGGCGAGGTGATCATCATCCTCGTCATCGCCCTGGTCGTCCTCGGGCCCGAAAAGCTCCCCGACGTGCTGCGCAAGGTCGGCCGGGTATACGGCGAGGTCCGCCGCATGGCGAACGGGTTCCAGGAGGAGCTGCGCAACACCCTCGATGAGCCCACCCGAGAATTCCGCCAGACCATGGACGATGTCCGCACCGGGTTCACCGAGACCGCTCGCCGGGCGGCCGAGCCCGATCCGGAGCGGCCGGTGGAGGACACGGTGACGCCGGTCGGCGACGAGCGGCCGGACCATGCGAGCGGTCCGCCGGCGTGGGCCGATGCCCCCGAGGCACCGCCGCTGCC